>NZ_JBKGUA010000006.1:0-326031 GCF_046543485.1 Paraburkholderia sp. EG304 | reverse complement strand
GTGAACACCTCAAGCTGCTCATCAACGTAAAACGGCCCGGTCGACAATGCGACCGGGCCGTCAAGTCCCGTCCTGCTCGCTATACCGTTCGATATCTTCGGAAAGACCTTAACTGAACGGCATTACCGCGAAAGCGGGGCTTTTTATGTGCACCGCGTCCTTGGACACGGTTTCACCGCCATTAGTGGCAGCGCTTTTCCCAGTGATGATGAACCTTCACCTTATGGCACTCGTGGTGATGTTCATAAGCTTGAGCGGGGGCGATCGCGCTCAGGGTAGCGACGGCTGCGGCGATGGCGAGAACGATTTTCTTCATTACAAAACCCTTAAGTCAATGTTGTGGGCGACCAATGCAGCACGACGCGTGCCGCATCGGCGTGTAAGCATGCCACATCGAAGGGACGCGGATAGGAACGGTGCGCAATTGCGTGTGTCAATGCAACACGCGATGTGTTGTAAGCCCTGGTTTAGCGTGCTTTGCGCTGAATTGGCCGGTGCCTGCCGTGTCATACGTGTACCTTCGGTATCGGGGCCTCACCGCAAGCAAGGCGGCGCAGCGGCATTGCGCGCGACACCGCCAGACGACTACCCTTTCAAAACGATGACATGCGCGACGCGGTCATCGATTCATCAGGCGAAAAGATGGAAGACCCAGCGATGGAAGATTCCGACGAATTGCTGCTGCCAGTCTGGCGCGCGAACCTGGTGTTGCTGACCAGCGAGGTTGGCGCCGCGAGCCGGCTCGCGCGCATGATGACCTTTTCCGCGAGCTATCTGAAGCTGATGCTGTCCGGCCAGCGCGAATTCAGCGAGGAATTCGTGCGCGGCGTCGAGGCGGTCACCGGCTTGCCGGGCGGCTGGATGAACGTGCCGCACAGCGGTCACGAGATTCCGCCGAATGCGCGCGAGGCGATCGACAACGAGCAGCCGCTCGCGCGCTTTCGCGGCACCGCGCATCCGGTGCGCAAGAAGACCGTGCTGCGGCCCGAGCCGATCTTTGGGCAGCCGGGGCCCGCGCGTCGCGTCGAGGAAGAAACGCTCGATGTCGAAGCGCACCGCCGTCATGTGCATTTTCGCAAGGTACGCGATGTCGCGACGCAGGAAGTGCGGCGCTTCGAGCGGCATCTGCTGCATGCGCCGGTCGAACTCGCGTCGATGCGTGCAAAGGTCGAAGACGTCATGGCCGCGGCCGAGCTCGACGACCGCATTCAGGCCGACCTGGAGGGGCGGCTCGAACAGATCGACAAGCACCGGCACATGCTGCTGCGGCACGTGGAAAAGCTGCAGGCGCTGCTGAGCCAGCTCGACGACGGCGAGTGATCGCGATTGACGCCGGCTCGGCCCGAAACGCGCGGGCCGGCGATGTGCTACAACGACGACACGAATCTTGCCGAGGTGGATCTTGGAGAACATCGTCGTTACGTTGGCGCACGTATCGATCGTGGAGATCGGGCTTGCGTGCCACGAGCGGCGCGCGTGGAGCGGGGTGCGTCGTTCATGACGCGCGCGCGCAGGGTCGCCGCATGCATCGGCGCGCTCACGCGAAGCGTGCGCGCCGCCGCGTTGCTTGCGGCGCTGACGGCCGCGAGCGGCATCGCGTTGCCCCTTTGCGCGATCGCCGCCGAAATCGCCACCTCCGCCAACGAACGCGCGCCTGCGACGATCGAGCGCGACGTGCATTTGTTCGTGATCCAGAAAGACGGCTCCATCGAGGAACACGACGACACCGTGATGCGCGCCGACACGGCCAGCGGCATCGACGCGATCGCGCAACGCTATGTGTGGTTCAACAAGGACATCGAGCAGGTGCAACTGCTGGCCGCCGAGACGATCGACCCTGACGGCACCGCCCATGCGGTCGGTCCCGAAGCGATCCGCGACGTGCAGGAGCCGCGCTCGTCCGGCGCGCCGAGCTTCGAGGACGGGGTATTGCGCACGGTGATCTTCCCCAGCGTCACGACCGGCTCGCGCGTGCATCTGGCGTTTCGCAAGACCCGCGCGAAGCCGCTGCAGGTGGGCACCTTCGGTTATCTGGTCGAGCCGTCGCTCGAGCCCGTCGACGAGCAGCGTCTGATCTTCGATCTGCCCGCCGACGTGCCGCTCTATACGGATGCACGCGGCTACGTCGCGGTACCGCCCGTCACCGCGAACGGGCGCACCCGCTACGAGTTCGACTATCGGCACGGCCCGTATCCGCGCGTCGAAGCGGGCGCGGTCGGCTACGCGAATTGGGGCGACCGGCTGATGGTGTCGACGGTGCCGGACTTCGCGAGCTTCGCCGAGCGCTATCGCGGTCCCGCCGACAACGACGCGACCCGCGACGATCCGGCGATCGTCAGTCTCGCTCGGCAACTGACGGCCGGCCTCAGTGATCCGCGCGACAAAGCCCGCGTGTTATACGACTGGATGCGTCTGAACATCCGCTACGTCGCACTTTTTCTCGGCGAGACGGCGGCGATTCCGCACAAGGCGGCCGATATCCTGCGCAACCGCTACGGCGACTGCAAGGACCACGTCGCGCTATACGGTGCGTTGCTCGCGGCGGTCGGCATTCGCAGCGAGCCGGTGCTGCTGAATCTCGGCCCGTACTACACGCTGCCCGAGGTGCCGGGCTACGGCGCGAGCGCGATCAATCACGCGATCATCTGGATTCCCGAGCTGGCGCAATTCGCGGACACGACAGCGGGCGGCACCGCGTTCGGCTATCTGCCTGGCGGCGTGATGGACCGGCCGGTGCTGCTCGTCGGCGATGGGGTGCTCGCGCGCACGCCGGCCACTCAGCGGCACGAACGCAACGCGCGCGTGCAGATCGACATCGATGAAAACGGCACCGCGCGTTACGCGTACCGCGTCGAAGACCGGGGTTATCCCGCGGAGATCGAACGCAACACGTTCCGACGCGCGACGCGCCAGGGCGCGCAGCAGATTGCCGCGAGCCGTCTGCTGAAAACGGGCTTGCATGGCACCGCGCAGTTGCAGACCGACGACGTCGACGTGACCGGCGGACCGTTCGCGACCTCGATGCAGGGCAGGGTGCCGCATCTGATCTGGCCGGACGGCACGACCGCGGTGCCGGCGCTGACGAGCCTCGCCGGCGGCATGAACTCTCAGGTCGAGACGTGGCTAGCGGAGCCCGTCAGAACGCAGCCGTGGGCATGCATCGGCGGGGAGTTCGATGAGACGCTGGAAATGAGTTTGCCGCGCTTCGTGCGCGTGACGGACCTGCCGACCGACAGCACGGTCGAGGACCCGCTGCTCTCATTTGCGTCGCGCTACGTGTTCGATCCGGCGACGCGCACCTTGCAGGTCACCCGGCATCTGCGCGCCGCGTTCGGCCACCAGATGTGTACGGCTAACGAGTTCGCGGCGATTCGCGACGACCTCGTGCGCATCGAGCGCGATCTGGATGCCGAGGTGGTCGTCCGGGCGGCGAGCGCGACGCAGTAGCGCGCCCGCGCCGGCCGTAAGCCGGGCAGGGCCGCTACGATTCACTGGACGGCGAGCTTAGGTGCCGCTCTTCGTCACCACCGGCACCCACGCGCCGTTCTTCACCTGATACAGCGTCGACGCGCCGCTCTTCAACGCGCCGGTGTTGTCGAACGAGATCTTGCCGGTCACGCCGTCGTAGTCGATCGACTTGAGCACCGGGCGGTACACGTTCGGCGAGTCGGATTTGGCCTGCTGCATCGCCTTGATCGCGACCCATGCGCCGTCGTAGCCGAACGGCGCATACGACAGCACATCCGCGCCGAAGCGCTTCTTGAACTTCGCGTTGAAGTCCTTGCCACCCGGCAGTTGCGCGAGCGGGCGGCCGTATTCCCAGGCCATCGCCCCGTCGGACGCGTCGCCCGCGAGCTTGATGAAGTCTTCGTCCATCACGCCGCCGCCGCCGACCAGTTGCGCGTTCAGGCCGAGCTGCTTCATGCGCCGCGCGAAGCCCGCCGCCTGGCTGTCGAGGCCGGCAAAGAACACGAGGTCCGCATTGGCACCCTTGAACTTGGTGATCTGCGTGCTGAAGTCGACCGCGTGGTTGTCGGTGTAGTCGCGCGCGACGATCGTGCCGCCGTGTGCCTTTACGGCCTTCTCGAACTCGTCGGCTTCGCCCTGGCCGAACGCGGTGCGATCGTCGATGATCGCGATGCGCTTGGCCTTCGTTACCTCGACCGCATAAATGCCTGCGTTGCCGGCGTTCTGCGCATCGGTCGAAATCACCATGAAGGTATTCGCGAAGCCGCGGCCCGTGATGATCGGATTCGTCGCGGCGGGATCGAGCACTGGAATGCCGGCCTGCTCGTAGACCTGCGAGGCCGGGATCGTCGTGCCCGAGTTGAAGTGGCCGACCACCACCGCGACGCCCGAATCGACCAGCTTCTGCGCGGCCTGCACGCCGACGCGCGGGTCGGCCTGGTCGTCCTGCGAGACGATCTCGAAGTGCGCGACCTTCTCGCCGATCTTGATCTTCTGCGCGTTGGCTTCGTCGATCGCGAGCCGCACACCGTTTTCCAGATCCTTGCCGTAACCGGCATTGGCGCCCGTCAGCGGCGCGGCAAAACCGATCTTGACCGGCAGGTCGTCGGCAAAACTGGCGACAGGCGCGACGGCAAACATCGCACCCACGAGCATGGCCAGCGGTTTCAGCGTGTTGCGAAGACTCATGGTCTCTCCTTGCATCGACGGTTGTTATGAAAGCGGTACGACAGCAATGCGGTACGACACGTGAGGCCGAGGGGAGCCCTCGCGCATCGCAAGGCTACGAAGGATCGGTCGCCGCTCACAATGCTGGAATACGCGCAGTGACGTTGCGCTTCACAGCGTGTTCGCGGGGTCAATCTGGGGCGAATATAGAAAGCCAAATTGCCGTCGTCTTGGCAATTCGTGGCGTTTTGGATGAGCATTTCGGCATAGCCGGCGGGATGTCCGTCACGTCCACAGGGAGCGTGCGTGAGGCATCCAGGCTGGCTTGCCGCGAGAATTTCCGCTTGGGCTGCGGATTACGGCATACGCTTAAGAAACCGGCGCGAGCGCGCCGGCCGGTGTTGCAGTGTTGCGGAGTTAGCGTTGCGGCGGGGAGATTCGAGCCTCTTGCCTAGCGCTCGCCTTGCTGACGCAGCAGTTCCTCACGCAGACGCAGAAGCGGCGCCTTCGTGTCTTCGTCGGCCCACGTGTCCAGATCGTCGATCGCGCGCTGGCAGCCGTCGAGCACCACGTCGAGATCGACCGGCACGCCGTTGTTCAGCGCGAATTCGATCGTCTCGGCGAATTGCTGGCACTCGTCCTCGCCGTAAGAGATGTCGAGATTGTCGGCGATGATTTCGGCGATGTTGCTGCGTGCCTTGTCGTCGGCCGTCACCATCTCGACGATGCCGCGCGCGACGGCAGGCGAGTAGTAGAGCGCGATATCGAGCCATTGCGCGGGATCGAAGTCGGGCTGGTCGAACTGGTTCTCGAAGAACTCGATCGCTTCCTGTTCGTGCGCTTCGTCCGCGTCGACGCTGATGCACAACTGCTCAAAAAATTCTTCCCGCTCGCTGCGGATATGACCGTCCATCGAATGCCTCGTCTGCTGAATGCCGGATGCTGAAAATCCCGTGGAATGCGGGCGCAAGCCCCGTTCCACGCGGCACGCATTATAGGACGGCTGCTCGCGTGACGTTGGCGGCGAGCGCCCCGCAACAGGGGACGCGCCTCAGTGACCCGAGCTCGACCTTAAGCCGTCTCCGCAACCCACGCATCGAACCACTCGCGCGGCTGGGCGATTTCATTTTGCATCGCCACCAGTTCGAGTTCGTAGCGTCCGGCCTGCCAGGTCGCCTTGACCACCGCGTTGACGGCGGCGAGCGTGTGCTCAAAGGCCGAGCGGATCGAATCGCCGAGCAGCGTGCGCGCGACGAAGACCGCGCTCGTCAGATCGCCGACGCCGACCGGCTGGCGCGCGAACGGATAGAGCGGGCGCTGTCCCATCCACGCTTCACGCTCTGTGACGACGAGCATGTTGAAGCGGTCGGCGGGACTGTTGCGATCGAGCAGATGCTTGACGAGCACGAGCTTCGGCCCGCGCGCGAGCACCTCGCGGCACGCGGTGACGGCTTCCTCGAGCGTCTCGATCTCGCGGCCGACGAGGCGCTGCAATTCGATGTGATTCGGCGCGATCCCGTCGGCGACCTGCGGCATTTCGTTGACCAGAAATTCCTGGATGCCGGGGTCGACCTTGTAGCCGCCCATCGCACCCATCACCGGGTCGCAAAAGTACCAGGCGCGGGGATTGGCCGCCTTCACGGCCTTGACGATGTCGATCACCGCCTGCGCCTGTTCCGTCGTGCCGAGATAGCCGGAGAGCACCGCGTCGCAGCGCGGCAGCATGCCGATCGCGCCGATGCTGTCGACGAGATCTTCCATCTTCGAAGCGTCGATCGCGCTGCCGCTCCAGTGTCCGTATTGCGTGTGGTTCGACAACTGGACGGTGTTGAGCGGCCACACGTTGACGCCGAGCCGGCACATCGGAAACACGGCCGCGCTGTTGCCGGCGTGACCGAACACGACATGGGACTGAATGCTCAGAACGTTTTTCGTCATGGTAAGGCTCGCGCAACCGGTAATGCGCGATCAACAAAGCGGGAAGGGAGTCTCACGCGGGCGGGCCGATGGCCCTGGCGCCGCGCGGCAGACATGCCTGATACAGATGGTGCAGGAAAAACGCACGAACTGCATAGCCGGCAAGTCAGCAAACGATACAGGAGTTTGACAGCCGCGAGTTGATCCGTCCCCGTGCTGTTGCGCCGAACCATCAAACGCGCGTGAACCTTAACGAAAGCTGACAGTTTCCCGCGTGGCCGATGCTTCAGACGAGCTCGCGATACAAGGCCAGATAGCGGTCGGCCGACGTGCCCCAGCCGAAGTCCTGGCGCATTGCGCGTCGCTGCGCGGCCTTCCATTCGGTGCGGCGCCCGTACAGCGCGAACGCGCGGCGGATCGCTGCGGCGAGGCCGGTCGGATCGAAGCGGTCGAACACGAAGCCGGTCGCGACATCGTCGGCGAGGTTTTCGAGCGATGCGTCGGCGACCGTATCGGCGAGACCGCCGACGCTGTGCACGAGGGGCAGCGACCCGTAGGCGAGCGCATAGAGCTGCGTGAGCCCGCACGGCTCGAAGCGCGACGGCACCGCGACCACGTCGCTGCCGGCGATGATCGTATGCGCGAGCGCTTCGTCGAAACCGAGTTCGACCGCGACCGATTCCGGATGCGCCTGCGCGACCATCCTCAGGCCATTCTCGAGCGCCGGATCGCCGGTGCCGAACACGACCAGTTGGCCGCCGCGCTTGACGATTTCGGGCACCGCGCCGAGCAGCAGATCGAGGCCTTTCTGTTCGGTCAGCCGGCTCACCACGCCGAACAGCAGCGCGTCGCTTCGTTGCGCGAGGCCGAAGCGCTTTTGCAGCGCTTCCTTGCAGGCGAGCTTGCCGGCCAGCCGCGACGAGCTGTAGCGCGTCGCGAGCAGCGTATCGCTGGCGGGATTCCACACCGCGTAGTCGACGCCGTTCAGGATCCCGCTCAGATCGTGCGCGCGATGGCGCAGCAGCGCATCGAGCCCGCCGCCGTGCGCGAGCGTCTGGATTTCGCGCGCATAGTTCGGGCTGACGGTCGTGATGCGGTCGGCGTAATAGAGCCCCGCCTTCAGGAACGACAGCTGTCCATAGAATTCGACGCCGTGCATGTTGAAGAAATCGTGCGGCAGGCCGAGCAGGCCGAACTGATGCGCGGGAAAGATCCCCTGGTAGGCGAGGTTGTGGATCGTGAACACGCTGTGCGCGGGCACGCGGCCGTGCTCGCGTTCGGCGGCCTTCAGGTAGGCAGGCGCGAGCCCAGCATGCCAATCGTGCGCATGGACGATCTGCGGCGACCACGTCGGGTCCATCTGCTGCGCGAGCTGCGCGGCGACCCAGCCGAGCAGCGCGAAACGCTGCGCGTTGTCGCCATACGGCACGTGTTCGTCGTTCAGATACGGGTTGCCGGGGCGGTCATACAGCGACGCGGCGCGGATCACGTAGACCGCGAGCCCGTTGGTGGGCAGCGTGCCGCGTTCGAGCGTCACGTTCGGCGCGCCGAAGCGGCTGCCGAGTTGCGCGACCGGTTGCAGATCATGCAGTCCCGCGAGCACCGCGGGAAAGCCGGGCAGCAGCACGCGCACGTCGGCGCCGCGCTCGATCAACGCGGACGGCAGCGCGCCCGCGACGTCGGCGAGACCGCCCGTTTTGAGAAGGGGATACAGCTCGCTTGCGACGTGCAGGGCGCGAATCGTCATAGACCGGGTCTCTGTCGGGTTGGCAGGGTTGCTCGGGTTGGTAAAAAGGTGAGCGGTGCTGCGGGTGAAGCCGGATGAAGCGAGCAAAGGCGTAGCCGGCGGCGTGCGGCCGCCGGCGCGGGCATGCGGCGGGCGCGCTACTTCGGATGAGTGCGCAGCGCTTCCTGCGTGACCAGCACGACGCCATCGTCGGTGCGATAGAAGCGCTCGGCATCGCGCGCCGGGTCTTCGCCGATCACGGTGCCTTCCGGGATCGTGCAGCCACGGTCGATCACCACCTTCTGCAGGCGGCAACTCGCGCCGACCGTGACCTGAGGCAGCAAGACTGCCTCATTGATATTACAGAACGAACTCACTTTCACGTTCGACGACAGCACCGAGCGCGAAATCTGCGAGCCCGAGATCACGCAGCCGCCGCAGACGATCAGGTTGTTGCCCGAACCCTGCAGCCCCTTCATGTCGCGTACGAACTTCGCGGGCGGCAACTGCTCCTGGTAGGTCCAGATCGGCCATGACTCGTCGTACAGGTCGAGCGTCGGAATCGTCGAAGCGAGGTCGAGGTTCGCGGCCCAATACGCGTCGATCGTGCCGACGTCGCGCCAGTACGGCTCGACGCTCGGGTCCGACGACACGCACGACATGCTGAACGGATGCGCGATCGCCACGCCCTGCGTGACCACGCGCGGCAGGATGTCCTTGCCGAAGTCGTGGTCGGTATCGATCGCGGCGATGTTCTCTTCGAGTTGCGTGTACAGATAGTCGGCGTTGAACACGTAGATGCCCATGCTCGCGAGCGCGGTGTCGGGACGGCCGGGCATCGCGGGCGGGTCGGCCGGTTTTTCGACGAAGCCTGTCACGCGGCGGTTTTCGTCGACGGCCATCACGCCGAACGCGACCGCGTCCATGCGCGGCACCTCGATGCAGCCGACCGTGCAGTCGGCGCCGCTGTCCGCGTGATCGGCGATCATGCGCGTGTAGTCCATCTTGTAGATGTGGTCGCCCGCGAGCACGACCACATACTTCGGACGGATCGAGCGGATGATGTCGAGGTTCTGGAACACAGCGTCGGCGGTGCCGCGATACCAGTGCGCGCCTTCGACGCGCTGCTGCGCGGGCCACAGATCGATGAATTCGCCCATCTCCCCGCGCAGGAAGCTCCAGCCGCGCTGCAGATGCCGCAGCAGCGAATGCGCCTTGTACTGCGTGACCACCGCGATGCGGCGGATGCCGGAATTCAGGCAATTGGAAAGCGCAAAGTCGATGATCCGGTATTTGCCGCCGAAGTGCACCGCCGGCTTCACACGCTTGTTCGTCAGCGGCCCGAGCCGGGTGCCGCGTCCGCCGGCGAGGACGATCGCCAGGGTAGTGCGCTGTAAGTCGTTCAGCCGTGCCGGAGTATTCATATTTGTCTCCTGTCGATCGGCGCGAGCCCTTCATCACTCACGCCGACCTCATGCAAGATGGTTGCTTGATTGATGTACCCCCGGGAATGATCTGGCCGCGTCCTCTCCGCTGATGATTTGGGCTGCCTGGCAGTCGCACCGCACTGCCGTTCTTTGGTGCCTGTTTATCGCGAGTCCGTCAGTCAGTTCTAGCACCGATTGGACTCGAATGAATAAATGTTTATTGCGGGGGCCGCGTGGCCGACCATCCTGTAACGATCGCGTGTTATGGCGAATTTCTCGGTGCGGCGCAGCACATTGGCCACGAGGTCGTGTCCGACGATGCTCAAGCACGGGGGCGCAATATGCATGCCACATCGCCGCTGCCGCGTGCCGTGTCGGCGCTGCGCGACTGGCGTCAGAGTTCGGCGGTGCATCGTAGAATCGTGCGCTCCACGCCTCGTGCATCCTGTTGCGTTTTTTCCAGACCCTCCCGATGAATCTTCGCCACCCATTCCTGCTTGCCCTGTCGAGTGTCTGCGCCCGTGTCGTGCTGTGCGCGGCGGCTGTCGCCGTGGCCGCCACGCCCGGCAGCGAGGCGAGCCCGGGCGCCGCAAGCGCCGCTTCCTCACTCGACGATTCCGGCCCGGCCTATGGTCCGGAGCTACAGGGCTTCAGCTATCCGGCGCCGGTCGAACGCTTCGAATTCACGTCGCAGGGGGTGCCTTTGCAGATGGCCTACATGGACGTGAAGCCCGCGCATGCGAACGGACGCACGGTGGTGTTGCTGCATGGAAAGAATTTTTGTTCTGCAACATGGGATACGACGATTCGCCGGCTGAGCGACGCCGGCTATCGCGTGATCGCACCGGATCAGATCGGCTTTTGCAAATCGAGCAAGCTGGATGTATAGTTTTGCAACCCGTACAATTTGGGTCTCGTTCGTAATCGCGTACAAGGACGCAACCCAAAATGAATACCCCGACTTCTGCCTCGCGCGGTCCGCGTCGCTTGCCGCGCAAACAAGCGCCCGCGACCTCGGCTCCCGCCGACCGCAAGCTCCGACTTTTCACCTACGCTCGCATTTCCAGTAAGAAGCAGGAGACCGGCTCCGGCATCGCCCGGCAGGATGCTTACGCCGAGGCATGGGCAGAGAAGAACGGGTACGTTCTCGACCGCAAGACAAGGCTAGAGGACTTGGGTTTTTCCGGCTACCACGGCGACCACATCAAGCGCGGTGCGCTTGGCTGGTTTATCGAATCCTTCGACCGGGGAGACATCCTGCCCGGCGAAGCGCTCGTGCTGGAAAGCCTCGACCGCTTGAGCCGTCAGGAACCGGTGTTCGCGCGCGAGCACTTCGACAGGTTGATTCGCGGCGGTATCCGCATCATCACCACTAGCGACGACAAGGAGTTTTCGCTGGCCGCTTATCGCGCGGACAAGACGCGCTCGCTCTGGGCCGAGTTGGTCTTTATGCGTGCCAACGAGGAAAGCGATAGCAAGTCGCGACGCGCGCGCGGCGCGCTCAAGACGCTCTGCGAGCGGTGGGCAAAGAAGAACGAGCGCGGCTTCCTCGTTGGCGCGCCGCGTGTGCGCAACGAGGAAAAGGGGACGATTTCTCAAGGCACTGACCCGTCGTGGGTACTCTACGATAGAGAGACGAACCGAATCGAACTCGCCGAGCCTGGGGAGACGGCTGTTCGGCGAATTGTCGCTCTCTACATGGAAGGCCACGGAGCCCTCGCAATTGCGCGACGCCTAAAGGAAGAAGGGCTAACGATTAGTCGCGGTAAGCATTGGGGCATCTTCCAGATTCAACGCGCGCTGGAATCGCGCTCCCTTATCGGCGAGAAGGTGTTCAACATCGAGGGCGAGGAGTACGTCCTCGAAGGCTACTATCCCCCAATCCTGAAAAGCGCCGAGTGGGACGCGTTGCGGCTTCAGTCGAAAAAGCGAGAGGTCCCTCGCGCGAATGCGGACGTTCCTCCAATCCTTACCGCGAACGGAATCGCGTTCTGTAGATCGTGTGGTTATCCGCTGATCGCGATGAACCAGTACAAGACGCGCTCGAAGCTCGGGAGGACATTTATTCGCCGGCTTCGTTGCTCGCACTCCAACCAAGTGGACGGTGCGTGCTCGTCGGAGGTCGATAGTTGCAAGACTGAACCTATCGAGCGCGCGGTCCTGACCTTCTGCGGTGATCAATCAAATCTCGACCGTTTCTTTAAACCCGACGCGGGCGCAAACCCGGCGGGCGCAAAGCTCGAAGCAAAGCGCGCAGAGGTGGTATCGCTTCAAGCGAAGATAGCAAAGTACGAGGAACGGCTAGAGGACGAGGAGGACCCACTCACCAAGACAGAACGGAAGGTGTTGCGCGATACGGAAGCGGCGCTCGAACGCGTGACTGGAGAGGTACTTGAACTCGAACGCGACGCTCGCGTCGGTACTGTCCAGAACGCTAGCACCGCGAAGGATTGGAGAGCGCTACAAAAAGGTGTACTGGACCTCGACCCGGACGCGCGTATGAAAGCTCGTAAGTTGGTGGCCGATACCTTCGAGCGCGTCGAAGTTCATCTGCAACCGTACCCAGATGCTGACAAGTCGGCTCCCGTCCATCTTCGCCTTTGGTCTAGACAGGGTGGTGCGATTGGTCTCGCAGTGGATCGGATCACAGGAGAAATTGTCGGCGAGTTGTCGGAGGTCGAGGGCCGTGAAGAGGTGACGAAGGTAAAGCGCCCGGCCCGCGTACCGCGAACGCGCACGAAGTAGGTGACACCCGCAAACAAAAAAGGCGACCGCGATGGCCGCCTTATTTTATGCCCGATCCTGTAATAAGCCTTCGGGCGTCGAGTAGATACGCAAGACCCCTTCGCCAACGAGATACTGTCGATACGCCAATATCGCCAAGTCCCATATTTCTTGCGCAACCTCGGGACCGGCGTCCAGTACCGCGCCGTCCTCATCGATAATCGCGAGAGTCGCGGGCCTACCGTCCGCCGCCTGAATCGTATAGCGCTCCCACATAAGCGCGGTCACAATCGAATGCTTGAGCACCGGGCCGCTCGGATCAACCGACGCGCTGTCTTTCTTGGTCATCGTTCGCTCTCCCTTGCGGCTCGTTGTTCGGGTTGCACGTCCTCAATCTGAGGATGTGTAATTGGTAGCGGTATTTGTACGGCGGCGAGAAGCCCGCGCCGCTCGCTTTCGAGGATGGGCTTCTCGCGCTTGCGTACACAGAGCGCTTTCGCGCCGACTGTAGCTCGCCTCGCCGACTCGCGCTCGCGCAGTTCCCAGTCGCGCATACGCGGCGTGTTGAGTCGGTCTCGCATCGCGCGGAACTGCTCGATGAAACGTAGCTTTATCGTAAGCGCGGCCTCGCCGGTAAAGCCCATCACAAGCACCATAAAGCCCGACTCGTCGCAGTGATAGAAAGGGCTCTTACGAGCGCCGCCGTTACCCGTCGCGACCCGATCCAACTCAAACGCAAAATTGCGTTCGAGTTCGGGCTTGAGTCGCAACAGGTCCCGAATCATGCGAAGCACGTCCGCGTGCCGCTTGTAGAACATTTGCGCCACGATCCGCGAGTCGGCCATCGGTTGCGCATCGACGACGACGACAAGCGGATCGGGAAGTGCGGGGACTTCGGTCATCATCCGTTCTCCTTGGGACTTTACTCGCCCGAATTCTCGGGCGAGTTCACCTCGACACAACTCCTTGATTCTTTTGATTCCCCAAAAGCCGGCGAGCGTCCTCGGCGGTCATCCTCAATTTGAGGACGGCCAATAGTGGAGCGCGGCTGACCGTAACTCCTTGAATCCGTTTAGAACCCAGTTGTGGGGAGATCATCCGTTTTCCTTTTTGCTGAATACGCGTACGCCGTGCGGCAGGCTTCCCCCCTTGACCTCGAAGCGGACGAGCCGCAGTACGAGCGCCGGGACCTCGAAGGGCTCGACCTCGACGCGCGCGCTCGATACGCCCTGCAACGCTTCGCCGTCCACCTTGACGAGCGGACGCTCGCCCGAGAGGTCGAGTTCAACCACCGGACCGGGCATCGTCGTCGTCTCCTTGTTCGTTTCCATCCTCGTCCCTCGCCGAGAGTTCGAAAAGACTCGATACCGCGTCGAAGCACGACTCGCACAATCCGCTGATCTGCGTCTCGAACCAGCCGGCGTCGCTCCAGACGTTCGCGGTCGTAAAGCGCGCGCCGCAACTGACGCAGTGAGTACGGTAGATATCCTGACGCGGCATCGAGAGCCCCCCTTTACCAGTTCGCCGGATCGGAGCACGCGGCCTCGCCCCACGTACAGACGCCGCACAGCGCGCCCGCGTAGACGACGTGACCGTCAGAGAGACCGGAGACGCAAGGCGTCGAGCCGCACGCCTCGCACTCCCGCCCGTAGTCGGGCACCCACGCGTCGATCCGCGACGGCGGCGGCTCGGGCGTGGCCGGCGCGAGCTTCGCGCGGGCCTTGCGACTACGCGACGACATGGGCTACCTCGTCGGCGGCGGTCGAGGGCTTCTGCTTGCGCGCGGCAACCTTCGAGCCGTCGAGGAGATACGCCCGCAGGACCGAGGCGAACGAACGGGCCGGCGCGGGCGGCGGCGCGGGCGGCGCGGGCGGCGCGTTCTCGGCGAACGTCGCGTCGATAACCGTCTCGCGCAGGCCGTGTAGTCTCGCAATCGAGCGGAGCGTCATCGGCCACTCGTGCGGGGCGCGCGCGTCGTGCATGCCTTGGAGGTCGCGCAACAACAGCATGTGGCTCGAAAGGAACTTCGCGAACTCGACGGCGTGCGGCTGCTCGGAAAAGAGTTCGACGAGATCGCGCACGCCGAAGAACTCGATATTGGAGACGTAGACGTCATCGGGGATCAGCCAGCCGATTGCGCAACGCTTGCCGTCAGGCGCGCGGTACATGCAGCGCGCCGTATTGGGTAGCGTCGCCTGCGCGTTCTGGCGGAGCAGGTGCCAGGCGACGACATCGAATACGTCCTGCGTATCGAGCGTCAGCAGATAAGCGGTCGTCAGTCGCATGGTTACTCCTCCTCGTAGTCGTCGTGGTCGTCGTCGCCGGTCGGGGCGTCGAGATCAACCGCTTCCGAGAGGTCGGTCGTCGCCGGCACTTCGCGCTTGAGCAGGCCGACGAGCTTCGCCGTCTCGTCCGGGGTAGGGAGTAGCTGTACGCGTACGACGCACGCGCACGAGCCGCCCTCCTTGCACGCCACGGTCAGCTTGCCGAATACCGCCTCGCTGAAGATCAGGTCACCCTTGCCACGCCCGTTACCGAGGTGCAGGTGCAGACCGACCGACGACCACTCGCCGGCCCACTTGAACGTGCCGAACTGCGGGAAGCGGACGCGCGTAAAAGGCCGCTCCGCGTCGCCGAGGAGGTCAGCATCTTCGGGCGCTTCGTAGAGCGCGCCGCGCAGACCTTCGGCGAGCGCTTCGAGCGACGTATTCGGCACGTCGAAGCCGAGTTTGATATCGACCGCCGTCCGCTCCTCGTCGCCGTGCAACTCGGTGCGCACGTTGATGTGCTGGATTTTTACGGGATGCCTTTCGAGTTCGATCATGGGTCAGACCTCGCTAGTTAGTCAGAGACTCGCTAAAAACGCGGGCCTCGCGGTGAAGGAGTTCAAGGCTGAATATCGCGACGGGTTCGCGAAGGTCAGCCAGTTCGAAATTGAAGTCGAGCATCGTCTTAAAGCCGGCGTAAAACGCGACTTTCATCGCGTACACCACTGCCGGCGAGAGGTCATACGGGATACAGCGCTCGCGGTAGAGAATCCAGCGACCTTCGATGGTGTCCACGGCTACGCCTCCTCGAAGGCGGCGGCGCGCTCGCGGAAAAGCGCTTCGAGGTCGCCGCGTTGTTTCTCGTTGGCCACGTACTTGATCAGATCGCCCGCGTCGTTCACCGCGTCGAGCGTCGTCGATCCGTTGAGCGCCTGCGCGACCTCGGCGTAGGTCAGTACGCGACCGTCCTCGCCGTCCTCGCTCGTCGTCTCGTCGGCGCTCGGCGCAGGGTCTTTCTCGGGGTCTTTCTTCTTGGCGGTCGCTTTCATCCGCGACTTGACCGCCGCAGTGCCCGAGCCGGTAGCGGGGACCTCGCCGCCGCTCTCGTCTGCCTTCGCGTCCTCGCCCTTGTCGAACCACTCGCCCGGCTCGCTCATACCGTCCCGAAGGGAGGCATAGATACGCTTGAGGCCAACAACCTGCGCGGGCGCAATCGCGTCGAGCCGGCGCTGAATCCGCTTCTCGATCTGCTCCTTCGTGACGCCGTACTCGCCGAACGCGCCGACCATCTTCGCCATCGCCTCGGGGCTCGTGTCGGCCTTCGCCTTGAGCGTTTTATCGGCCTGCTCCATTGCGGTCTCGATTACGTCGCCGGGGATGATCGCTTCGAGGCAGGCGCGCACGCGGCGCTGCGCCTGATTCGCGCAAAGCTCGTAAATGTCGCGCTCGTCCTTGAGTACGTAGCCGCCTTGTCTCGTATCGCGCCAGTGCGGCACGATGAACGCGATCCGCTTGCGCGTACGGCTCTGAAGATCGATTGCCACAGCCTCGACCTCGGAGTACGGAACGCCGCGCGCATCGACGCCACGCGAGCGCTCGCGCCACGACGCGTCAATGTTTCCCCACAACGTTGCGATCTGTTCCAGCGCCTTGATGCTCGGGCCGCGAATCTCGGTCCCGCCGCGCGAGAACGCGTACTGCGCCTTCTCGGCGAGACCGAATCGCGTAAAGGCGTTCTCGATACGGTCGATGGCCTTCACCTCGTCGCGCGGGAACTGTTGCGACATGAGGTACTGGACCTGCGTCTCGGCGAGTTCGCGACTCTGGTCCTGACGAGCGCCAGCCGTCTCGGAGAGGTCGCGACGCTGGGCGATGGTGTGTTCGGTCAACTCGTTCACTGCTTGTCTCCTTTGCGTGAGGAAAAGCGGAAATCGACGTACGAAGTGGGCTCGACGGTGTAGCCGTCGCGCTTGATGATCTTTCGGGTATAGCCGCCGCCGTTCGGTAGAAGTCCGACCGATGCCTCGCCCATCAGGTGCATGATTCGGGCTTTCGCGGCCTTCGAGCCGGCCTCAAAGAGCGCGGCCTGTTCGTCGAACTCGACGCGCGCGTGGTGCAACGCTTCGGCCTCGGCGGGGAGCCTGACCGTCTCGCCGTTCGTGCCGGGAAACATCTTCTTGAGCAACGGCACCGCGCTCTTATGCTGGTAGTCGAGCGAGGGCGGCTCGTTGCTCTGGACGTGTTGCCAGAACTCCGCCTCGCCCTGCTCGACGAGTTCGATCATCTCGGGGTCCCGCTCGATGTGATAGACCTTTAGCGAGTTGCCGCCGACGCACGCGGCGAGGTGCCATACGTCATAGCCCGAGGTCGCGAGGTAGTGGTGACACTGAAGCAAAAATTCCTGCGGGACCTGATCGGAGTGTTCCTCGCCCCACTCGCCGAAGCGGTACGCGAGCGCATCGACGTTCTTGCATTCGAGTCCTTCGCGCTTGCCGTCGATAGTCCGGTCGTAGCTCGCGAGCATGAACGACAAGCGCGGGTGCTGCGCGATCCGGTTATGCCGGCGCAACTTGACGCCGTACCGCTTGGCGTACATATCGGCGATGACCTGCTCGATAAGCTGACCGAACTCCATCCGCTCGACCGAGCCGGGGCTGACCAATACGTCGCCGGGGATCAGGTCGAGCTTTTCCTGATAGAGCTGGTACGCGGTCTTATGGCGCGACTGCCCGAGCGCGGCGGCGGCGTCGCTTCCTCCCAGACCTTTCTTTCGCTCCTCTAACCATTCTTCACGCGCGTTCATACCTTCCTCCGTTCGTTTTTAATCCCACCCGTTCGCGTGCCCGTACTGCGTAGCCGCGAAGTGGAGCAGGTCGTAGGTTTTCCAGAAGTCGTGCTCGCCTTGGGGCCACCAGTGGATAGCGATATCGCCGTCCTTGTTGACCGTCCAGCAGCCTTCGAGCTTCGGCTCTCCGGTCGCGTACGCCATCCCGAAGGTCGAGCTTTTCGGGGTACACGGCCGGTCAGTCAGGCGAATCTCGCCGCCGTCCCGATTCGGAACGGCCATCACCGTGTCCCACGCGCGACAAGGGGAGACGAGCGCGAGCAGCGCCAATACGAAAGCGGTCTTTTTCATCGGGGAGTTCGGTCAGACGTTCAAGCCGTAGAGGCGCGAGATAGCGACGCGCGGCTCGGCGTAGAGATAGCGCTGGCGCAACCATTCGCGGCGCTTCTCCTTCGGCTGACGGCGCAGAGCGCGCAGCGCCGGGCGATACGACATGGGGCTGCGGCTCGTAAAGCGGTAGCAACTCATGCCGTTACCTCCTCGTCGGCGAGAAGGTCGAGCCCGTAGATGGCGAGCGTGTCGCGAATCCGCTCGACCGTTGCGGGGCCAACGTTCGTGAGCTTGAGCAGATCGGACGGGCGGCGCGCGCAGAGGTCGGGGACCGTCGCAATACCGGCGCTGCGCAACTTGCGCGTCAGGATCGAGGAGAGGCATAGCGCCTCAATACTCAGGGCGCGGCGGCTATCGGCGCGGGCGTTCATACCGGCACCCCGTTGCGGACGATGACGGTCGCGCGCCAGCAGCCAGAGTCGAGGTCGAGCTTCGGGCCGCAGACCTCGGGACACTGCTCGACGGGCGTCGCGTTCTTCAGGTCGAGCGCGGTGCTGTAGACGCTCTCGCGGTCTACGCCGATGACAGTCACGAGCGGCGAGCCGTGCTCGTCCGTATCGTGCTCAATCAGATTTTTGCTTTCCATTTTTCCTCGCTCGGGGTAAATGCCCGGCAAGGATGCAGCGGTGATTTTATTAACGCAATGGGGGGTGCCAAAGCGCCTAAAACGGTAAATCGCTAATTTCTAATTGCATGACAATTCGATTTACTGTTCCTTCTCGAACGCGATTTCTTCGTTTTTACGATTTGCTGGAATGACCATCCAATAAGACTTTACGAAGAAACTTCGCCCCAACTTCGCCCCAACTTCGCCCCGAGCTTCGCCCCAACTTCGCCCCAGATTCGCCCCAACTTCGCCCCATATTCGCCCCGAGGCGTCAGGGTTTCTCCCTAGAAAATAGCTGAAACGGTGGATTTTCTGCGCAACACGCCACCAACTTTTTTTTCGGCGCGGGAAGCCTTGCGGGACAAGGCGTTCGCCCGAAACGCCCGCCCGCATTGGCTCCTGGGCAGTTGTTTTCCGCCACGGCGACGACTACGATGCTTCTCACCCCTTTTGTCTAACCCATCACAGGACGCCCGTTATGCAGCGAGTCTGGAATGCGAAGATTCCGCGCGGTCACATTGCGCTGCTCGAAGCCGCCGAGATTTGCGGATCGATCTCGGAACTGGCGCGCCGCGTGAACCGTTACAAACCGTGTTCGGGGAGCCGGATCACGAAGTGGCTGGACCGTGGAATGCCCGTCCCGCCCGCGTTTGCGCCGTTTATCGCGCATGTGGTAGAGAACCGCGTCTCGGTACACCGGCTCTGTCCAGAGTACGAGCAAGGGTGGTCACTGCTGCGTCAGCAACTCGACGCCGCCGACGCGGTGGAAAGTAGAACCGGGGTGTAAAAGCCTGCGACGTGCCTCAAGGCCCGTTCGGGCCGTAGTACCGATCCCCATTAGAAAAAACTAGGTGCCTTTTAGCGACTTCGCGCGGCATTTGTGCGCGCGTTTGTCCTAAAAAAATGCCTCCAAGGGTCTAACTTGGAGGCATAAGGTTTTGCCTTTGACACTGACCAAAGACAAGTGGATAACGCTGAAGATAGCACGAGAGTGGTGAATACGAAAGTAATCGGGCTATAGCGTGACAATTACGCCAGTTTCAAATAAAGGGATGACAAGTGGATACGGGATTTTTAAACGCTGACGAACTGAAGCAGATCGCCGTTCACCCGCTCGCGGAACTCGTCCCGCCGAGCGCGCACGTGAGCGTCCGGGACGCCATTCAGAACCCGGTCTTACTGCTCGACGACAAGCTCGTCGATGGTCGCGGTCGCGTACGCGAGGCGAGGCGTCTCGGCCTGCCTTGTCCGTACGTCCGTATCCACGCCTCGTACGACGATCACCCCGCGCTGGTCGTCGCCCGCGCGATGACCGCTCGCGTACCGAAGCCCGAGACGTACGAGCGCGCTGTCGTCTGTGCGCGGCTCGTGCGCGCGATCCTCCTGCGTCCCGACTGGCTCGACCGCTACGACCTCGGTATGGCCACGCGCCTGAAGAAGCGTAAGAACCTCGACGTGATCCTCGACGCGTGCGACGTATCGCTGCGTAGCTACGACCGCGCGCACATGATCCTGCGCGACCCGATGGTCGAGGGCGCGGTCCTCGCCGGCATCGTGCCGCTGAAGACCGCCGAACGGCTCGTCAATGTCGAGAGCAAAAAGCTGCGCCATCGTCTCGTTCAGATGCCTGCCGACGAGCGCCTGATCGCGCTCGACCGCTATTTCACCCGCGCGGGCGAACGCCACGCGGATTCACAACCTGCGCTCGACGGCATCGAAAGCGTTCGCCGCCCGCGCGCTACCGGAGACTGACGATGAACAACAAAGACGTGGCCCGAGTCGAGATCGAGACGCAACGCGCGCCGCTCGCGCGGGGAGAGATCGTACGCGTCGAGATCGATACGAAGCGCGCGAAGCTCGACCTCGACGCCCTCGTGCGTCGCTATCGGGCGCATACGCACGTCGGCGGGTATCCGTTGCTGCTGCCGGGCCTGCTGCCCGTTGTCGAGCCCGTTGTCGAGCGCGTAATCGACCCGGAGCGCGAGATGCGCGCGCGCAACCTGATGACCGTCCGCCCGTTTCTGTGCGACTTCAACGATTGACGCGCGAGGACGCCGCTATGCCACGCTCACGCACCGTCAAGGGTGGGTTCTTTCGCTCGCCCGATATCCAGCACACGCCGGTCGCGTGCCGGCTGCTTTTCATCTCGCTCTGGACGCAGGCTGACCGCGAAGGACGCCTCGAAGATCAACCGTGGAAGATTCGTGACGAGGCGTTTCCGTACGATCAGGACATCACCGAGAAGGACGTCGATGGGATGCTCGACGTGCTCGACTACCGCGACCTGATCCGCCGCTACGTCGTCGAAGGTCAGCCGCTGATCTTCATCACGAAGTGGCGTACGCACCAGCATCCGCACCCCAAGGAAGCGGAGAGCAAGCTGCCCGCGCCGCCCGAGTCGCCCGCAAAGGCACGCCAGTCAAGGGTGCAATTTATGGGTGCGGGCGAGTTCGCTCCCGGTCACGACCTAGTTCGCACCCAGGTGCAAACCGACCGGGCACGTACTTCTAATACTTCTGTTTCTTCTAGTACTTCTAAGCCTTCTAGTACTTCTGGTTCTTCTAGTACTTCTGAGCCTGCCACGCTTCGCGCTCCAGATGCCTCGTCGCCAGCGCTTAGTTGTGTTGGTGCGCGCGAAAAAAACTCGCGCGCCGCAAGATTGCCCGAAGCGTGGGTATTGCCGAAGGTCTGGGGCGAGTGGGCGACGCGCGAACTCGGGATGATGCGCGAGCAGGTACTCGATCAGGCCGCACGCTTCGCGGACTACTGGCACGCCGCGAGCGGCAAGAACGCGGCGAAGCTCGACTGGTTCGCGACGTGGCGCAACTGGTGCCGCAAGGCACGCGATCAGGGCGCTGGTCGCCTGAACGGTCACGCCTCGTTTGACGAACGCGCTGCCGACCGCAAGCGGACCGTGGACGGCCTGACCGGACGCGACAAGCAGCCGCAAGCGTTCGACGTTATCGAGGTGCCAATGCGGGAGATCAAGCATGGCCCGCGAAATTCCTGAGGCATGGATCGAGAAGCTATTCGCGCGCATGTCGGCGATTTACGGCGCGCGATTTGCGGACCTCTGGCGAGGCGTACCGATTGACGACATCAAGGCCATCTGGCGATACGGACTCGCCGGCACGTCCGACGAAGGACTACGCCGTGGCGCGGCGGCGCTTTTCCATACGAAGTACCCGCCGACGCTGCCCGAGTTCATCGAGCTATGCGCGCCCGAGCCGACGATGTACCAGCAGCACCCGGCGCTTACCGACGAGCGGCGTACGTCGCCGGATCAGGCGCGGGAACAACTGGCGAAGATTCGCGAGCTTGCCTCGGGACTGCTGCGCAAGCACGGCGCGCCGGCAGGCGGCGGAATCCGGTGGGCGTATCGGCTACTCCAACGCGCGCAGGACGGCGAGCCGATTACGCCGCATCAGATCGCCTTTGCGAAGGAGGCGATAGAGGCATACAACCGGACGCACGGCAGGCGAGGCGAGCGCGAACCCGGTAGCGACGACGAGGAGAACAGGTGATGCGTATTGCGTTCGTCATCAAAGGCGAGGCCGCGAGCAAGGCCAACAGTCGCGAGATCGTGACGCGCAAGTACCGCGACGCGAGCGGCAAGGTCCGCAGCCGGCCCATGAGCATCAAGTCGGACAAGGCGCGCGACTACGAGCGAGCGGCGCTGTTGCAGATACCGGCGCGAGCGCGCGTCGAGATCGAAGGCCCAGTACGCGTAACGATGCGGATTTTCTACGCCAGCGAGAGACCCGACCTCGACGAGAGCGTGATCCTCGACGCGATGCAGTCGCGTTACCGGACTGTCAAACGCAATGGCGTCGAGTCGCGCGAGTGCCTTCGTAAAGGCGTTTTCGTGAACGACCGGCAGGTACGCGAGAAGCACATCTACCACGGCATCGACCGCGCGAACCCGCGCGCCGAGATCGAGGTCGAGCCGTTGCACGCGCAACAGATTGCACTCTCGCTCGAAGCGGACTACAACCCTCTGGAAAGCGTATGACCGCGCAGCATCTAAACCGGTACGGCATCGCAATGCGCCTGCACCTCCAGCACGAGAACGAACGCCTACGCGAAGCGCTTCGGCTGATCGCGGATATGAGCGAGCACTCGACGAGCGCGCTGGTGCTCGGCGATATCGCGCGCATTGCTCGCGTCGCGCTCGTCACGGCGCACGTACCGCCGAATCCGACTATCGCGCCTCGCGAGCAACCTGCGAGCGAGCCGAGCCCGAACGAGAAGGAGACGAGCGAATGAAGGACGCCGAAGTACACGAACTGCCGGTCAGGATACGGCGCGATGCCGGCGACGAGCGCGTGCTCAAGGCCGTGCATAGCGGCCAGTGCTGGCACGGTCAGGGCTACCTCGTAGACGACAAGCTCGCCGAGGTGACCTGCGCGGCCTGCGGCGAAAAGCTCAACCCGTTGTGGGTGCTCACGCAGCTTGCCTACCGGGAGAACCGCTTCCACGAGTTGCACGAGCGGTATCAGGACGAACTCGCCCGACTCGCCGAGCGCGAGCGGACGAAGTGCCAACACTGCGGAAACATGACGAGGATTAGCCGAGCATGAGCCACCGTTGTCTTTGGCCCGGTTGCGGGAGCGTCGTCGGCGACGACCTCTGGGGGTGCAAGCCGCACTGGCGCCAGTTGCCTTCCGACCTCCGCGCGTGGATCGGTCGCGCGTACCGGCAGGGGATGGACTCCGACACGCACCCGAACGCGAGTTATCTCCGCGCCCATCGCGCGGCGCTCGGGTGGGCCCGCGAGACGGTCAGGCAGAGCGAGGCCCGGACCGGTTGCAGGGACAACGTTCTCGGCGAGGTAACGCTCGCGGAAGGGGACACTCGCGGGCGGGCAGATGACGAAAAAATTTGACAACCAGCAAAAGGTGCCTAAGATGGGCTGTAATCAGGACGCTCCCTCATTGTCCCTGACGCTCCAAGGCCCGCGCGACGCGGGCTTTTTCGTTTCGACCTCCTCCCGGAAAACCTCACCATGCGCGACTTCTACGCGGGCACCGCTGCGGCCCTGCGCGACGCTTTGCGCCACGCCGTTGAGCGCGGCGGAGCGTGCTCGCTTGGCGTTCTCCATCAGGGCGTACCCGGTCCCGCGACGCTGACCGGCGACGCGGCGACCGCTCAGGCCGGGCGCATCCGTCGCCAGCTTGACCGGTTGCCGGCGATCCCGCGCGCGATCCTCGTCGTCGCCTACGCGCCGCGTGATCTCGCGTGCCATTGCCGCGCGCCGTGCTGTACCGGTCGCTATCCGAATCCCGAGTGGCGGGACGCGCTCGACGTAGTGGTCATCCACACCGGGCCGCTGCTCGCCGGCCACGCGCCGAACATCCGCCTGCGTATGGCGCTCGTCGCGAACATCCTGACGCGGACTCACGAGACGGCGGTCAGCCTTGCGCAACGCTGCGGCGTCCATCGCAACACGGTGGCGGAGCACGCGACGATCCTCGAAGCGGCGCTCCTGGGCAACCGCCAGCGAGTCGGCGAACTCGACGCGGCGTTCACGCGCGTTGAGTCGCTGCTGCGCGACTCGGGGATCGTCACCGACTCCGAACACTCGCCGGCTCAGGCCGCTTGAGGGAGCCCGACCTCATGCCATCCGCAACGCAGCGCGCCGCCGATAACCGCGAACCCTTGTGGCCCGCCGACGCCATCGAGCACTGGCCGCTTGAGCGTATCCGCGAATCGCCGCGCAACGCCCGCACACATTCGCCGGAGCAGGTCGAGCAGATCGCGGAATCAATGCGCGAATTCGGGTGGGCGAACCCGGTCCTCGTAGACGAGACCGGCGAACTGATCGCCGGCCACGGTCGCTACCGCGCCGCCGTCCTCCTCGGCTGGACCGAGGCGCGGGTGATGGTCGCGCGCGGCTGGACCGAGGCACAGATTCGGGCGTACCGGATCGCCGACAACAAGATCGCCCTGAACGCCGGATGGGACGACGAACTGCTCGCCTCGGAACTCGCCGGCCTCCTCGACGATGGGTTCGACCTCGGGCTGACCGGCTTCGGCTCCGAAGAACTCGCCGCGCTCGCCAACGCGCCGGTCATCTACGAAGCGCCCGAGGAGTTCGCGCGCAAGGACGAGACCATCGCGACCGAGCACCGCTGCCCGAAGTGCGGTTACGAGTGGTCCGGCAAATCGCAATGACGGGACAAGTCGCGAAGCTGCCGTATAGCGTCCCGACAATGGCGGAGATCAACGCGCGCCCATACTGCGGCCTGAAGGCCGTCTCGACGTTCTCGGGCGGCGGCGGCTCGTCGCTCGGCTACCGGATGGCCGGCGTTCAGGTCCTCTGGGCGAGCGAGTTCATCGAGTCGGCGCGCGAGACGTACCGCGCGAACTTCCCCTCGACGATCATCGACGGGCGCGATATTCGCGAGGTCACGCCCGCGAGCATTCTCGAAGCGACGAACCTGCGCGAGGGTGAGCTCGATATCTTCGACGGCTCGCCGCCTTGTTCCGCGTTCTCGGCAGCAGGCAAGGGCGCGAAGGGGTGGGGCCGCGAGAAGCGGTACAGCGACGGAGCGCAGCAGGTCGTCGATGATCTTTTTTTCGAGTACGCGCGACTCGTCGAAGGACTTCAGCCAAAGGTCTTCATCGCCGAGAACGTGAAGGGGCTCGTGCGCGGCGTCGCCATCGGGTATTTCAAGCTGATCCTGAACCGGCTCAAGGAGTGCGGCTATCAGGTCGAGGCGCGGGTACTCAACGCGGCGTGGCTTGGCGTACCGCAGGCGCGCGAACGGGTCATCTTTATCGGCGTGCGTAACGACCTCAACGCCGGCCCGGTATTCCCCAAGCCCCTGCCGTATTGCTACACGGTGCGCGAGGCGTTAGCGGGCCTTGAGGCAGGTGTCGAGCCTGAACTCTCGATGGAGCGGTACGCGGTCGGTGCCGAGTGGCGCAAGCTGCGGCAGGGTCACGGCTCTGACCGATATATCAACCTCGTGCGCGCGCACTACGACGCGCCGTGCCCGACGATCAGCGCGAACGCGGGCAACGTCTCCGCCGCGAGCGTCACGCATCCCGTTGAGTGCCGAAAGTTCTCCGTCGCGGAGACGCGTCGCCTGTGTAGCTTTCCTGACGACTTCGTACTCAACGGCAACCCGCGCCAGCAGATCGAGCGGATGGGCCGCGCGGTGCCGCCCGTCATGATGGCGGCGGTCGCGCAGACGGTCAGCAAAACGATTTTCGCTAAGGCGGCGTGATGGAAATCCCTTCAGAGTGGACGTTCCGCAGCAACGAGGTCGCGGGGCACTTCGATGCGCACGTACGCGAGCAGTTACCCTGGTACGACCTGACGACCGAATCGGTGGCGCACTTCGCGCGCCACTACATTCCCGAGGGCGGTCTCGTCTACGACGTGGGATGCTCGACGGGCAACATCGGACGCGCGCTCGCCTCGACGCTTGAGAGCCGGCACGCGCAACTGATCGCGCTCGATAGCTCCGAGGAGATGGCGCAACGCTACGCCGGTCCCGGCAAGTGCGTATGCGCGGACGCGCTCTCGTACGACTTCGAGGAGTTCGACGTAGCCGTCTGCTTTCTCGTCCTGATGTTCATTGCGCCCGGCAAGCGCCGCGAGTTCATCCGGTCGCTCTGCCGCAAGATGCGACCGGGCGGAGCGCTGATCGTTTTCGACAAGATGGACTGCTCGTGCGGCGGCTACCTCGCGACGGCGATCCATCGCCTGACGATGGCCGGCAAGTTGCGCGGCGGAGCGGAGCCCGCCGAGATTATCGCGAAGGAACTCAGCATCAGCGGCGTGCAGCGCCCGTTACCGTGGCAGTTCATGACGCACGTTGTCCCGGCTGCCGTCGAGGTTTTCCGCTTCGGCGAGTTCGCTGGGTGGGTCATCGAGTCGCCGGAATAACCTTTCGTTTGTGAGGTAAGCAGGGGTCCTGACTGTTACATATTTCATCTGGTTCGCCACCGTGGCATCACCTCAATATTCGGTCTCCCAAACGCAGTACCCAACCGAAACGAGGAAACGAGATGGCAACCACGAAAACGACGACCGCTAAGACCGCGGCAACGAAGGCCCCCGCAACGAAGCAAGCCGCAAAGCAACCCGCTGCAAAGCGCGCCGTGACGAAGCAACCGGCGAAGCAAGTCGAGACGAAGCAAGTCGAAGCAACGCAAGCGGCGACGCAACCGGAAGCGAAGCAAGTCGCAACGAAGGCCCCCGCCGCGAAGCCGGCAACGAAGCAACCGGCCCGCAAGCCGGCGCAAGAAAAGGCGCAAGCCGAGCGCGATCCGCTCACGTCGATTTACCCGAAGCCGGGCGCGGCCCTCGCCGAGAAGATCGCGAGCGCCGGCCTTGAGCCGAACAAGTTCGCGCGGACTATCGGCGTCGCGCCGCGCCGTATCAACGAGATCATCGAAGGCAAGCGCCGCCTGACCGCCGATACGGCTCTGCGTCTCGCGCGCTACTTCGGCGAGGAGGCGATGTACTGGATGGGGCTGCAAGCGGCCTTCGAGATCGAGCAAAACTACGGCGAGATGGCCGAAGCGCTCGCGAAGATCGCCCCGCTGACGGTCAAGGGTTCGGCAACGGACGCGGAGGCCGCGTAATGAAGAAGGCTCTCGCAACTCTGGTTCCCGAGAGCCGCCGCCTCGGGTTCCTGCCGGGACTCTTTGGCGAGCGCCGGATGATTCGCGGTGAAGCCCTCGTCTACGCGTGGGCGAATCGTCTCTCGCCCGACTATACGGGCGGACTCTGGAACTTCTACAAGCTCTCGAACGGCGGCGCGTACCTCGCGCCGACGAGGCCCGAACGCTTCAACGTCGCGGCTATCGGCAGCGGCTACGAGGGCGAGATGAGCGCCGACGCCTTCGGCGTAGTCGTTACGTTGTTCGCGCTCGGACAAGTCGCTTTCGAAGTCGCCGAGAGCGCGCGCGGTGCCGATAGCGACAAGCTCGTCGATTCGTATCACGCGCTGCGCTCGTTCGCGCTCGACCACGCGGAGGCCGCTTCGATCCTCCGCGCTATTGATTGAGCCTCGGGTCTACTCCCGTTGTTTCTAACGGCTTGGCGGCGCTTTTTGCCGCGCGTAGATTCCGACTGGTTTCGTAGCGCGCCGCCTCGCCTTTCTTGTTGATTGCGCGGCTTTAAAGGATTTGTGATGAAAGTAGGTGCTTTTGTTGTTTCGTTGTCTCTCGTTTTCGCGGCGGGCCAAGCCTCCGCCAAGTGCAAGCCGAGCGATCAAGATATCGCGCTGTACTGCTCCTCTCCGTTCGCGCTCCATACCATGTACGACGCGGTGCGGACCTCGATGATGTTCACTCACTACCTCTCGCAAGATATCGGGGAGCCGGTCTACCAAGCCGGGTGCGGGTTCGTTCCGCCTAACGTGAAAACGGCGTCGATCCTTGAGGAGCGCGCGTACAAGGTTAAAGACGGCGTGGCGACGATCGTGAACGTCTCGTTCGGGACGACGCTCTCACACGAGGTCGATACCTACGCCGAGGATGGTCAATACGAGGGCAAAAAGCGCGTTTCGTTTGCCTCCGGCTGGATGCTCAAACGGTCGCTGGTCTGTACGCCCGACTGACGTTTTAACCGCTCCTCCAAGGAGAGAGAAGGCCCGCCTTGTGCGGGCCTTTGTGCGTATGCTCGAAATCTCCCTAAAGGCCAACGTAGACGCGATCTCGCTCAAGCTCGACAATCTCGCGCGCCGGCAGCTTCCCTTCGTCGAGTCGCGGACCGTGACCGAACTCGCGAAGCTCGCGGCGCAAGCCGAAAAGAAGGCGATCCCCGAGGTGTTCGAATCGCCTACGCCGTTCACGGTCAACTCGGTGGCGGTCGAGGGTGCGAGGAAGGGCCTGCCGATTGCGCGCGTGTACGTCCGCGACAAGGCCGCTCAATACCTCGCGCCGTACGAGTTCGGAGGCGTGCAATACCTCGGCGCGAAGCCTGCCGACCTCGTACCGGTTGCCGCTGCGGCGAACAGGTTCGGCAACCTTCCGCGAGGGCTGATCCGCAAGTACCTGAACCGGCCTGACGTATTCATCGGCGCGGTCCGTACGAAGGGCGGCGAGATTTACGGCGTATGGCAACGCTCGATGACGAAGCCGAGCAAGGGACGACGCGGCTCGAAGGCGCTCCCGGCGAATACGAGCGGCAAGCTCAAACTGCTGGTGGCTTTTCATCCGCCTGTTGAGACAAAGAAGCGCCTCGGGTTCGCCGAGCGTGCTCGCGCTGTCGCGCTCGCCAACTTCGACCGCGTGTTCGGTCGCGAGCTTGCGAAGGCGATAGCGACGGCGAAGTAAGCGCGAACGATAGAGGCCCGCTAACGGCCTCGCGTCGAGAGTGGCTACGTTGTCCCTCGCGGACCTCGACGGGCGGTGAGGGCACCCTCTCTCGCAGGCCGTAGGGGTGACCCCTCGGGGGACCTCCTGCGAGTGGGGCCCCCTGTTCGAAGGTGCGGCAGGGGACGAGGGGGGCCGGGTCCTTCCCCCCCTGCCGAAAACGAGGGCAATTGCGCGAGCGCGTTCTTTTCGTAGCTCCGACTTTCCAACGGTCTTTCCACCTCTTTCCAATCATGGCTGACGGGATATCGATTCGCGAGTTTGCGCGGCGCGAGGGCGTCTCGCACACGCTCGTCGTGCAAGGCGTCAAGCAGGGGCGGCTCCCGAAGCGCGCGGACGGCTCGATGGACCCCGCGCTCGTCGGCACCGGATGGCGAGCGACCGCGAAGGCCGCGAACGAACCGTCGAGCGACGCGGCGAACGAGGTCGAGAGCGCCGGCACCTTGCAACCACCCGGCAGCGCCGGGAAGGGCGTCCCGTACGCCGAGGCGTTACGCCTCAAAGAGAACTGGCTCGCGCTATTGCGCCGTCAGGAATACGAACAGCGGTCAGGTTCACTCGTCGAGGTCACGGTAGCGCAGCGCGTCGTATTCGAGCTTTGTCGCGAGCAGCGCGACGCGTGGCTCGCGTGGCCCGCGAAGGTCGCGCCGTACCTCGCGGTCGAGTTCGGCATCGCGGACCTCGAAGGGCTGACCGCCTCACTCGCCGCCCATGTCCACGAACAGCTTGCAGATATCGGAGAGCCCGAAGCCGACTTCCAAGGCGTCGAACCGTGACCTCATCGTCGCGGCAGGCCGGCGCGGATGGACGCCGCCGCCGCGCCTCTCGTTGCCGGATTGGGCGGACCGTTACCGGAAGCTCGCGCGGGCCGCAGGGAGTCTGACGGGCCAGTGGCGGACAGCGACGGTCGAGATCGCGCGCGGACCGATGCTCGCCGTTACCGAGCCGGGCGTTCATACGATCACGGCGATGGTCTGTACGCAGCTTCTAAAGACCGCGCTGATGGAGAACATCTTCGGGTATCACGCGCACCTCGATCCGTGCCCGGTGCTCCTCCTCCAACCGAAGGAGGACGCCGCCGAGCAGTTCTCGAAGGAGCGCCTGACGCCGATGATTCGCGCGACGCCGGTCCTTCGCGATCTCGTCGGGCCGGCCCGTACGCGCAACGCCGACGACACGCTGCTTTACAAGGCGTATCCGGGCGGGTTCGTCGCGCTTGCCGGCGCGGGTAGTCCTGACAACCTCGCGCGGCGACCGGTCCGTATTGTCCTCGCCGACGAGATCGACAAGTACCCCGTCACGCGCGAGGGTGACCCGATCACGCTCGCCGAGGAGCGTACGGCGACCTTTGCGCGGTGGTTAAGCGTTCGGGCGTGCTCGCCTACGGTCACTGAGGAGAGCCGCATAGAGGACAGCTACGAGGCGTCAGACCAGCGGCGCGCGTCGATAGCTTGTCCGCATTGCGGCCACCGGTTATTCCCGGACTTCTTTAAACACGTTGAGTGGAACAAGACACTCAACGAGGACGGGACCGCGAGGACGCACGATACGGAGAGCGCCCGTATCTACTGCGAGGCGTGCGGAGCGGCGTGGTCGGAAGCGGATCGCCTCAAGGCGTTGCAGACCGCGCGCTGGCATCAGACGAAGCCTTTCGAATGCTGCGGCGCTCGTCACGTACCGCTTGAGGACTACGAGCGCGCGTGGCGCGACGATCAGGGCGACGGCGCGAGCGCGGTCGAGACCGTCTGGGAGTGGTGGGACGACGCGCAGAGCCGGCGCTTCGCGGTCTATCGCTCGAAGTGCCCGACCTGCGGCGAGCGGCGGGTCGATAACCGTCACGCGGGCTTTCAGGCGTCGAAGCTCTACTCGCCGTGGACGCGCGACCGTCCTCCCGCAATCGCCGAGAAGTGGATCGCCGCGCAGGGCGACGAGGAGAAGCTACAAGCCTGGTGGAATACGCAGATGGGGCTCCCGTATCGCGCTCATACAGGGCGGCGCGTACAGAACGAAGTCCTCGCCGCTCGCGGTGAGGTCTGGGCCGCAGCGGTCCCCGATGGCGTCGCGCTCATCACGGTAGGTATCGACGTTCAGGATTACCGCGTCGAGTTCGAGGTCGTCGGGTGGGGCCGTAACGAGGAGTCGTGGTCGATTGCCTATCAGGTCATCGACGGCGAGTTCTCCGACTCGGTAACGCAGGCGCAACTCGATGCGTGGTTACGGCAGACGTGGACGCGCGCGGACGGGCGACCGTTCGAAGTCATGGCCGCGTGTATCGACTCGGGCGGGCACCACACGCAGGCCGTCTATGAGTTCTCGAAGGCGCGGATCGGGCGGCGTATCTGGGCCATCAAGGGCGAATCGGCTCGCGGTGGCGAACGCAATCCGGTATGGCCAGCGAAGCGCCCGACCTCGCGCACGAAAAAAACGTTTCGCCCCGTCATTCTCGGCGTCAACGCCGCGAAGGACACGATTCGGCAGCGCCTTCTCATCGACTCGCCGGGACCGGGTTTCATGCACTTCCCGGCTGATCGCGATCTCGGGTACTACGCGCAACTCACCGCCGAGCGGATCGTCGTCAAGGAGTCGGCCGGCAAGCGCTACCGCGTCTGGGAGTTGCCACGCGGACGCGCGAATGAGGCGCTCGATTGCCGCGTCTACGCGTACGGCGCGCTCTGCGGGCTTCTTCACTTCGGTCTGCAACTCAACCGGCGCGCTGAGAGCGTCGAGACGGCGCTGATCGCCCCTGTATCGCAGGACTCACAAGGCGTGGACGTAGCACCCGCGACGCGCCCCGCAGGACCCCGATCCTTTATCAACCGACTGGCGTAAATCATGGCTACCTGTGGATACACCAGCATTCTCGATGGCGTCCCGCTCGACGCGCTACAAGCCCAGCTCGCGTCGATGCAGGCGGCGTACCTCGCGCTGATGACCGGTACGAAGCCCGAGGGCGCGTCCTATACGCAGGCTGACGGTAGCCGCTCGATTACCTACACGCGCGCGACTATCGCCGATCTGACGCAGGGGATTCTCCTCGTACAGAAACAGATCGCCGCGCTGACCGGTTGCTATTGCAACCGTCGCCCTCCCATCGCTCCGTTCTTCTGAGTCCTTCCTCATGGGTCTGATCGTTGACGAGAGCGGTGCGCCGCTCGATACGACCGCGCTCGTCCCGGCGCAAGGTCAAGGGGGCCGCGCTCGCGCGCAGGAGGGCGGTCCCGGCTGGCCGTCCGGTGCGCCGCTCGGTCTCGCGCCGTACCAGTTCCCGTACGAAGCGGCGAACTGGATGTCGCAGCAGTTCGGGAACTGGCTTCCGTGGATTCGCTCGCCTGACTCCGAGATCAATCTGTTCCGCGACCGGATGGTCGCGCGCTCGCGGGACCTCTCGCGCAATGACGGATGGATCAACGGCGCGGTTAACCGGATTCTCGATAACACCATCGGGACGAACCTTCGCCTCTCGGCAAACCCCGACTATCGCGCGCTCGCATTGCGTAGCGGCGTTACCGCGTTCGACGCGCAATGGGCCGACGACTTTCGCCGTACTGCCGAGGCGCTATGGCGCGGCTACGCCGAGAACGCGGGGCGCTTCAATGACGTAGCGCGACAGCTTACGCTCGGGCAGCAGTTCCGCCTCGCGATGCGTCACAAGCTCATCGATGGCGAAGGGCTCGGCATCGCGTACTGGCTCCCCGATCAGGTCGGGTACGGCGGGGCGGACTACGCGACCTCGCTCCTCCTTGTCGATCCCGACCGGCTCTCGAATCCGTATCAGATGATCGACTCGGCGACCATGCGCGGCGGCGTCGAGATCGACGACAACGGCGCGCCGGTCGCGTACCACATTCGCAAGGCGCAGCCGAACGACTGGTATCTCGCAATCGAGGCGAATACGTGGGAGCGCATCGAGCGCTACGACGAGGACGGATGGCAGCGCGTCATCCACGACTTCGACCGCGACCGCGCCGGCCAGCATCGAGGCATCGGCGTATTCACGCCGGTCCTTGCGCACGCGAAGATGCTCGCCCGTTACTACGAGGTCGAGTTGCAGGCCGCCGCTATCGGCTCGATCTTCGGCACGTACGTGACGAGCCCCTACGATCCCGCGCTCGTTCAGGACGCGCTCGGTGCGGGCGAAGGCGAGGAGCTTCCGCTCTATCAGTCGCTTCGCGCGCAGTGGGCGAACGAGCGGCCCGCGTATCTCAACGGCGCGCGTATCCCAACGCTCGCGCCGGGCGAATCGCTCAACACGGTGGACGCCTCGCACCCGCATAGCAACTTCGAGATGTTCACGCATGAGATGCAGCGCGTTTTCGCGGCGACGCTCGGCCTCTCCGCGGAGCAGGTTACGCAGGACTGGAGCAAGACGAATTACAGCAGCGCGCGCGCCGCGCTCCTCGAAGCGTGGAAAACCTTGCAGCGTCGCCGCGACGAGTTCTGCCTGAACTTCGCCTCGCCCTTCTACGCCTCGTGGCTGTGGGAAGCGATGGATCGAGGCGAGCTTCCGCTTCCGAATGGCGCGCCGGCTTTCATCGAAGCGCGCTCCGCTTACGCGCGCTGCTCGTGGATGGGCGTCGCTCGCGGATGGATCGACCCGACCAAGGAGAAGGCCGGCGCGGTCATGGGGATGGACGCCGCTCTCTCGACGCTCAAGCGCGAGTGCGCGGAGCAGGGTCTCGACTACGAAGAAGTGTTGCATCAGCGCGCGGTCGAGGTCCGTCTGATGCAGGAACTCGGGCTGACGCTTCCCGATTGGGCCGGCGACGTAGCCGCCGCCGAGGCGAGCAAGGTCACCGAGACGCCGCAACCGCAATGAGGCCCGCGCCATGAAACCCGACTACCCGCACCTCGCGCAGCGGCTCTTTAACGTCCCGCTCGCGATTACGCCCGGAAAAATCGAGATCGTGATGGCCGCGATTGCTGACCGCTTCGGCCTCGCGCGGCTCTTTCGCGCCGATGGCGAGATGGTCATGCTCTCCGAGCCGTTCGACGCCGGGGAGCCGGCGCAGGAGCGCCCCTACGAGGTCATCGAGGGGATCGCGGTCATCCCGGTACAGGGGACGCTCGTCGCGAAGCTCGGCACGTTGCACCCGTACTCGGGGATGACCGGCTATGACGGCATCCGCGCGAATCTCTCGATGGCGCTCGCCGACGACGCCGTACGCGCAATCGTCCTCGATATCGACAGTCCAGGCGGAGAGGTCGCGGGGTGCTTCGATCTCGCCGACGCGATCTACGCCTCGCGCGGGACGAAGCCGCTCTGGGCAATCCTCAGCGAGTGCGCGTTCTCCGCCGCGTACGCACTCGCCTCCGCTTGCGACGTGATTACGGTCCCGCGTACGGGCGGGACGGGAAGCGTCGGCGTGATCGTCGCGCACGTCGATGTTTCGAAGGCGCTCGCCGATGCGGGTATCACGGTCACGCTGATTACCTCGGGCGCTCGCAAGGCGGACGGCAGCGAGTTCCAGCCGCTCTCCGAGGAAGCTCACGCGCGGATACAGGCGGACGTAGATAGCGTCGCCGCGCTCTTTATCGAGACCGTCGCGCGTAATCGCGGCCTCTCGGTTGCAAAGGTACGCGCTACGCAGGCCGGGACGTTCCTCGGCTCGGCGGGCGTCGAACTGGGTTTTGCTGACGTAGTGCAATCCCCCGATGAGGCGCTATACGCGCTCTGGTCAACGCTTCAGGAACCGGTAGGAGGTTAGAAAAATGGGCATCGCTATGAAGGGCGTACAGATGGGGATGCGGAAGGCGCTCTCGTTTGCGCACCTCTCGGGTATGGGCGCTCGCGCTCGTGCGGAGGAGGACGACCGCAAGGACGACGACGAGAAGGACGAGAACGCTCGCGCCGAGGACGACGACAAGGACCCCGGCGAGCGGGATCGCGAGGACAACACGACCGGCAAGAAGGGACGCCGCGCGAAGCGCGCCGAGGGCGACCGGGACGAGAAGGACGACGATAGCGCCCGCGCCGAGGACGAGGACGCCGAAGAAGGCGAGGACGGCGACGAGGACGCGGACCCCGACGACGATAGCGGCAAGGGCAAGCGTAGCCGCAAGGCCAAGCGCGCGCGCGCCGAAGGCGGCGAGGACGAGGAAGCCGACGACGACGAGGACGACGACGACAAGGAGATGCGCGGCTCGTCGCCCGCAGCCGCCGCGCGTCGTCGCGAGCAGGCCCGTTGCGCGGCGATCTTCGCGACGCGCGCGGCGGCTCGTAATCCGGTCCTTGCTGCGCAGCTTGCGTTCAAGACTCGCCTGCCGCGTAGCGAGGCAATCGCGATGCTCGAAGCGGCTCCTGCGCCGGCAGCGTCCGCGACGCTCAATCGCGCCGCGCGCAATCCGAGCATCGGACCCGGAGGTGTTCCCGAGTCGAATCACCGGCAGGCCGTTGCTACGAGCTGGGATCGCGCGTTCGCGAAGGTCAACCCGCGCGCGCGTCAAGGCTGATTCCCCATCAACCCTTCTGGAGATATGAACATGGGCGCTCCTACTGTTCCGCCGCTCAACGAGCAATGGCATAGCGGCGGCTTTCTCGTTTCCGAAGCAAATGGCCACCTGTCACGCGATCAGGTGACGCTAACGGGCGGCGTACAGGTGCTCGCCGGTACGGTACTCGGCAAGGTCACTGCGAGCGGATTCTTTGCACCGCTCAATCCGACCGCTTCCGATGGCTCGCAGATCGCGGCGGCTATCTCGTACGCTACGCACGACGTAACGACCGCCAACAAGCCTGCAACGATCATTGACCGTAACGCGGAGGTTAACGCCTCGGAACTGATCTGGCCGGCGAACGTCACGCCGGCTCAGATCGCGACCGCGACGCAGCAGCTTGCGACGGTGGGCGTCATCCTGCGCTAGTTGTAGCCGCAACAAGTTTTTCATCCACTGCCAACGAAGGCCGCCCCGGTTAAGTCCGGCGCGGCCTTCTTTCTTTTTCGGGGAGCCCGATCATGGCTGGCGAAATTCTCGACGTATTCCATCAGGACCCGTTCACGGCCATCGCGCTTACCGATGCCGTGCAGCGCAACCCGTTCCAGCCGGTCGGGCTTGGCGCTCTGAACGTATTCGAACCGAACCCGATCCGCACGAAGGCGCTCGCGGTCGAGCAACGTCAGGGCAAGCTCGTCCTGATCCCGTTCTCGGAGCGCGGCGCTGAAGGTACTCAGCGTACGACCGAGAAGCGCCAGATGCGCTACTTCGACGTGCCGCGTCTGATGCACGACGATACGGTCTACGCCGAGGAGGTCGAAGGCATCCGCGAGTTCGGCACCGAGAGCGTTCTCATGCAGGTAGAGACCGAAGTCGCGCGGCGTCTCTCGGGTCCGACCGGTCTCCTCGCGAGCGTCGAGTACACGAAGGAGTATTTGCGGCTCGCCGCGCTACAGGGTCTCGTGCTCGACCCGAAAGACGGCAGCGTGCGCTACAGCTGGTTCGACGAGTTCGGCATCGCGCAGCCCGCCGTGATTCCGTTCAATCTCGCCGCAGGGACCGCGAATACGCTCCGCCCAATCTGCAACGGGATCGTGCGCTCGATGGCCCGTAAGGCGCAGGGCGCGTTCACCGCGACGACGCGTGTCTATGCCCTCTGCGGCGACGCGTTCTACGACCAGTTCGTCAATCACCCTGACGTGATCCGCACGTTCGTCAACTGGTCCGACGCGCGAGCGCTGCGAGACAACTCGCAGGGCGCGGCTTTCGAGGCGTTCGACTTCGCGGGTATCACGTGGTTTAACTATCGCGGCTCGGACGACAACTCGACGATCAAGGTCCCGGACAACAACGTGCAGTTTTTCCCGGTCGGTGCTCCCGGCGTATTCCGCGAGGCAATGGCACCGGGCGAAACGGTCGATTGGGTCAACACGCCGGGCAAACCCGTCTACGTGCTGCCGATCTTCGATCTGCTGCGCCGCATGTGGTGGAAGATGGAAACGTACGCGTATCCGCTCTTTATCTGCACGCGGCCCGAGGTTCTGTTTCAGGGGACCGCCGCCGCGTCCGCTGCTGCCGGAGCCGAAGCGCGCGACGACGCTCTCGCGAAGGTCGGCAAGGCGAGCGGCAGCGAAGGCGGTAGCCACGGCGGCAAGGCGGCGAAGTGATCGATTGGGACTCGCTGCTGCTCGCGCCGGTCGAGGGCATCTTCGGGCAAAGCGCGACGTATAGCACCGCTGACGGTACGGTCACGGCGGCGCTAAACGGCGTGTTTGACGAAGCCGTGAACGACATCGACGTAATGGACGGCTTGCCGGTGACCACCAAGCGCCCCTGTTACGGCTTTCGCGTCTCGCAGCTACCCGTGACCGCGCAGCAGGGCGACACCCTGTTCGTTCCCGCCGCACCCGGCGCGCCGCTCGCCGATACCACCTACGTTATCCGCGAGGTGCGTATCGACGGCCACGGCTGGTGCTTCCTCCTGCTCAACGTCGCGGCCTGACGTTCGTTTCGTAGCTCCCTCGTCATGCGCAATATTCCCGACCTGCCGATGCTCGGGCGCAGGCAGTTGCGGCTCGCCGCGCTCGGCGCGCTCAACGGGGCGGGCCTCACGGATCGCGGTATGCCGGTCACGGTGCAATCGCCCGGTGACTGGTCCGTGCCTGCCGCCGTATTGCCGGTCGTCGTCGTCCGTACCGCTCACGAGGCCAAGGTATCGGCCACGCGCGGTATGCCCGAGTTCACGACGACTTGCTCGCTCGAAGTAAAGGCAACCGTCGAGGCCGCTACGGGGGCGCAGGCGCAGGACGCTATCGAGGCGCTGTGGTTCAGCGTCGAGCAGGCGCTATTCACCGACTGGTCGCTCGTCGGGATGTTGCAGCAGTTCGAGACGGTCGAGAGCGCGCTCGAAGTTCGCGCGGAGGGCTCGCGTCATCTTGCGGGCATCGCCGCGTCATTCCGTTGCGAGTTCTTCGAATCGTTCGACCCCACGGCAGACGTTCCCGCGCCCGGCACATGGCCCGCTGATCCGTCCGCGCCGGCACCGCTTGAACAACTCAACATTCACGCCGACACGATCTCGCCCGCCGACAAATCGGGCACCTACTCAAACCCGCCTTTTCCCGAGGCCGTTCCGCCCGCGCCTCGTACGCAGGGACCGGACGGACGCGACGAGGGAACGCTCGTCATCAACCCGCAGGACAGCCCGGCGCGTCGATAGCCGGAAGGACCCCACGCCATGCAAACGCTACGCATCCGCCCGGTTGCGGGCCGCGTCGTGCGCGATCCCGCATTGCACGACCTCATCACCGAACCTCGGACCGTCTCCGATACCTCGTTCTGGCGTCGCCGTATCCGCGATGGCGACGTAGCCCTCGATGCGTCGCCGCCAGCGGTGCCTGGGGCCTCCTCGCAGGCCGTAGAGGTGTCCGCTCCCGCGAGCAGCGGCGCGAAGTCCGCAGCCCATACGAAGCGCTCGACTGACGGAGGCCCGCAATGATCCCGTTCAAGCAGATTCCGGCCAATATCCGCGTGCCGCTCTTTTACGCGGAGGTCGATAACTCCTACGCGAATACGGCGCAGACGACGCAGCGCGCGCTCGTCATCGCGCAGATCACGTCGGAGGGTGCCGCGACGCCGAACGTCCCGGCGATCAGCCAGGGTAGTGACGACGCAATCAACGCGGGCGGACAGGGTTCGATGCTCGCGCTCATGCTCGCGGCGTATCGCAAGAATGACGCCTTCGGCGAGGTCTGGTACTTGCCGCTCGCTGACGCGGCATCGGCGACCGCCGCCTCGGGTAGCGTCGATATCACCGCCGCGCCGACCGCAGCAGGGACGCTCTACCTATACATCGCGGGCGTACGTATCGCGCAACCGGTACAGCCGACGCAGACCGTCTCGGAGATCGCGACGGCGCTCGCGGCGACCATCGGCGTAACGCCGGGGATGCCGGTCGCGGCGACGGTCAGCGCGGGTACGGTCACGCTGACCGCGCTCAACAAGGGACCCTGCGGGAACGAGATCGACCTACGCCTGAACTACCTCGGCGCGCCCGGTGGCGAATCGCTTCCGCCCGGCCTCGCCGTGACCGTTGTTCCGATGGCGGGCGGCGCGGTCGCTCCCGACCTGACGACAGCGCTCGACGCGCTCGGCGACGAGTCGTTCGACTTTATCGTCAGCCCGTATACGGACACGATCTCGCTCAACGCGTTGCAGACGTTCATGGACGATATCAACGGGCGCTGGTCGTGGCAGCAGATGCTTTACGGCCACGTATTCGCGGCGGCGCGCGGAACGCTCGGCGGTCTCGTCGCAATCGGCACCGCGCGCAACGATCCGCACGCCTCGATCATGGGCTTTAACGATAGCCCGACGCCCGCGTGGATTTGGGCGACGGCGCTCGCGGCCTCGTCAGCGGTCAGCCTGCGCGCCGATCCCGCTACGCCGGTCCAGACGCTACCGCTTATCGGCGTACTACCGCCTCCGGTGCAATCGCGCTTCACGCTCGGCGAGCGTAACTCGCTCCTCTATGACGGGATCGCAACGTTCACCGTAGCCGATGACGGGACGGTCGCGATTGAAAACCTGATCACGACGTATCAGGAGAACGCGTACGGCCAGCCCGACGACAGCTATCTGGAAATCGAGACGCTGTTCACGCTCGCGGCGGTCCTTCGTCGTCTGAAGATCGTCATCACGAGCCGGTACGGGCGCGTAAAGCTCGCCGACAACGGGACGCGCTTCGCGGCGGGTTCGAACATCGTCACGCCGAACATCATCCGGGCGGACCTTATCGCGACGTATCAGGAGGACGAAGCGAACGGGCTCGTACAGGACAGCGCGGTATTCGCTAAAGAACTGATCGTCGAGCGCAACTCGGGCAACCCGAACCGAATCGACGTTCTCTGGCCCGGCATCCTGATCGACCAGTTGCGGATTTTCGCGCTGCTCGCCCAGTTCCGCCTGACCGCATCCTAAAGGGAGGTGTGCGATGGCAGACAACACTAACCGCCTCGCGGGGATCGCCTATATCTCCGTGAACGGGCAGAGCTACATGCTGGCCGGCGAACTGACGTACTCGCCCGGCGCGGTCGAGCGCGAGTCGCTGATCGGTCAGGACACGGTACACGGCTATTCAGAGAAGCCGCGCGCGCCGTTTATCTCGGGGAGCTTTCGCGATGCCGGGTCGCTGACGGTTGCGGACTTCAACGCGATGACGAACTGCACCGTGACCTGCGAACTCGCGAACGGTAAGACGGTCATCGGCCGCAATATGTGGACCGTCGAGGCGCAGGAGGTCAAGACGCCGGAGGCAACCTTCGAGGTGAAGTTCGAAGGGTTTAGCGGCTCCGTGACCGAGCAGTGAGGAGACCAGCTAAATGACCGAAAAAATAGTCCTGCTCTCGCCGATTGACGGCATCACGGAGATTGAACTGCGCGAGCCGACCGTCGATGAGATCGCCAAGGTAACGGACGATCAGAACAAGTTCGGGCCGGTGCGTGCAATGAAGAACCTTATCTCCGTGATGGCCGGCGTCGAGGTCTCGGTCGTCGGGAAAATGGGCGCTCGCGACTTCAATGCGTGCAATAAGTATCTCGCGGCTTTTTTCGAGTAGTCCCGCCGAACCTTCGCGACGTAAAGGCTGAAGTGACATGGTTCTTTCATTGGGGACCGCGCGACGCGGGCGCGCTGACGTGGACGGAGCTTCGCGAGTGGTACGGGCAGGCGCAACGTATCGCAACCATGCAGGCAAACCGGAGCTAGAACGTGGCGGCTAAATCTATCGAGTTCACAATCTCGGCGGTAGACAAGGCCACCGCGACCGTCAATCGGGTGAACCGTACGATTGCAAGGATGACGCAACCGTACGCGAACCTCGCGAAAAGCGCGCAACGCTTCGCGAAAGCCTCGGGGATCGACAAGGTATCGAAGGACCTCGGGAACGTCGCGAAGAACGCCCAGAAGGCCGCAGGCAGCATCCTGAAAATGGGCGCGCCGCTCCTCGCGATTGTCGGCGGCGGGACCATCGCGGGGATGACGGAGATGGTCACGCAGTGGGAGCGTATGGGCGCGGAGGCCGAGCGTACGTCGCGTCTGCTCGGCATCACCGCGAACCAGCTTACGACGATGCGCGGCGCGGCAACCCTGATGGGCGTCTCGTCGGAGTCGATGACGGCGGGCTTTCAACAGTTGCAGGATACGTTGCAGGACGCGCGCTGGGGTCGCAATCAGGCCGCGTACTCGACGCTTCAGGCGCTCGGTATCAAGCTCAAGCAGACGAAGGACGGCACTATCGATACACGCGCCGCAATGGGAGACCTCGCGGACGTGTTCCAGCGTATCCAGAAGCGCGACCCGGCAGCGGCCCGTAACCTCGCGCGCAATCTCGGCGTGGAGCAGCTTCTACCCGTACTCGTTCAGGGACGCGCGGCGCTCGACCGCTACGAGCGCGAGGCGCAACGCTTGCGCGGGACCTTTACGCCCGAGATGGCCGCTCGTGCGCAGGAGTTCACGCAGTCGATATCGGGGATGGGGCTCGCTATCGATGGTCTCAAGTCGTCGATCAGTGACCGCCTCGCGCCGGTACTGCGGCCCGTCATCGAGCGCATCACCGAGTGGATTGTCGCGAACCGGGACATGATCGCGCAGAACGTCGGGCAGATGGTCTCGAATATCGCCGATGCCGTCTCGAAGCTCGTTCAGGGTATCGACTGGCCGACCTTTATCCGGCAGATGGGCGAATCGATCAAGGGCGTAGCCGCGTTCGCCGTCGAGGTCGTCAAGGTCATAGATGCGCTCGGCGGGTTCAAGACAGTAGCGACGGCGGTCGCGGTCTTTATGGCCGGCTCGTTCCTGACGAGCGTCGTATCGAGCATCGGCACGATTGCGACCGTCCTGCGCACGCTGACCGCCGTCATGTGGGCGAATCCGCTACTCGCCGCGCTCGGCGCGATCTCGCTCGCGGTCTACGAGGTCGTGACGCACTTCGACGAGCTAAAGAAGATCGTAACGGGCCTTCCCGCGTTCTTTAGCGGCTTGCCGGCGCGCTTGCGTAGCTGGCTCGGTATGGGCGGACCGACCGCGCCTGCCGCGCCTGCTCAAGCGCCCGCGCCTGCGGCGGGAACGACCGCGACGCCTGCGGGGGCAGTCGCCGCCGTACCTCTCGCGGCGGGTGCGCCCGGCGCTGCCGGCGCTCCTCCTGCTGGCGCGATGACGGCAAGCGTTGCGGAGTGGTCGAAGAAACTCGGCTTCGCGAACCTTGAGAAGCAGAACGGCTTGCCTGCCGGAACGCTTGCGGCGGTCGCGCAGGTCGAGTCGGGGGGCAACGCGGCAGCGGTCAGCCCGAAGGGCGCAATGGGGCTCTTTCAGTTCATGCCGGCGACCGCGCGTGAGTACGGTATCAACGCGATGGACCCGGCGCAGGCAGCGGGCGCGGCGGCGCGGAAGCTCGGCGGGCTGCTACAGCACTATCACGGCGACTTGCGGATGGCGCTCGCCGCGTACAACTGGGGCGAAGGCAACCTCGACCGCAAGGGAATGGGCGCGGCCTCCGCCGAGACGCGCGCGTACGGTCCGAAGGTTCTCGCGGCAATGGGCGGCGGCTCGCAGGTCGCGCCGCTTCCCTCGCTGAACGTCGCGCCTCCGCAGAACGTAGTCGTGCCCGCGCCGGTCGTCACCGTCTCGAATCAATTCCACTACACGAGCAACGGGCAGGCGAGCGTCAGGACCGAGACGCCCTCCGGTCTGAAGATCGAACGCTCGATGCCGTCGATGGCAGGCTAAAGACCATGATCGCCGCTCCTTCCTCCGCGCCGTACTTCGGCGAGCTTCAGCGCGCCTCGTGGCGAGGGATTCCGTTCGCCACAAAGAGCGGGACGCTCAAGGTAGGCCGGCGCGTTGCGGTCCACGAGTATCCGTTCCGCGATGACGTATGGGTCGAGGACCTGGGACGCGCTGGCCGGCGTATCTCGATCTCGGGCTTTCTCGTTCAGGACGCGGCGTACGGTGGCGGCGACGTAATCGCGCAACGCGCGGCAATGATCGCCGCGTGCGAGACGCAGGACAACGGCGACGGCGAACTCGTTCACCCATCGCTCGGGCGGCTGACCGTCTCTCTGCTCGACTTCGAGTGCGAGGAGAACGCCGAGCAGGGGCGCGTATTCGAGGTTCACTTCACGTTCATCACGGCGGGTAAGCAGCAGTTTCCGACGCTCGCGATTGCGACGCAGGCGCAGACCGGCCTCTCGGTCGTCGCCGCGTTCGCCGCCGTCGCGCAGGACTTCGCGAACCAGTTGTCGTCGCTCCTCACGACGCCGCAAGTCGTCGCCGAGCTTGAGCGGACCGCGCAGGCGTTCGTCAATAACGCGATATCGATCACGCAACGCGCGACGAACCTCGTCTCGATGGTTGCGTCGCTTCCCGGCGAGTTCGGGCGCTACGTGGGGCGGTTCACCGCGAACGTAAAGAACCCGCTCACGACGATGGCGCAACTCTCGGGACAGGTCGCGCAGGCGCATCAAGCGGTCGCGATCTCAGGCGGCGCGTTGACGAGTGCCGCAGCGGTCGCGAACTACTCGGGCATGAGTAGCGCGGCGCACTCGCTCGTCGGAGCCGTCCAGAGCGCGAACCCCGATCCGCATCAGGCGGTGCAATCGCTCCTCGACCTTCAACGGGCGACGAACGCCGAGCCCCGCGCGAGTACGCACCTTACCGAAGCGAACGAGGCGAGCGTCGCGCTTTACCGGCGTAGCGCCGTCATTGCGCTTGTAGGGAGTACCGCCGATTACGCGCTGACCTCCTACGACGACGCGCAAGCGTTGCGCTCGACCGTTTGCGCGGCGCTCGATACGGAGATCGTTAGCGCCGCCGATAGCGGGTGCGACGCGACGTATCAGGCGCTTCAGATATTGCAGACGGCGCTCGTTCAGGACCTGACGACGCGTAGCGATTCGCTCGCGACCTTGCAGGAGGTCCGCACCGCGCAATCGATGCCGCTCCTTGTGATGGCGTACCGGCTTTATCAGGACGTATCGAAGTACGACGCGCTCGTACAACAGGTGAACCCGATCAATCCGGCCTTTGCTCCCGCGACGTTTTACGCCGCGCTTCCTTCGGCCTGACCCGGACTCTCGAAGATGGACGACGTTTCGCTCACCGTAGGCGGCGCGACCGTCTCGGGGTGGACCTCCGTGCGCGTTACGCGCGGGATGGAGCGTATCCCCGCCGACTTCGATATCGCGATGACCGAGCGCTTTCCCGGTGCGACTGACGTACTCGTCAACGAGGGTGACCCGTGCGTGCTCTCTATCGGCGGCGATACCGTCATAACCGGCTACGTGGATCGGGTAGGCGACCAGTTCGACGCGCACAATCACGCGCTCTCGATCTCGGGTCGCGGCAAGTGCGAGGACCTGATCGACTGCGCGGCGCAGTACCAGGGGTATCAGTTCGAGAAAATGACCGCCGCGCAGATCGCGACGGCGCTCGCGAAGCCGTTCGGCATCAACGTCAAGGCCGCCGAGGGCGGGCTCGTCGTCCCGCAGTACATCTTCAATGTTGGCGATACCGCCTGGTGCGTCATCGATACCGTCTGTAAGTTCTCGCAATTGCTCTGCTACGAGGACGCGGACGGCGATCTCGTCATCGGGCCGATAGGGACGCTCGAAGCGGAGGGCGGATTCGCGCTCGGCGTCAACTGCGAGCGCGCCGGCTACCTGCGCGATATCTCTCAGCGCTTTAGCGAGTACCGGGTCTTTGGCGTAGGGTCTGCCGCGTTACAGGACGCGGGCGTACAGCCCTATATCGAGCAGACGTACCTCGACGATACGATGCCGCGCTTTCGCCCGAAGGCGTTCATCGCGGAGACGAACGACGCGGGCGCTCAGGTCTCGAAGCAGCACGCGCTATGGGAGTGCAACCGGCGAATCGGGCGCGGCAATATCGTCACCGTGACTACCTCGTCGTGGCGCGATAGCGCGGGACAACTCTACGCGCCGAATACGCTCGCCGCGCTCTCGTTGCCGCAACTCAAGCTCATAGACGGGCAGAAGTTTGTAATCGGCGAGGTGACCTACCGGCGCGCGATGAACGGTACGGCTTGCGACCTCGTTCTGATGCCTCCGCAAGCATTTATGCCCGAGCCGATTAATAACCTGCCGATGGCGCAAGACGCTGCCGCAGCCCTCGGAAAGCGCTAATCGTCGTGGATTCCCTTTTCTGGAGCATCGTGCGCTCGCTCTCGCGCGGACGGCTCACGCGCGTTGACGATAAAGGCTCGGTCCAGCTCGTACAGATGCAACTCTCGGAGAACGAGACGCGCGACGCGACGCCTCGCCTCGCCGAGTACGGGTTCCAGTCGAACCCGCCAGCAGGTAGCGACGCCGTTGCTGTGTTCCTCGCCGGCAAGCGTTCGAACGGCGTCGTGATTGCTTGCGGGCACCAGCAATACCGTATGCGCGGTCTCGCCTCGGGCGAGGTGGCGATCAGTGACAACAAGGGGCAATCCGTCTACTTGAGCGCGGCGGGCATCGTGGTCAACGGCGGCGGCTTGCCGATGAAGATCACCAACACGCCACAGGTGACCGTCGATACGCCGACCGCGCACTTTACGGGCGATATCAACGCGGACGGAAATATCACGAGCGGTAAGAGCATCACCGCGAAGAACGATATCTCCGATCAGGGCGGCTCGAAAAGCATGTCGGGGATGCGCGCGACGTACAACTCGCACACCCACGCCGTTACGAACGTTCAGGGCGGTAGCAGCACCGTTACGACGAACGTGCCGAACCAGTTGCAGCGCGACGCCGCGAACGATCCGGGGACCTAAAGAAAATGGCTGACGTTACGACCATCTGGGATATCCCGGACATGCGCGGTGATTGGGCGATGGCCGGCCCGTCCCTCCAATCCGGCGACGACCTTCAGACGGCGGTACTGATCTCGCTCTTTACTGACCGTCTCGCGTTGCCGTCTGACGCGACGCCTGACGGCGACCGGCGCGGCTGGTGGGGCGACGATCCGCTCTATCCCATCGGCTCGCGCCTCTGGCTCCTCGGACGCGTAAAGGGGCCGCTCGACGTACCGCAACGCGCTCAGGACTACGCGCAGGAAGCGCTGCAATGGATGATCGATGACGGGGTAGTCGCCTCCTTCGATATCTCGGCGCAGTGGATCAACCCGAGCCGCCTCGACCTCACCGTTATCGCGAATCGCGCGGACGGGACGAGCGTCGCCATGAAGTTCCCGCAGGTCTGGAAAGGGTAGCCGCTTCCTTATCGGCCTTAACGGCCTTATCGGCCATATCGGCCACTCGACAATCGGCGCAAACCTGCTATGCCATTCTCGCGACCAACGCTCACGCAGTTGCGCAACGCGAGCGCGCAGCAACTCAACGCGGAACTGCCGGGGGCAGACGCGCTGCTGCGCTTCTCAAACTTGCGCGTCATTGCCGACATCGATGCGGGCCTCGCCTGCATGCTGTACGGCTACCTCGACTGGATCGCCCTACAGGCGACGCCGTTCACCGCGACGGATGAATATCTCGAAGCGTGGGGCGCGCTCAAGGGCGTAACGAAAAAGCCCTGCGCGCAAGCCTCGGGCTCGATCACCTTCACCGGCACGAACGGGACGACGCTCCCCGCCGGCTGGACGATCACCCGTAGCGATAACGTCGCCTATACGACGACGAGCGCGGCGCAAGTCGCCAACGGCACCGTGACGGTCACGGCGAGCGCGAACCCCGATCCGCAAGGATTGACCGGCGCGAACGGGAACTGTCAGGCCGGGACGCAGTTCTCGCTTGCGAACGCGATCCCCGGTATCGACTCGACCGGAACGGCAGCAACGGCGTTCACTGGCGGCGCGGATATCGAGAGCGACGACGACTATCGCGAGCGCGTCCTCTACGAGTACCAGCACCCGCCGCAGGGCGGCTCCGCTTCCGATTACGTCGAGTGGGCGCTCGCCGTTCCCGGCGTTACTCGCGCGTGGTGTACGCCGAACGGTTACGGCGCGGGGACGGTCGTCGTGTACGTGATGCTCGACGAGGCCAACGCCGCAGAAGGCGGCTTCCCGCAAGGCACGAACGGCTGCGCGTCGAGCGAGACGCGTGGGACGCACGCGACCGGCGACCAGTTGACGGTAGCGAACGCGATCTATCCGCAGCAGCCGGTGACAGCACTCGTGTATGCCGTCGCGCCGACCGCGCAGGCGATCCCGATGAGCGTCAAGGGCGTAGCCGTCCAGTATCAGGCGGCGGTCACTGCTGCGCTACAGGCTCAACTCCTCGCGGACGGTCAGCCGGGCGGCGTTATTCCCGTCTCGCATCTATGGAGTGCGGTCTCGTCCGTTCCCGGCGTGAATGACTTCGTGATTCTTTCGCCGACTGCGGACGTGCAACTCGCGACCGGCGCTCTGCCGACGCTCGGCACGATTACGTGGAGCTAGAGCGATATGACCGCACCGCGTAACAGCGCCGCCGACTATTCGGACGTGCTGCGCAAGCTCCTGCCTCGGGGGCGCGTATGGACGCGCGAGGACGACGGGACACAGGCGGCGGTACTCGACGCCCTCGGCGTGACCGCAGAGGCGCTAGACAGCGCGGCGCTGACGCTCATTGCCGCCGCTTTTCCGGGGACCGTCACGGACTTTTTACCCGAGTGGGAAGCAACGCTCGGACTGCCCGACCCATGTACGGGCGCGGACCCCTCGACGCAGCAACGTCGCGCGCAGGTCGTCGCGCGCCTGACAAACGCGGGCGGCCAGAACTCCGCCTTTTATATCGAGTACGCCGCCGCGCTTGGCTACGAAGTCACGACGACCAATTACGCGCCGTTTCGCGCGGGACAAAGCCGCTGCGGACAGGCACTCGGAACGCAGGACTGGTTTTTTACGTGGTCAATCAACGCGCCGACGAACTCCGTTACTCACTTCGCGGCGGGAGAGTCGGCGGCGGGCGATCCGCTCGCGACGTGGGGTAACGCGGTGCTTGAGTGCGAGATGAACGCGCTCAAGCCGGCGCACACCATCTTGCAATTCCACTATTCATAGGGGACTGGCGTCATGTTCCAGATCGACAACTCGACCGCTGCCGGTACGCAGCCGCCCTCGACGCCGGCAGGCACGGCGGGGTTCTTTACCGATGGCAATCCGGCCTCAAATCAACCGGCGACTATTGTCCCCGCCGAGTGGCTGAACTCGATGATGATGGAACTCGTCAACGCGGTGACGGGCTCGGGGCAGACCTTGAATAAGGCCGCTTTTAACCAGCTCTGGACCGCGATGCAGACCATCGCGAAGAACCCCGGTGTCACGCCGCCACAATTCGACAACACCACGAAAACGGCCACCACGGCATTTGTGAAAACGGCGCTCGGGAGCTTTTCTGATGCGCCGATATTGAATGCGGCAACGGTACTGACAGCCGCCAATATCGGGAAACTTCACATTTGCGCGGCAGGTAGCGGAGCCGTAACGATGACGCTCCCGCCCTCGGCGGGTATCCCTACGGGGTCGTTTATCGGCTTCACGAACGGAAACGCGGGCGTGGTGACGCTCGCGCCGCAAGGGAGTGATTCGCTGTGGTTTTCGGGCGGTGCTTCTGGCAATCAGAAACTCGCTCAAGGTGACAGCGCGTTTCTCGTTTATCAGGGCGGCGGTGTTTGGCAAACTTACGGCGGCTCGACACAACTTGGGTCGTCGACGGGTGTTTTCGGCGCTTCCATCGCCAATAACGGCTTTCAGAGATTGCCAGGCGGCATGCTTCTGCAATGGGGCTTAACTGGAGCCTCAGTCGTCGGCGGCAGCAGCGTTTATTTCCCCGTGGCTTTCCCCCATGCACTATTGGCGGTGGTGCTTGGTGGGCCAACATCGGGGCCAGCCTTTGCCACGGTGGGGAATACCAGCCAGAACGCTTCAGGGTTTCCCTATGCGGTATGGAATAACACTAACGCGGCTGTCGCCGGGATCGGATCAAGCTATGTAGCAATGGGGTATTGAACATGGGCCAAAAATACGCACACCTCGACGCCGACCGTATCGTGATCGGCTTCTACGACTCGGACATTCACGGCGAGAACGTTCCCGCCGACGCCGTAGAGATCGCCGACGAAACATGGGCGACGCTGCTCGACGGACAAAGCGCCGGCAAGCGTATGAGCGTCGATGAAAACGGCGGGCCGGTGCTGCTCGATTACCCGCCGCCTACTGACGAGCAGATCGCCGTGATAAACGGCGCGGAGCGTTCGGCGCGCTTGAGCGTAGCGTCGAGCGTAGCCGGCGCGCTAGAGGATGCAGTCGAGTTCGGGACGGCAACCGAGGCGCAGGCGGCACTCCTCCAACCGTGGCGCAAGTACCGCGCTCAACTCCTCGCCGTAGACCTGACCGCGTATCCCGCGCAATGGCCCGACAAGCCCGCGATGCCGTGACTAAGTTCCTCGTCGCGCTCGCCGTCGCGCTCGTGCTGCTCGCCGCTTGTACGATCATCTATATCGAGGGCAGCAGCAACAGCGTGACCGATACGGGCGGCCATACGGGAACGCTCCCCGCACCCGCGCAGAAATAGCCGCGCCCCCGCGCAAGTCAGAGGGGCCGGCACCACCACGATTGACCGTAGGCAACCTCGCCGATGAACTCGATACCGGTCAGCACGAAGCCGTTCGGGCCCATCCAGCTAAGTTCAACGTCATGCAGGGGCGGCAACGGTTGCTCGTCTGCCGCGCCCGATTGCTGGAAGGCCGCGATCTTCGTCATCCGTCCGTATTGCACGGATTGACCTTGCGTAATGGTCAGATCGCCGGTAACGGGCTCGGCGCTTTCGATCTTTCGCTTATCGCGCTGCTTGCCGCGCTCGCGCATTGGTGTGGCGTGGACTTTCATCTCTTTCGTACTCGCTACGTGAAGGACGTAGCGTAGCAGCAAGCGCGGGACCTCCTCGAAAAGCCCGAGGTCAGAAAAAGAAAAAGCCCGCAGGAGGGGCGGGCTGAAAAGCGAAGGTTCTCGCGCATTCGCGAGGCGAAGGAGGGGGCCTCGCGGACAAGATCGATTCTAGGTGCGTAGAGCGCCTGTCACAAGCCGCACGTAGGGTAGCCCTGCCTACAGTGCGCGCGCCCCATACGGGCGATATTCGCCCGTTTCCCTGCTGCGTTCTCGCAGCGCCTTTGCTGTTGTTCTCCTCGTCGTTCCTTCTCGGAGGCAAATATGGTCACGGTCTCTCTCGTCCTGCTTGTCGTCGCGCTCGTCCTTTTCGCGCTCGCGGCGCTCTCGGTCCCGGTGCCTCGCGTCAACCTGATTGGTGCGGGCCTCGCGGCCTGGGTACTCGTCGAGCTAGTCGGGCACTTTGCGCGCTGACCTCGCCCGCTACAGACGAAAAAAAGCCCGCGCAAGGCGGGCTTGTTCGAATGGCGGGCATCGGAGCCAGTCTCTAGTCCTCCTGCGCAAAGCTAAGGTCTTCAGCGACCCAGAGACGCAACGCGTTCCCGCGCGCCGCGAATTCGACCATCGGCTTATTCGTTGCGATGTTCGTCCCGGTACGGCTGAAGTGGTAGTGGTCCCCGGCGTATTCGAGGCTCATCATCTCGCCGCTCGCGTCGCGCTCGACGCTGATGGGGCGCAAACCCTTTGCGCGGTCATTCGTATCTCTAACCAGAATTTGAAGCGTTTCCATATTCGAATCTCTGTTCCGTGCGGCGGGCCAGTCCCGCCGCCACGGGAAACCGAATATCTGGTGGACTCCTGATGGAGTGCCAGAACTTTTCAGGGAAGTTACAGTGATGGTCGGTGCGGGCGAGGTCGCGCTCGCGGCCCCCGAGCGTTCCTAGACTGCTACTGCGGCCCCGTACGTGTACGCCCGAAGCCGAGCGCCTCGGGCCGGCTATACCCCTCGTACTTGATTTTCAGCCACTCCCTCGACCGGCCTCGCCGGTACGGCGCGTCGAGCCGCTTCCCGACCATCCCCTCAAGGTCGAGCGCCCGTACCTGCTCGAATACCCATTCCCCCGCCGCGACGATTCCGCTCACGTAGACGAGCGAGCCCCTATCCTGAAAGCTCTCCCGCAGTACCACCTTGCGCTCGACGAGCGGCAACTGCCGCAGATCGGTCTCGTCTCTCGCGAGGGCGTCGAACACGTAGAGCCGCGCGGGGTGCTCGCGCATCGCCGCACGTACCCGCAACGCGACGGAGGTCCGTGCGCGCTTCTGCAAGCGCTCGAAGGACGGGCGACCGTTGTCCTCATCGACCGTTAGCTCGGCATCCCATACGAAGTCACCACGCACGGCGGCGACCGCCGCCGCGATCTCGGGAAAGGAGGGGTTTAGGAGATTGCCTTGTCGCGAGATCAACGCAACGGTGCCGGCGCGCTTGCGAACGAGGCAACGGTAGCCGTCATACTTGAGTTCGAACAGCCAGCCCTCGCGCGAGAACGGTCGGGCGTACCGCGTCGCGAGCATCAGGTCCGCCGCTTCTATCAGAGGAAAGGCGCTCACAGCGAGGTCGTCGTCTTTGCGTCGATATAGGCAAGTTTTACCCAGGCGAAAGCCTGCGCGCCGATAAGCTCCTCGGAGCAGCCGGTATAGGCGCAGAAGTGCTCGAAGTCGTCCAACGCGGTATGGCCGCGCTCGTTCTTCTCAAGCGGTACGGCGTCGAGCAGGTTCTCCAGAAGCTCGACGGGTTTCTGATAGCACATGGGGACCTCCGGGGACGAAGAACCTCTATGGAGCAAGGCGGATTCCCGCTATAGCCACTCCCACGCGTATCCGGCCCGTACAAGCCGCTCGCGGGCCTCGTCAGGGGCGAGGCCCTGCATCCATCTGATGATCGGTGCGGCGCGTGTGCAACGCCAGCCGGTATCGGTCCGCTTCCAGACCGCGCCAGCAACAAAGCGCGGCGCGACTACGCGAAGGAGTCGCGTCACTATTCCTTGACGACTTCGAAAAGCGTCCCGGCTGGGACCTTCAGTACGGTTACATTCCGGTCGGGCTTTCCTTGCTGCCGGCTAAAAACCTCGATGACAGTGCCGAGGTGGCCGACTGGCGTCACGGAGACAACCTCCTGACGCACCATCCCCGCGTGCAGGTATACGTCGCCCGCCTGCAAATCCTTCGCTTCCTTCCTTGCCATGATGGTTCCTCCTTCTTTTGGGTTGTCAATCGTCGGAGATTTTACGCTGCGCCCGCATCCTCTCGATCACGTCGCGCGCGGCGTCAATATGCCCGATCCGCTCTGACCAGTCCGCTATCTGCTGCGCGAGCGTCGCGCACTCGTGCCTGACGTACTCGACCGTCCGATAGACGCCGTGCTCGCGCAGAAACGAAGCGTCACGCCCCATACCTTCGAGCGCTTCGGCGAGGCCCGGCGTAAAGTCGCCCGCGTGCCCGCAATCGAAGCCGAACCACCAGCCCGTATGGTCGTAGAAGCGGTCGCTAAACGTCAGCCCGCCGTGAACGCCGATCAGCATATTGAGCGGCGCGAAGCCCTCGGGTATCTCGCCTTGATGGTCCTGTAGCAAGGTGAAAAAAATATCGACCGCGCCGTGCTCGTCTACGTTGCGGCCAAGGTTCGCGCGCCAGTCACCGACAACCGGCACGAGGTCTGTCCGCTCGACCTCGAATAGCGGGTGCGAGCGGCCCACGCCAACGTAGCCGCAGAGGTGCTTTAGCTCGGGCACGCGTCGTATTACGCACCGAAGGCCCGCCGCCTCAAAGCTCAGATAGTCGGGCTCGCTGCGCCACGGTGCGCGCGCGTTGACGTGCTCGCCGGTTATCGGGTCGAGAGGATCGACTCTCATGCGTCGCTCCGCTGCGCGCGTATCTCGCGCGCCATCTGTTCTAGCATCTCGGGCAAGGCGTGAATAACGTCAAGCTCGCCCGTCACGCTAAAGCCCGCTCCTCTGTCGCCGTCGATGACGAGCAACACGACGCCGCGCGCGCTCGTCTCGTCAAAGACTTTCTGACACTCGGGGTCGTACTTTCCCGCGCCGTTAAAGTTCGGCATACATGCTCCCCATCGATTAAGCGCGGCCCGTCAGCCGGCAGTGATCGACAAACGCCTGAATCAGGCTATTCAGCAGACGGCGGTCGCGAGGTCGAAGCTCGGGGAAGCTGTTCGCGTCGGGCAACGCTCCCGCAAGGCGTCGATACTCGTCGCTGTCCTCTCCGAACACGAGCAGGGCCGGGTGAGCACCCAACTCGGCGGCGATCTTTAGTAGATGGTCCGCGCGAAGCATCTGGGTTTCGCCCGATTCCAGTTTGCTGATAGCGGTGGCGGAAACGCCTATTGCGCGAGCGAGCGCGCTCTGCGACATACCGCATTGCGTTCGTAGCGCGGCGATCCTCTCGCCCATGCTTGGAGTACTTTTCGGCTTAGTCATTTCACGTTGTATCCCTTCTCGATCCAGCCGCCGTTCTTCGCGCCGACGATCATCGAATTGATCCAGATGTTTCCGCTCGCGAGCCGGCGCACGTGGCCTCGTCGTAGATGCGCGCGAGGTCCACTGCGCTCGCCGCTCGTGCCTTTGCGCTCGACCTCGATCCCCTCGCCAGTAGGGACCTCGATCATTAGCGTTTTGATCTCGTACAGTGGTAGCTTCCCGTTACGTTCCCGGCGCGAGTTGACCTGCTGCGGCGCGGCCTCCCGTAGCGTTCCGATTGACACATTGCGGCAGGTAAGCGCCTCGCAGAACGTGAGCAGCGCATATCCTGCCGGGCCCAGAACCTCGATTAGCGATTCGAAGAACGGCTCGCCGCGACTAGGGTCCTTTAGCCCGTACTCGACTGTCGCTGGTTGCACACAGAACGGCAGGTACTTTAGTGCCCAGCCTCCCACCTGCTGGCGTTGCGCTATTGACTCCCAGGTGCGCGGGATGAATAGCGCGTATGGATTCAACATCCACATCCGCTCGTCCTCGCCGAACAGGAAAAGCAGCGCTATACCCGCCTCGCCGTCTGGACGCTTGGCGAACCTCTCTGGATTCGTACGATACGGATAGCGCGCAGCAAGCTCATCGGTCGTAGTCTCATATGCGAGGAGCAGGTTCGACGGCACGGCACGGCTCTTTGCTTCCGGCGCGCTGTAATCTTGTGACCGGAATTCGAGGGTGATATAGGGATACGGTAGCCGCGCTTCGTGGCCCTCCAGTCCGCGCAGATCGTTCTCAAGGGTTACGCCGCCATCTGGAACCGCGAAGTGGGTCGCCCCTTCGATCATGTCGATAGTTGAGCGGATCGCCGGCAAGTCTGATTCCAGATCGTTGCCGGCCCCATGCCGCTCGACGAAGGCCCGGAGCGAGTTCGCCGCCTTCGCCGCGTAGTTTCGTGGGGTGATTGTTTTCAATTCGTTTCCTGCGCTCCGAGCGTTGCGTCGAGTTCGCGCAACCGTTCGATCATCTGCTCAACTTCGCCCGCCGATTCCGCGTCGAACTGTTCGATACGCCGCGCGTAATACTCGGGCGCGGGCGCAAAGTGGGCCGCCAGCCGACTAAGTGCGATGATCTGTCCCATCACGACCTGCTGCTCGGGCGAGCGCGTTAGCTCGTCCTCGGCTTCGGCGAGCGCCTTGTCGATCTCCTTGCAGACATCGGCGTACGCGGCGCGCGTCACTTCGAGTTGTCCGCGCTCGCGCGCCATCTCAACGATGCGCAGTAGCGTCCCGGCCTTCAGGCGCGCCTCACGTCGCTCACTCGTGCTTTCGGTCATACCGCGCTCCCTTGGTCGGTCCTACGCCAGTTGATCGGCGGGCATTGCACCGAGCCGCCAGCGAAGCCGGCGCAGAAGGCGAGCATCGTCGCGGCGCGCGTAAGAAGCTCGTACGGGATCGCTACGGCCTCGCCGGGAGACGACGCGCGATAGAGGTCCGTGAGTTGTTCCGCGAGGTCGTACGCCTTCAGGAACGTGGTCTGCATCGCGAGGTCGCGAGCCTCGCGGGCCGCGTTCGGGTCGAGCGTATCAGTCTGCATGTTCGTATCTCCTGACGAGGGGTTCGTGGTCTACGGGTTCGAATATCCGGTAAGCGTCGCAAATGATCGCGCCGCGCGTGGCCGGTACGATTGAGTAGCCGCGCCGAGCGAGCGCGTCGCGCACTATCGGATTGAGGACGAGTTCAACGAATACGCCGTCGCGCCCGAGGTAACGCGCGGCCTCCTCGACGACTTGCACCGACCGCGCGAACAGACCGCGTAGTCGATAGGCTGAAAGCACCTCGACGTTTGCGATATCGATGACGGTACGCGGTAGCCCGTCGATCCCTCGCGAGGTCAGGCGCAGGTAGAGCGAGCCGCAGCCGTCGAGATCGATCCACGCGCGCGAGCTTCGGGAGAGCGGACCTACGATGCTCTCGACGTTCATAGCATTGCACCTCGCAAGGCTGGCGGCGCGAAGTCGCTATCCGGCAGGATCACTACGTCGCCGCGTATCTCGTGCGTCGTACCGGCCAGGCAGCGCATCAGGTATAGCTCGGTCGCGAGCTTGTTCACCGGCTTGCCTTTGGGGTGCCCGAGGTCGTCTACGACCATGACGTGCGCGGCGTCGAGCAGGATCGTGTCGAATATCGAGGCGTCGATCAGTGCCTCGATCTCCGCGAGGGTATGCGCGCGCAGCAGCGCTTCCTTCGTACCGTCCGCGCGCAGTACGAGCCGGGTCGGGTAGTCGAGCTTCATATCTTGTTCTCCTCGTTGCCCTGTACTCCGGGTGGAACGGCGGTGACGCTAAGAACGCGGGCCGCTTCGGCAACAATCGCGGCGTGCGTACGGGCGATATGTGTCATGCACTGGTCGAGGCCGACGACGACCCATAGCGCTACGAATACGGTCCCCGCGACAACGCCGTATGGATCGCCGACGCCGAGAATCATCGCGGGCGGACCGAAGGCGCTGATACACGAGACCAACGCGTCAGCAAGGCGCGCCATCTGCCGGGCGTGCGTACAACGTTCGACGTAGCGCTCGATTGCGTCAGGCGGGCACCAGCGCGCGATAGCCGCCGCCGAACTCTCGATCCCGCGCATCGCCGCGCGTATCCGTACGCGCTGCTCGACGTGCCACAGAAAGGGCGTCGTCATTGCGTCGTGTCGGGCGCGTCGTGCATGCTCCCCTCGCTGACCGCGATGAACTCGCGCATCGCCGCGAGCATGTCTCGGCGGTCCGCGTTCGATATCCAGTTCATCGTGCCGTTCGGTCCGAAGTCGAAAACGAGCAACGCGTAGCCGCGCCCGTCGAACGTCTTAGCGAGGATCGATCCGACGCGCTGCATCGCGTCGATAAGTCCCGGCGAGATTTCAGGCCGTACATAGTGCTTCGTCATAGCTGCGTCCCTTTAGCGGATAGCGCAAACCCGGTTAGTTATTGATCAGAAAGTCGTCGCGGTCCTCATCCCTTATCCACGCCGGCGCTTTGCCGCGTCCGCTCCACGTCGCACCCGTCGCCGGGTCGCGGTACTTCGGCGGGACCGTTGCGCGCGGGAGCTTCGCGCGGAACGTACGCGAGCCCCTGTTCGCCGGAATATGCTGCGTTTTGACGAACCCGAGGTCGTACGCGCTCAGGCCGTAGAGGTCGATTAGCTCGCGGCACGCCGCGATAGCCTGATCTGATTCGGCGGCGCGCGCCGCTTCAATCTGCGCATTGAGGTCCGCGAGTTGCGCGGTCAGTTCACGTAGTTTCAAGTGCGTTTGCCTCGTGGTGATTGTCGTACGGGATGCCGTTGTGATAGCGGGTGCCTTGCGTACAGGCGCGCGCTCCCCAGCCGCCGCCTTCGCGGCAGTCGTTTTCGCCTTCATGGATAGCCCTCGGTTTAGCGTTTGCCGTTCGGAAAGAAATCGCGGATATCGCCCACGTTCGGCGGGGTGTACCGTTCTTCGACGACCGGCAGACCCGTAAGCGGATCGCGCTCGATACGAGACTCGCGTCTCGCCGTCATCATCGCGAGGACGGTCGTGTAATCAAACATATTGAGATACGGCACTTTCGGCGGCGCGCCGTCCTCGACGAGTTCGCAGAGCAGAGCGTCGCTGTCCATATTGAATTGCTGCCGGCAAGCGAGCGGACGCGAGGCGTAGATCGAGCACGCGCCGCCCTTGAGAAAAGGACACGGATTGTCGTAGCGGGCGAGGCTTTCGTCGCCGCGCTTCACGCCCTTGACCTTCGCAGGCTTGACGCCGATACGCTTACCGATCAACGCGGCTTCCTGCTCGGGGACAAGTACAGGGACGTGGCAGCAATGCGAGCAGCCGCGACGACACGCCGAGTGCGGCGCGGCAAGCGCGCCGATCTCATCGACCGCTTCCCACAGCGCGTAGATTTTCGCGTCGAGCTTGATATCGGCGTTCAGGATGCGGTTTAGCCGCTCCTGATGCCGCGCCTTGACCGGTAGCGCGCGCTCGTTCACGAGATCGATCACGCGGATGATTTTCCCGGCGTCGATCTCGCGCCAGCGCGCGGCCACGTTCGCTCGATGCTGTCCGTCGAGGGAAGGAGTAAGCGTAGTCATGGCCGCGCCCGGATCATTGCTTGTCGTCCTCGCGCTCGTCGCCGCGCGCGGGGTCATCAGACAATGGATAGGTGCTCATAAGGCATTCGACGCCCTCGACGAGAAGCGAGTCGAGCGTCACGCCGCGTTGGCGCGCGTATTCCAGGTAGCGCGCGTGACGCGTACGGGTAAGCGTCAGTGCGACTTTTTTAGCGCCGTGCTCGGGTGTCTTACGCATAGTGCGCTCCCATCGACCGGTACGGACGAGTCAGGATACGCCCGCGCGTAAACGGGAGCGACGACTCGCGACGCGTTGCGCGTCGCGCAAGGATCAGTGCTGCTTGAGCGGGTGCTCGTCGATAAACCAGTCCGCCGCGAGCGCGAATAGCGCCGAGCGATTGAGTCCGCCGCGCCGTCTGCGGTACGCGTCGATCCGGTCGAGCACTTCCTGGGGCACCGTGATGCTTATCTTGATACGCGGCCCTTCGTCCTCCTCGACCGAGGGCTGATTTGTTGTCCCGTTTTCCCGAGACTCGGCCGATTTCTTTGTGGTCATACATGCCTCGTTCCGTTAGCGACTCGGAACTATAGCAATGTCCGCTAGCACTGTGCATCAAAAAATACTCCATTGTCGGTATCGGGTATGCCTTACGGTATTCGCCCTGCATCATTAAGGTTAAAAAACGTCAACGCCCGGATAGCTCGCGCTGCATTCTCGCGAGACGTTCGCGCTGACCTTTCGCGATGCGGTTACGGTGGCTGCTGATAGGGGCAGTGTTCGTATCGGCCATCGCCTGCTGGAACGCGGCGGCGATAACCGACTGCGGCTGCGAGTTCGGCTCGGCGCGACGCTCGCGCGGTGCGCTCTCGGGTGCCGGTGCGGCGACGGATGGAGTAGACGTAGCGCCGTCTGTGGTATCGGGGAGCCGTTTCGGATCGCGCTGCGCGTCGAGGTCTGCGGGGCGTAGCAACTGCTCGGGCTTGCAGTGGAAGATCGGGCAGAGCTTCGCGATGGTCGAGGGGCGCAGGTACGCCTGCTCCTCCATCATCTTGAGATTGCCGGCCTGCCCGCCGTATTGCTCGGCGAGTTCCTTCAGCGACATGCCGCGATACAGACGCCACGAAAGAATCGGCGATTTACCGGCCTTCAGGGAAGTCAGGACGCCCTCGGGGTACTCGGTGCCGGCAGGCGAGAACGGCTCCGCAGGAGACGCGCGCTTTTGTCCTGCCGGGACGACCTTCCCCTCGACCTTCGCCTCGGGCTTTTTCGTCGCCTCGGTTTTCTTGCGGCGCGCTTTCGGGGCGAACGGCGTGTCGTCGGTGCCCGGTCGCGGTACGAGCTGGAGGAGCGGCACATCGTAGATTTGCGCGAACTTCTCAAGTACCGCCTGCGTCGGCACATGACGCCCGCCCTCGTGATAAAGGATCGTCGTCGTGTCGCGCCCGAACAGTTCCGCCGCGTCCTTAACCGTCAACTCGCGATGCTCGCGCCAAGCGCGCAGAAAGTACGTGCCCTTCGCGATCTTCGCCGCGACCTCGGCGGGCGGCTTCGCCATGAATTCGCGGTAGAACAGGTGGCCGGGCTTGCCTTTGGCGGGACGCTCGACGGCTGCGGGTGCCGGCTCCGTTGACTCGACTGCCTCGACGACAGGTTCGACGAGAGGTTCGGCAATCGGCGCGGCAACGGGAACGGCTGCGGGTGCGGGGATCGGCTCGGGCGGCATCTGCGCCATCAGCTTTTCCCAGTTCCGGTCGCGCGTGTTGCGGGGAATCGGGCGGGGCGGCGGAGCCGGCGTGCTAGGCGCGGGTGCCTCGGGTTCGTCACTTGCGGACGGTGTCGCGGGCAGCGAGCCCTTGTATTGACCGGGGCGTGTCGTCGCCTCGATCCTCGCCGTCTGCGCCTTGCGGGCCGCGATCCAGAACTCGGTAAGCGAGGTGAACATCGTGTAGGGAATCGTCGCCTTCAGTCGATTGCCTTCGTGGTCCGTCTCGTACCGCACGTCGTCGTAGTTCAGTCCGTATGGCATTGGGGGATTCTCTCGGTCGGTTGTATTCAAGCCAGCGACTTGCCGCTCGGGTCGAGTATTCCGGATAGTGTCTTTTATCCGTAAAACGGTACTTGTGAGAACCTGTACCGATCACGAGAAACGTACGGTAAGGATTACTGAGACCTAACGCAAGTCCTCGCAGTACGCGAACTGGCAAACGTTTTATTAAAAAAGTGCTGAACGCCTCATCACGTAAGCGTTCCCGCCAATTTATAGGTGTATACCCGAGCGCCAGCAAACGTTTGCTGATTCAGAAACAGTTGTAAGAGAGTGTGTCTAGAGGCATACGAAGGGCTTACGAAAATGACACTTTACGTCTGACGATTAAATGACGGTCGCGATCCAAAAGGGGCGTGAAGTACTCCGAATGGAGGATTGAGAGAGATCGCGCGGCAACAAAAAAGCCCGCACTCAGCGGGCTTGTTCTCGCTTGTGTACCGTTCGGTCCAAATTATAAGCGCGGGAAACTTTAGCCAGTCTTAATTCTGTGACGCGGCGCGGATTTCCTTGCTCGTACGTCGCATCTCGTCGGCGATCCGCTTCGCTTCGTCGGCGAGTCGTTTCATCTCATCGGCTTGCCGCTCTATCTCGTCGTGGACTTCCTGGAATCGAGCCAGAAGGGTTTCGTATTGTTCGTCGTCGGTCATATCGGCTTCGCGCGTTTTGCGGCGCGCTCGGTTAGCTTGCAGTAGCGGAATTGTCGCGGCGCACGCTCGGCGAACAGGGGCCAACGCTCGCGCGTAAAGGTACGGTGCGGCGGCCAGAACTGCCGCTCGATTGACTTGTACCGAGACAGTCGTACGCGCCGGCTATACGGGCGGCTGCGTAGCTTGCGCGGCTTGCGACCGATATAGCGGCGCGCTCGGATCGGGACGTACTTCGTCGAGGTCAAGGGACGCTCCTCCGGTTAGCGCAGCCACTTGAGGGCGCACAGTACGACGAGGACGAACGCGGCGACCTCGAAGCGTAGCTCGACGCGCAGGGCGCGTAGCTCGGCGAATAGCCCGGCTATTTCCTCGGTCATCAGCGAAGCTCCTTCAATAACGGGACGGTCAAGCCGACGACTAGCGCAACGGTCGCGACCGTCTGTACGACCAAGGCGAGATAGAAGCGGGAGAGGAGCGAACGCGACGCCGACGCGATATCGAGGCGCGAGCCCCGACAGTCCGCTCGGAGGTCCGCGCTCAACGCGTCGAACTCCCCGCGCAAGTCCGCGCGCAACTCCGCGAGTCGCCGCTCAAGTCCGCACGCAACGCGGCGAAGTCCGCGCGCATCTCGGCGCGTAGCTCGGCTATATCGGCGCTCGTAGCTACTTCCGGCATCTCCTCCTCCGCGACTTTTGTCCTAGACGGCTAGATAGTACGCTGCGCGCGACTCAAGGCGGGAGCGCCGCCGAAGTCGTACCGGATCAACGGGTTAACCCTTTCCTAGAACTCGGCGGGGCGGATCGGGCGGCGGTTTCGCCAACACGGTAAAATTCCGGCAAACCCTTATCTAGTAAGGGTTTGAGGGGTGGGTTGCAAAACTATACATCGAGCAAGCCCGAGCATTACCAGTACAGCTTCCAGCAACTCGCGCGCAATACGCATGCGCTGCTCGAGTCGCTCGGCATCAGCGACGTGACGGTGGCCGGCCATTCGACGGGCGGCATGCTCGCGGTTCGCTATGCGCTGATGTATCCGCGCGAAACGCAGCAACTGGTGCTGGTGAACCCGATCGGACTCGAGGACTGGAAGGCGAAGGGCGTGCCGTCGCTTTCGGTCGACCAGTGGTATCAGCGGGAACTGAAGACCAGCGCCGACGGTATCCGCCGTTACGAACAGGCGACCTACTACGCGGGGCAATGGCGCGCGGACTATGAGCCATGGGTGCAGATGCTCGCGGGCATGTATCGCGGGCCGGGCAAGCAGATCGTCGCGTGGAATTCCGCGCTGCTGTACGACATGATTTACACGCAGCCGATTTTTTATGAGCTAGGGCAGCTCAGCATGCCGACGCTGCTGTTGATTGGTCAGAAGGACACCACCGCGATCGGTAAGGATGCGGCGCCGCCCGAGGTGCGCGCAAAGCTCGGCCATTATCCGGAACTGGGTCGCGCGGCCGCGAAGGCGATTCCTCATGCGACGCTCGTGGAGTTTGCGACGCTTGGTCACGCGCCGCAGATGCAGGACCCGGATGCGTTTCATAAGGCGCTGCTGGACGGGTTGGCGGCGGTGCCGACGAACCGCTGAGGGCTCGGACGGATTTTGTCGCGTATCCGACGAACCTCCCAAAAAGGAAACAGCCCGATCAGCGTAAGCCGATCGGGCTGTTCCGGTCAGGCTGACCGCCCAGACCGAGGGACGTCAGCGCACGCCCATAGCGCTGCGGCTACGGGAGCCGCGGTATCACTTCCGCTTCGAAGTTCACGCGACGCTGATGGGCGCGCGGGCGCGCATCAATAGCCGCCGCTGTTGGTGGCGCCGCTGCTGCTGCTGCCCGACGAGCCCATGTCGCCGCCCGTGGATTGGCACGCGGCCAACGACAACGATGCGACGCCTAGCGCGATGATCACGGATACGGCGGATAACAGTTTTGATACTTTCATGTAGAACTCTCCTGCGCGGCCAACGCGACTGACTCGTCGCGCGGCCACGCGTTGAGCCGGCGAGTCGCGGATCGCTGGCGGCAAATGCCGCGACGCCGACGACGGTTACAAAAAGAACAGACAAACCTTGTGCAAAACGAACCAGCAACCGCCATGCGCGGCCGACGATTCCGTTTCGCGGTCCCACGGCTCCGCGCGCTTGCACGCGACGCCTAATCTACGAACGCCGACGGCGCGCCTTTATTCCAACGCAATAGTTATTTGTGACACGTATCGCGACGGGACGATGGAGTTCGATGCCGCACGGACTTTGCGCGAGCCCCCGCGACCGTTTGGCGACGCTAACACTGATAGGTGCAAGAAATACGGATGCAGACGCTATCCATGCAAACCTCACCGATCCTGGAATCCGCGTTGACCTGTCTGCACTGCGGGGGCGTGTCAGTCGTGACGATGCCCACCGACGCCTGCGACTACTTCTATGAATGCCCGCGGTGCAAAAGCTTGCTTTCTCCAAAGTCGGGCGACTGCTGTGTCTTCTGTTCGTATGGCACGGTCAAGTGCCCGTCCGTGCAAGAGGCAGGTGCGTGCTGCGCGAAATCTGTCACTCGAGCCGGACCTTCGAACAACGCTTAGCCTGAAAATTGGCTAAGCGTCGACCGAAGTGGCGGGACGCATGTCGAGCCTCGCGTTGGCGTCCCTTTTAGATGGCACCGCCGCCAGCACCGATGCAAGCACCATCAGACCTCCGCCAAACCATGCCGAGGCCGAAAGGTGCTCCCCGAGCCATACGTAGGCGAATAGCGCACCGAACGCGGGCTCGCTGCCCATCAGCAAAGCGACGCGCGTCGGGTTGCTGCGCTTGACGGCAAAGTTCTGTGCGAAAAATGCGAACAACGTACAGGCGAGCACGAGGTAAGCGATGCTCGCCCAGAAGTCACCGTGCCCACTGAGCGACGGCAGCGCCTGCCAATGTTGTGACGGCAACACGAACGCCACCAGCACACTGCCCAGTGCAACGACGCCTGCCTGGACCGCCGTTACCGACAGCGGCGCAAGTTTCGACTCGCGCATCACGCGCTTGGTCACACACACCATCAGCGCGCGCAGCAATGCCGCAAGAAGAATCAGCGCATCGCCTGCGGTCGGAATGATCGCGCCTCCGCTGACGAACGCGGCGCCCGTCAGCGACAAGCCCACGGCGATCCATTCGCCACGCGATGGCTTTCGTCGCAGCAACACCCATTCGACCAGCGGCGTCAGCGCGACACACAGACTGATAAGGAACGCCGCATTCGACGCGCGTGTGTGCGCGATCCCGAATGTCTCGGCCAAAAAGATGCTGAGCAGGATTGCGCTGGAACCGAACGCCCCCAGCAAGGCGGACGCTTTGACGTGTCGAAGCGAGCGCAACGCCGGCGACAACACGACGAACGTCAGCCCGAAGCGCAACGCCAGCAGACCGAGCACCGGATAGATCGCGAGCGCGCCTTTCACGACCCCATAACTCGTGCCCCACACCATCGCGACCGCAAGCAGCATCAGGTCGGATACCCATAAAGCACTCTGTTGCTTCGACATGACGGACCTTCTGTTTTCATTCGGACGGTCCAAATTGTCGGGTATTGCGCTGAAAACTATAATCCCCGGCGTCAGCACATCTTTTATGTCTGAATTGCACAAATGTCCGACCAGGTGCGAGGATCGCGATGAATCCGAACGAGCTTTTTGCGTTGCTACCCGACATGGCGATGTTTGCGAGGGTCGTCGACGCCGGCAACTTCTCCATTGCCGCGCGGCAGTTGGGCAGTACACCGTCGACTGTCAGTCGGCAAATCAAACGCCTTGAGGATGCGCTGGGCACGCGCCTGCTCGAGCGCTCGACCCGTAGCATCCGGTTGACTGATTCGGGCGCGCAGATTTACCGGTATTGCCGGGATATGGTCGGCGCGGCGTCGGGCGCTGTCGACGTCGCGGGACAAGGGGCGGGTGATCCGCGAGGCAAGGTCAGCATCAGTGCGCCGATTTCATTTGCGCGTTCCGTCATCCATCCGCTGGTTCCCGAATTTCTGCGCATGTGGCCCGACGTGGATGTCCATCTGGTGTTCGCCGACCACGACGTCGATCCGCTGCGTGACGATGTCGATCTGGTGATCCGGCTCACGCGTTCGCCTCCGCCGGGTCTTGCTGCGCGGCGACTCGGAGCGGTCAAATGGGTTCTCTGCGCGTCGCCTGCTTATCTGCAGGAGCGGGGGACGCCGGCCGAGCCGCGCGACCTTGCGCGGCATGCATGCATGTATCTGGGAGAGACGGTCGACGACAATCGATGGCATTTCCGCCGCGACGCCGAGACACAGACGGTCGAAGTGAAGGGGCGCTACATCGCCAACGACACGAGTGCGCGCTTGGATGCCGCGCTGCATGGCCTGGGCATTGCGAGCTTGCCCGATTTTGTCGCGGCGCAGGCGGTTTCCGCGGGTGACATCGTCCGGGTGCTGAGCGACTGGGAGTTCGAGGCGCGTCCCTATATGGGCCCGGTCTGGCTGCTGTATCCGCCGAATCGATTTTTACCGTCTCGAGCACGTGCGTTGATCGATTACCTGGTGAGCCGCCTTGACGACAGGTGACGAGCGCTTCTCAAGCACGCACGGGCCAAACCTGCGGCATCGGGGCGCGCAGGGCTGCGCGCCGCCTTGCTGTCAGCCGTGGTAGAAGCCGTCGGTAACTGAATTTTGCAGCACGCCGTCGACATAGACGCCGACAGGGTCGCCATCCGCGGTCGTGAGGATTGACCCGACGTGCTGGCCGGGTAGCTTCATCCGGCCACCTTGAATGGTGGTCATCTCCTGATGATCGAGCTCTGCACAGTTCTCGATGTCGTCGATGGTCAGTGTGTTCATGGGCGCTCCTTGAACAAGAGGGTTGTAGAAACATTCAAGCGGCCGGCTGCTTGCAGCACAGTACGCACATGTCATGCCATTTGCGCGTGGTCTGTGCAGAGCGCGTCTCAAGGGGAATCTCTATGATGCGAGTTTGGGCGCGACCATCACTTAGCCAGACGAAGTCGGAAAATCGCTGACATGGCCTCGCTTTCCTGCTCCCGGGCATCTGCGTCAGATCATCTAGTCTTTTTGCTGTTCGAAAGCGAGGCTGTACCCCAACGTTGCGATTATTAATTCATCCATTGAAAGGAAATCACCCATGGACCTGAACCTGACAGGCAAACTCGCACTGGTGAGCGGCAGTACAGCGGGCATCGGTCTCGCTATCGCCAGCACGTTGGCGCAGGAGGGCGCTCGTGTAATCGTGAACGGCCGCCTGCAGTCATCCGTGGATGACGTGGTCGCGCAGCTGAAAGCGCAGACGGGCGGCGACGTGCTGGGATTTGCCGGCGATCTCGGAACCGCCGCTTCAGCAGAAGAACTCGCGCGACGCTATCCGGGCGTGGAAATTCTTGTCAACAACCTGGGCATCTTCGAGCCCAAGCCATTTGAAGAGATCCCCGACGCGGACTGGCAGCGATTCTTCGATGTCAACGTGTTGAGCGGGGTACGCCTCGCTCGCCTGTATCTGCCTGCGATGAGGCAGGCCGACTGGGGGCGCATCATTTTCATTTCGAGCGAAAGCGCGGTGCAGATCCCAGCTGAAATGATCCACTACGGAATGACGAAAACCGCGCAGCTGGCGGTCGCGCGCGGACTCGCCGAAGCCGTCGCCGGCACCGGCATTACCGTCAATAGCGTGTTGCCGGGGCCCACGAAATCGCGGGGAGTCGGTGAATTCGTGGAGACCCTTGCCAAGGCCGACGGCAAATCGTTCGAAGCGTTCGAAAAAGAGTTCTTCGAGAAGGTCCGTCCCACCTCGCTGATCAAGCGATTTGGTTCGCCGCAGGAAGTCGCGTCGCTGGTGGCCTATATCGCCAGTCCGCTTTCGTCGGCCACCACGGGAGCTGCATTGCGCGCCGACGGGGGCGTTATAAAGAGCGCCTTCTAGGGCCATGCCGGCGCCGGGGCCGGCTTCTCATGCGACTGGTCCAACTCAGTGCAAAAGACGAGGGCGGCTCGCCATGAGCCGCCCTCTTTTCGTGCGTGGCCGTGTCGGACGATCGGTTCGCGAAGCGCTTATTCGACCGCCATCAATTCGTCGCGCACCTCGGCGCCGATCTCGAACGAGCGCAGCCGCGCTTCATGATCGTAAATCTGCGCGGTCAGCATCAACTCGTTCGCGCCGGTCTGCTCGATGATCGATTGCAGACCTTCGCGGATCGCGTCGCGATCGCCGAGCACCGTGCACGCGAGCGCACGCGCGACGTTGTTCAGCTCCATCTCCGATGCCTCGAGCCGCTCGACCGGTGGCTGCAATTGCCCCGGCGTGCCGCGCCGCAAATTGATGAACTGCTGTTGCAGCGACGTAAAGAGGCGCGCGGCTTCGTCGTTCGTGTCGGCGGCGAACAGATTGGCGCCGACCATCGCATACGGTTTCGCGAGCGTCGCGGACGGCCGGAACTGCGAGCGATACACCTGTAGCGCGCTCATCATGTAATCGGGCGCGAAGTGCGACGCGAACGCGAACGGCAGCCCGAGCGCCGCGGCCAGTTGCGCGCTGTACAGCGACGAGCCGAGCAGCCACAGCGGCACGTTCAGGCCCGCGCCCGGCACTGCGCGAATGCGCTGGCCCGCGACCGGTTCGGCGAAGTAGCGTAGCAATTCGACGACATCGTCGGGGAAAGTTTCGGCGCTCGCCTGCAGATCGCGGCGCAGCGCGCGGGCGGTGGTCTGATCGGTGCCGGGCGCGCGGCCGAGGCCGAGATCGATCCGGCCCGGATACAGCGACGCGAGCGTGCCGAACTGTTCGGCGATCACGAGCGGCGCATGGTTCGGCAGCATGATGCCGCCGGAGCCGACGCGAATCGTCTTCGTGCCGCCGGCCACGTAGCCGATCACGACCGAGGTCGCTGCGCTCGCGATGCCGGTCATGTTGTGATGCTCGGCGAGCCAGTAACGCTTGTAATTCAGTTTTTCCGCGTGCTGCGCGAGTGACAGTGTGTTCCTGAATGCGTCAGCGGGCGTGGCACCCGCGGTGACCGGCGAAAGATCGAGAACCGAGAAGGGGATCATTGTCTATTGATTGCGATGGGCGGCGCTTTCGCGCGATGGGGCATTGTGGCAAAGCGGCGGCTTTTCTGCTGGCGGCGCGGCGATGCCCCTGACGGCGGAAGGGTCGCCGGCGCTGAGGACCGACGAACCGCGACGACGGCCGTCGTGTGGCGCGGAAATTGCGCTCGCCTAGCGTGTTCGCGCGGCGGTGCTTCGCATTCGCAGCGCGGTCGAATAAGCAATCCCACGAGTGACCGTGCGCCGATCGGAATTCGAGTGTACGGTTTAAGTATTCGGTACGGTGACGCGACGCGTTGCCCGAAATCTGGAATGTAGCGAAGGAGTTCCCGATCCCATGAATGTCGTCAAAGAGTTTCGTACCCGGTCGTTCCAGGACGTGTGCCACGCATTGCTCGACCGCGAGGAGATCGCGCTCGTCGACGTGCGTGAGGAAGATCCGCACGCTCGCAGTCATCCGTTGTTCGCCGCCAATCTGCCGCTGTCGCGGCTCGAACTCGATGCGCCGTTGCGACTGCCGCGCCTCGCCGTGCCGATCGTCGTGTTCGATGCCGGCGAAGGGCTCGCGAGGCGCGCGGCCGAGCGCCTCGACGAGCTCGGCTATAGCAACGTCGCATTGCTCGAAGGCGGTCTGCAGGGCTGGCGCGAAGCGGGCGGCGAGTTGTTCAAGGATGTCAACGTGCCGAGCAAGGCGTTCGGCGAACTGGTCGAAAGCGTGCGTCATACGCCGTCGCTGTCCGCGCAGCAGGTGCAGGCGCTGCTCGATCGCGAGGCCGATGTCGTGGTGCTCGACGCGCGCCGCTTCGACGAGTTTCAGACCATGAACATCCCCGGCAGCATCAGCGTGCCGGGCGCGGAGCTGGTGCTGCGCGCGCGGCAGCTCGCGCCGGACCCGGCCACGCGCATCATCGTCAATTGCGCGGGACGCACGCGCAGCATCATCGGCGCGCAGTCGCTGATCAACGCGGGCGTGCCCAATCCGGTGGCCGCGCTGCGCAACGGCACGATGGGCTGGACGCTCGCCGGTCAGCCGCTCGCGCATGGCAGCACGCGGCGCGTCGAAGGCGCGGTCGACGACGTATCCCGACTCGCGGCGGCCGACGGCGCGCGCGCGCTTGCCGACCGCGCGCGCGTGCGCCGCACCTCGCGCGACGAAGCGCGCCGCTGGGCCGACGAGGCGGTGCGCACCGTGTATCGCTTCGACGTGCGCACGCCCGAGGAATACGAGGCGGGCCACGTGCCCGGCTTTCGCAGCGCGCCGGGCGGCCAGCTCGTGCAGGAAACCGACCTGTTCGTGACGGTGCGTGGCGCGCGCGTGATCCTCGCGGACAGCGACGGCGTGCGCGCGAACATGACCGCATCGTGGCTCGCGCAGATGAACGTCGAGGTGTTCGTGGTCGATGGCCTGACGGCGGGCGATTTCGCCGAGAAGGGCGTGGCGCCGCTCTCGCGTAACGCGGTCACGCCGCCCGACGTCGACGACATCGAGCCGGCCGAGCTCGCCGCGCTGCTGCAGTCGCCCGGAACCGTCGTGCTCGACTTCGCGAGCAGCACGAATTATCTGAAGCGGCACATACCGGGCGCGTGGTTCGTGATCCGCAGCCAGCTTGCCGACGCGCTGCGCACGCTGCCCGATGCGAAGCGCTATGTGGTGACGTGCGGCAGCGACGTGCTCGCGCGCTTCGTTGCACCGGAGCTCGCCGCGGCGACCGAGCGGCCGGTGCAGGTGCTGCGCGGCGGCACCCGCGCGTGGATCGACGCGGGCTTGCCGGTGGAGTCGGGCGGCGCGCGGATGGCGTCGCCGCGCATCGATCGTTATCAGCGGCCGTATGAGGGCACGGAGAACGCGCGCGAAGCGATGAGCGCGTATCTGGAGTGGGAGCATGGGCTCGTCGCGCAACTCGCGCGCGACGGCACACACGGCTTCCGGGTGATTTGAAGGGGCCGGCTGTCCGGAGGCCGGCTATCCGGGGGCCGGCCTTCCGGAGGCCGGCCATGTTGCGCCGCGAATCTTCTGCCGATTCGGTGTAAACGCGCTCTCGTCGAAAGCCTACGATGCGTTTAGATTATCCGCATCTGGAAGGCTTATCGAGGGACCAGGGCGGCCGTAAAAGGCAGCGGTTTGTCATTCGGCGATGGCGCAAGGTGAGTAGCCAAGGTTGCTCATCGCTTCGTCTGGAGCAGGCCGCTGCGCGTCGTCCGCGGTACTTCGCGCAGGGCGGCTGTCGAGCCGCCGTCACTTCCGGTTGATCGTATCGACCGACATGGCGACGCTGCACACAGCGTCGCCTTTTTGCTTCTGGCGTGCCCGTTTCAAGCGACCCCCAGCCGATCTTTTAGCGCTGCGCGCAACAGGTTACGTGCGTAGCCGCACTCGTCGCGCCTGCGTTGCTCGCGGTTTTCTCCGTGCGCGGTTATCCTTGTAGTACACACTACAGACCGGCCGTGCGCAGCGATTGCAGATGCCGCGCATCCGGACAGGAATCGAAGTGAGCCTCAAACCGCTGGGCATCACGCTGCTGATAGCGTGCGTTGCGCTGACCGGCTGCGACCAACAGCAGAGCGATCAAGCCGTGCAAAAACTCAAGGATTTTTTCAACGCGGTCAAACCGGACGCGTTGTTGCTCAAGAACATGACGCCGGGTGTCACGACCGAAGCGCAAATCCTCGCGCAGATGGGCAAGCCCGAAACCACCCGCACCTTCACCGACGGCTCGAAGCGCTTCGAGTATCCGCGCGGTCCGCAAGGTCTCAACACCTACATGGTCGACATCGATCGCGACGGCAAGCTGCAGGCGATCACGCAAGTGCTGACCGCGGACAACTTCGCGAAGATCCGCTCCGGCATGACCGAGGACGAGGTGCGTCGATTGCTTGGTAAGCCTGGAGAGGTCGCGGTGTTTCCACTGAAGCCGGAAACCGTGTGGAGCTGGAAATGGCGCGAGCGCGGCGTGACCGAGGAAGGCATTTTTAACGTTCACTTCGACCGCAACCAGAGGGTGTACACCACGTCACGCTCGGACGTGATTCGTGGGCGATAGGTGGGAAGAATGTCGAATAGAAGACGGCCGGATAAGCCGGCCGAAAGAGCGGGGTAGGCATGATACGTCGACGTCGATACAGCCGGATCGGGCTGGTGTTGGGGGGCGGCGCCGCGCGCGGCTGGGCGCATATCGGCGCGATTCGGGCGCTGCAAGACGCGGGCATCAAGCCCGACGTCGTGTGCGGCACGTCGATCGGCGCGCTGGTCGGCGCGGTCTATGCAAACGGCGATCTCGACTGGCTCGAGGAGTGGGTGTCGCGTCTCACGTGGCAGACCGTGGTGCGGCTGCTCGATCTGCGCATCTCGGGTGGTCTGCTCGGCGGGCGCAAGGTGATCCAGCTATTCGCCGACAAATTCGCCGGCCGCTCGATCGCGCAACTGAACATGCCGTTCGCGGCAGTCGCGACCGAGCTCGACACCGGCCGCGAAATCTGGCTGCAGGACGGCAGCACGGTCGACTCGGTGCGCGCGTCGATTGCGATTCCGGGCATCTTCACGCCGGTGTGGCACAACGGCGTGTGGCTCGTCGATGGCGGGCTGTGCAACCCGGTGCCGGTGTCGGTCGCGCGCGGCATGCGCGCGGACTGCGTGATCGCGATCGATCTGAACAACGACATCCTGAACGGCCGCGACTTCGGCGGCCCGGTCATCGAAACGCCAGCGCTCGATCCCACCGCGCCGCCGCCTGTCGCGCTGCGCCGCAACGGCAAGCCGTGGCCGCGCTGGCTCGCGCCAGCCGAAGCGAGCGCCACCGACGACGTGCGCGTGCCGCCGAAGCCGAGCGCGCACGTGCCGTCGATGCTGAGCTCGATCGCGCAAAGCATCGACATCATGCAGGTGCGCATCACGCGCAGCCGGCTTGCGGGCGAACCGGCCGATATCCTGATTCAGCCGCGTCTCGGCGGCATGGGCATCTTCGATTTTCATCGCGCGGAGCCGGCCATCGCGGAAGGGCGCGCGGCGGTCGAGCACATGCTGCCGGCGATTCGCGCGCGGCTCGCGCTCGATTGAGCGCCGGTTGTTCGTCGCCGCGGCCTATCGAAAAAGCGACCCGAAATTTGCGAAATCGCGGCGCGGCGAAGCGCGCGCGGCGCACCTGACAAAACGATAACCCTCGTGATACCAAGCGCTACGAGCGTTCAGCGCGCGCCGGCAGCGTCATGCTGCGTCGCAGCAATCCAGTCGCCCGGTATTTGAGAAATTGATTTTCGCTTGCGAGACTCCGCGCCATGCCGGAGCAGCGAGCCGCCCACGAAGCTGCCGCCATCCGCGCCAATTCAACGAACCTGGATGGAGACACGCGTGTTCCTATACGGCTTTGGTCCCGTGCTGCTCGCCGGCACGCTGCAGACGATCGAGCTGTCCGTTCTGTCGCTGGCGGCCGCCGTGTTGCTCGGCCTCGCGGGCGCGGCGGCGAAACTCTCGTTCAACCGGCCCCTCAGGGCCATCGCGACCGGCTACACGACGCTGATCCGCTCGGTGCCCGACCTCGTGCTGATGCTGCTGTTGTTCTACAGCATCCAGATGGCGGTCAACGATCTGACCGACGCGCTCGATTTGCCGCAGTTCGACATCGATCCGTTCGTGGCCGGCGTGCTGACGCTCGGCTTCATCTACGGCGCGTATTTCACCGAAACCTTCCGCGGCGCTTTTCTCGCGGTGCCGCGCGGCCAGCTCGAAGCGGGCAGCGCGTACGGCATGAGCGGCGTGCGCGTGTTCACTCGCATCCTGTTTCCGCAGATGATGCGCTTCGCCTTGCCCGGCATCGGCAACAACTGGCAGGTGCTCGTGAAGGCGACCGCGCTGGTGTCGATCATCGGTCTCGCCGACGTCGTCAAAGCCGCGCAGGACGCCGGCAAGAGCACCTTCAACATGTTCTTCTTCATCCTCGTCGCCGCGCTGATCTATCTGGCGATCACCACCGTCTCGAACGTCGCGCTGATCTGGCTGAACCGCCGCTATTCGATCGGCGTGCGGCACGCGGAGCTTTGAACGTCATGATCGACATCATCAATCAATTCTGGAAGGCGTATCTGTTCTGGGATGGGCAGCGTCTGTCGGGTCTGGCGGTCACGCTGTGGCTGCTGGTCGCGTCGATTGCGATCGGCTTCGTGTGCGCGGTGCCGCTCGCGGTCGCGCGCGTGTCGAAGAAGCGCTGGCTGTCGACGCCGGTACGTCTGTACACCTACGTGTTTCGCGGCACGCCGCTCTACGTGCAGCTGCTGTTGATCTACACCGGCGTGTACAGCCTCGCGTTCGTGCGCTCGCACAGCCTGCTCGACGCGTTCTTTCGCAGCGGCTTTCACTGCGCGATCCTCGCGTTCGCATTGAACACCTGCGCGTACACGACCGAGATTTTCGCCGGCGCGATCCGCTCGACCTCGCACGGCGAAGTCGAGGCGGCGCGCGCCTATGGCATGAGCTGGTTCACGATGTACCGGCGCATTGTGATACCGTCCGCGCTGCGTCGCGCGTTGCCGTTGTACAGTAACGAAGTGATCCTGATGCTGCACGCAACCACGGTCGCGTTCACGGCCACGGTGCCCGACATCCTGAAGGTCGCGCGCGATGTGAACTCGGCGACCTACCAGTCGTTCAACGCGTTCGGGCTCGCGGCGTTAATTTACCTCGTGGTGTCGTTTGCGCTGGTTGCGTTGTTCCGGCGCGCCGAGCGCCGCTGGCTCGCGCATCTCGCGGTGCGCACGCATTGAGCGCGCGTTGACATTGCAGCGGACGCCGCGCGCTTGAGCACCGCGGCGTCCGCATCAGACCGATCCGTATCTTCACTGGGAGAGCATCTTGCTCCATACCACTCAAACCGAAGCTTGCAAGCTCGCCGTACAGGACATCCACAAGCGCTACGGCGACAACGAAGTGCTCAAGGGCGTGTCGCTGAACGCAAACAAGGGCGACGTGATCAGCATCATCGGCGCGAGCGGCTCGGGCAAGAGCACCTTCCTGCGTTGCATCAATTTTCTCGAGCGGCCGAACGCCGGGCAGATCATCGTCGATGGCGAGGCGGTGAAGACGAAGACCGATCGCGCCGGCAATCTCGAAGTCGCCGATCACAAACAGTTGCAGCGCATCCGCACGAAGCTTGCGATGGTGTTCCAGCACTTCAATCTGTGGTCGCACATGAACGTGCTCGAGAACATCATCGAGGCGCCGATTCATGTACTCGGTCTGAAGCGCAAGGAAGCCGAGGACCGTGCGCGCGAATATCTGGAGAAGGTCGGTCTCGCGCCGCGTCTGGAGAAGCAGTATCCGTCGCATCTGTCGGGCGGCCAGCAGCAGCGGGTGGCGATTGCGCGGGCGCTCGCGATGCATCCCGACGTGATGCTGTTCGACGAACCGACTTCCGCGCTCGACCCCGAACTCGTCGGCGAAGTGCTGAAGGTGATGCAGAAGCTCGCCGAGGAAGGTCGCACGATGATCGTCGTCACGCACGAAATGGGCTTTGCGCGCAATGTGTCGAACCATGTGATGTTCCTGCACCAGGGCCGCACCGAGGAAGAGGGCAATCCGGCCGAGGTGCTGAGCGCGCCGCGCAGCGAGCGCCTGAAGCAGTTCCTGTCCGGCAGCCTGAAGTAACGCGCGGCCCGCTTTTCACGGACACCCGATGGCCCGCACGTCCAGCCCGGCTCGCACGACCCAGGTCGCGATCGTCGCATTGCCGCCCGTGTCGATGTCGGGCGTCGGGCCGATCGTCGACGCGCTCAATCTCGCCAATGAAATCGACGGCCGCGCGCTGTATCGCGTGCAGGTCTGTTCGTGGGACGGCCGCGCGGTGCCGCTGTCGGGCGGCGCGCAATGGCCGGCCGACGCCGCGTTCGGCGACGCGATCGCGTGCGACTGGCTGATCATCGTCAGCGAGCGGTTCCAGCAGTTCGCCGACTATCGGTTGTTTCTCGCGAGCCTCGCGCGCGTCGGCCAACGCACGCCGCTTGTCACCGGCATCCACCACGGCGTGTGGTGGCTCGCGATGGCGGGGCAGTTGTCCGGCTATCGCGTCAGCGTGAACTGGGAAACCTATCAGCAGTTCTCCGAACAGTTCGAACGCTCGATCGTCACGCAGCAGATCTTCGAAATCGACCGCGATCGCGCGACCTGCGCGGGCGGTCAGGCGACCGTCGACTTCATGCTCGCGATGATCGGCCGCGAGCACGGGCCCGAACTCGCGGAGCGCATCGCCGATACGCTCGGCGTCGGTGTGCTGCGCGCCGGCGAGGAGCGTCAGCGCATTCCGTTCGTGACTGCGCCGGGCGAGCGTCATCCGCGCCTGAACGACGCGCTGCTGCTGATGGAAGCCAATATCGAGGACCCGCTGACCACCGATGAAATCGCCGGCCTCGTCGGCGTCTCGCGGCGGCAGCTCGAACGCCTGTTTCGCCAGTATCTCGGCTCGATGCCCTCCAAATACTATCTGGGGCTGCGGCTGTCGAAGGCGCGCACGCAGTTGCAGCGCACCAGCAAATCGGTCGTGCAGATCAGCCTCGCGTGCGGGTTTTCGTCGGCGGCGCATTTTTCGAATGCGTATCGGGAGCACTTCGGCGTCACGCCGCGCGAGGATCGCCGCAACTGGATCGAGCGGCAGACCGGTGCGCACGGCGGCGCGAGCGAGCCCCGGCCGGCCGCGCTGATCGAGCGGCCCGAGCTCGATTGATGCACAGCGGCGCGCGCAGTCGGGCATAGCTCGTGCGCAAGCTGGAAGCCGTCTGAAAGCGGAGCAGGGGCATGTCCGGCGCGGGCGGCGCGGCCGCACCGCCGAAGTCCGACACGAGCGACACGAACCCGACACGAACCGCTCACACAGTAAGAACGAAACACCTGCACGAACAGTACCCGCAGTACCCGCCGTGGCGCGACGACGCGTGGAACCTCATAGAAAGCGTCGCGTATGCGCAAGACGCGCCGCGCACGGTTTCCTACACTAGCTGTATTACCTGTCACCCGTAAAAGGATTAGCCATGAACGACCTGACTGTGACACGCCAGACCTTCGACGAAGTCATGGTGCCGGTGTTTGCCCCCGCCGCCTTCGTACCGGATCGCGGTCTCGGCTCGCGCGTGTGGGACACGCAAGGCCGCGACTATATCGACTTCGCCGGCGGCATCGCCGTCACCGCGCTCGGTCATGCGCATCCGGAGCTGCTGAAGGTACTGCATGAGCAGGGCAGCAAGCTGTGGCACATCGGCAATGGCTACACGAATGAGCCGGTGCTGCGTCTCGCGAAGCGCCTCGAAAGCCTCACGTTCGCCGACCGCGCGTTCTTCGCGAACTCGGGGGCCGAAGCGAACGAGGCCGCGCTGAAGCTCGCGCGCCGCGTCGCGTTCGACCGTCACGGCGCGCAGAAAGACGAAATCATTTCGTTTACGCAGTCGTTCCACGGCCGCACGCTGTTCACCGTCAGCGTCGGCGGCCAACCGAAGTATTCGGAAGGCTTCGGCCCCGTGCCCGCCGGCATCAAGCATCTGCCGTACAACGACATCGCAGCGGCGAAGAAGGCGATCGGCGCGCAGACCTGCGCGGTGATCGTCGAGCCGATCCAGGGCGAGGGCGGCGTGATCCCGGCCGATCCGGCGTTCCTCAAAGCACTGCGCGAAGCGTGCGATCAGCACAACGCCGTGCTGATTTTCGACGAAGTGCAAACCGGCGTGGGCCGCAGCGGCTACTTCTACGCGTACCAGGACACCGGTGTGACACCCGACATCCTGACCACCGCGAAGGCGCTCGGCAACGGCTTTCCGATCGGCGCGATGCTGACCACCAGAGAGCTCGCCGCGCACTTCAAGGTCGGCGTGCACGGCACGACCTACGGCGGCAATCCGCTCGGCTCGGCGATCGCGGAAAAAGTGGTCGAGCTCGTCAGCGACCCGAAGCTGCTCGAAGGCGTGCGCTCGCGCAGCGAAGTGCTGAAAGGCCATCTCGCGAAGTTGAATGAGCGGTTAGGGCTTTTCAGCGAAGTGCGCGGCAAGGGTCTGCTGATTGGCGCCGAACTGAACGACGCGTATCGGGGCCGCGCGAAGGACTTCGTCACCGCGGCCGGCCAGCACGGCGTGATCATGCTGATGGCGGGCCCGGACGTGCTGCGCTTCGTGCCGTCGCTGATCATGCCGCTCGACGACATGGCCGAAGGCTTCGCGCGTCTCGACAAGGCGTTCGGCGAACTCGTCGGCGCGAATGCGCAGGCGGCGTCGCGTTGATGTTCAGACCGTGCAATCCTCCACGCCTGCCCACGCCGATGCGGCGATTCATGCGTCACATTCAACAGGAACGATGATGTACTTCGTACGTCCCGCCCGCCTTGCCGATCTCGATGCGCTCGAGCATATGGCGCGCACCGCGCAACCGGTGCTGCATTCCCTGCCGCACGACCGGCGCGCGCTCGAAGCGCGCGTCGCGTTGTCCGAAGACTCATTTCGCGCGGAAGTCGATTTTCCGGGCGAAGAGTTCTATCTGTTCGTGCTCGAAGATTCGGACACCGGCAAGCTGATGGGCACCGCGAGCATCGTCGCGGCCGCCGGTTACGCGGACCCGTTCTACGTGTTTCGCAACGACGCGCTGATTCATGCGTCACGTGAGTTGCACGTGAATCGCAAGATTCACGCACTGACGATGTCGCACGAGCTGACCGGCAAGAGCCGGCTCGCGGGCTACTACATCGACCCGTCGCTGCGCGGCGACGCAGGCGCGCAACTGATGTCGCGCGCGCGGATGATGTATATCGCCGCGAATCGCAAGCGCTTCACGCCCGAAGTGTTCTCGCTGCTGCTCGGCGTCACCGACGAAAACGGCATGTCGCCGTTCTGGGAAGCGGTGGGCCGCAAGTTCTTCGGCCGCAATTTCGCGGACATCGAAGTCGAATCGGGCGGCCGCAGCCGCACCTTCATCGCCGAAGTGATGCCGACCTATCCGGTGTATGTGCCGCTGCTGCCCGAAGCGGCGCAGCGCGTGCTCGGCGAGCCGGATGCGAACGCGCTGCTCGCGTACGAGATTCATCTCGAGGAAGGCTTCGAGACCGATCGCTACGTCGATATCTTCGACGCGGGTCCGGTGCTGACCGCGCAGATGGATCGCAGCGTCAGCGTGAAGCACAACGAAACGCGCGTCGTGCGCGAGGCACCGGCGCCGCACGGTGCAACCTACCTGATCGCGCACAACGGCGCCGACGGCGAGTTCCGTTGCGTGCTCGGCGAGCTCGCGCCCGGCAAGGAGTCGGGCGCCGTGTTGTCGCAGGCGGCGCTCGCCGCGCTCGGGGTGCGCGAAGGCGATACGGTGCGGTGCGTGCCGCTGCATCAGCCGCAGGATGAACAATCGGGAGACGCGCAATGATCGTCGTTCGCGTAGTGCAACGAGGCGATGTGGATGCGCTGATGCGGCTCGCGCAGGAAACCGGGCCGGGCCTGACCACGTTCAAGCCGGATCGCGATGCGCTCGCAGCGCGTGTCGAACGCGCGCGCCGCACGATGGAAGATCGGGCCGAGCCGCACGAGGCCGGCTATTTCTTCGTGATGGAAGACACCACGACTGGCGACGTGGCCGGTGTCTGCGGGATCGAAGCAGAGGTGGGGCTGCAGCAGCCGTTCTACAACTATCGCGTGAGCACGGTCGTGCACGCGAGCCAGGATCTCGGCATCTGGACCCGCATGCACGCGCTGAACATCTCGCACGACCTCACCGGTTATGCGGAAGTGTGCTCGCTGTTCCTGAGCCCGCGTTATCGCACGAGCGGCGTCGGTGGCTTACTGTCGCGTTCGCGCTTCATGTTTCTCGCGCAGTTCCGCGAGCGCTTTCCGCAGCGTCTTTGCGCGGAGCTGCGCGGCCATTTCGACGAGCAGGGCACGTCGCCGTTCTGGCGCGCGGTCGGCTCGCACTTTTACCAGATCGATTTCAACGCCGCCGACTATCTGAGCTCGCACGGCCGCAAGGCGTTTCTCGCCGAGCTGATGCCGCGCTATCCGGTGTACGTCGAGCTGTTGCCGGAAGAAGCACAGCGCTGCGTCGGCCTCACGCATAGCGACACGATCCCCGCGCGCCGCATGCTCGAAGCCGAAGGGCTGCGCTACGAGAACCACGTCGATATTTTCGATGCGGGTCCGGTGCTCGAATGCCATATCGCCGATTTGCGCACCGTGCGCGAGAGCGTGCTGGTCGCGGCCGAGATCGGCGACGCAGCGGAGCCGGCCGCGCAAGACGGACTGAAGTCGATGGTATCGAATACGTCGCTCGGCGATTTTCGCGTCGGGGTCGTGGCGGGCGTGGCGCGCAACGGCGTGTTCCGCCTCAGCGCGGCCGAAGCCGACGCGCTTCGGGTAAAGGCAGGCGATCCGCTGCGGGTGCTGCCGGTGAAACACAAACAAGGATGATCATGAGCGAGCTTTTCATCGCCGGTGAGTGGGTCGCCGGCACAGGACCCGTGTTCGCGTCGCACAATCCCGGCACGGGCGCGGTGGTGTGGCAAGGCAATAGCGCATCGGCGGACGACGTCGATCGCGCGGTACGCAGCGCGCGCCGCGCATTCGCCGCATGGTCGGCACTGACGCTCGACGAGCGCTGCGCAGTGGTGCGCCGCTTCGCCGCGCTCGTGACCGAGCGCAAGGAAGCACTCGCCGAAGCGATCGGCCGCGAGACCGGCAAACCGCTGTGGGAAGCGCGCACCGAAGCGGCGTCGATGGCCGCGAAGATCGAGATCTCGATCCAGTCGTACAACGAGCGCACCGGCGAAAAGCGCTCGGCGATGGCCGATGGCACCGCGGTGCTGCGGCATCGTCCGCATGGCGTGGTCGCGGTGTTCGGCCCGTATAACTTTCCGGGCCATCTGCCGAACGGGCATATCGTGCCCGCGCTGATCGCCGGTAACGCGGTCGTGTTCAAGCCGTCCGAACTGGCGCCCGGCGTCGCGGCGCTCACCGCGCAGATCTGGTGCGATGCGGGGCTGCCCGCCGGCGTGCTGAATCTGGTGCAGGGTGAGAAGGACACCGGCGTCGCGCTCGCGAATCACCGTCAGATCGACGGACTGTTCTTTACCGGTAGTTCGGATACAGGAACATTGCTGCACAAACAGTTCGGCGGCCGGCCGGAGATCGTGCTCGCGCTCGAAATGGGCGGCAACAACCCGCTCGTGATCGGCCCGGTCGCGGACCTCGACGCCGCCGTGCATCACACGATCCAATCGGCGTTTCTGTCGGCGGGGCAGCGTTGCACGTGCGCGCGCCGCATCTTCGTGCCCGACGATGCGTTCGGCGAGCGTTTTCTCGCGCGCCTGACGGAGGTGACCGCGCGCATCGGCGTCGGCGAATACAACGCCGAGCCGCAGCCGTTCATGGGCGCGGTGGTGTCGGCGCGCGCGGCCTCGCGTTTGATCAGCGCGCAGGAACGTCTGCTCGCGAGCGGCGCGAAGGCGCTGTTGAAGATGGAGCAGCGCGATCCGCAACTCGGCTTCGTCACGCCCGCGATTCTCGACGTGACCGGCGTGAAGGACCTGCCCGACGAGGAGCACTTCGGCCCGCTCGCGCAGATCATCCGCTACCGCAACTTCGACGATGCGCTCGAACAGGCGAACGACACGGAGTTCGGTCTGTCCGCGGGCCTGCTCGCCGACGACGAAGCGCTGTGGACGCATTTCCAGCGCACGATTCGCGCGGGCATCGTCAACTGGAACCGGCCGACCAATGGCGCTTCGTCGGGCGCGCCGTTCGGCGGGCCGGGCCGCTCGGGCAATCATCGGCCGAGCGCGTACTATGCGGCCGATTACTGCGCGTACCCGATGGCCTCTGTCGAAAGCGCGCAACTGAACATGCCCGCGAGCGTCTCGCCGGGCCTTCAATTCTAAGGATCGACGATGCTGCAAGCCACTGAAGCCAATTTCGACGGCCTGGTCGGCCCGACTCACAACTACGCGGGCTTGTCGTTCGGCAACGTCGCGTCGCAGAGCAACGAGAAGTCGGTCGCGAATCCGAAGGCCGCGGCGCGCCAGGGTCTGCGCAAGATGAAGCAGCTCGCGGACCTCGGCTTTCATCAGGGCGTGCTGCCGCCGCAAGAGCGTCCGTCGATGCGGCTGTTGCGCGAGCTCGGTTTTTCCGGCGACGACGCTTCGGTGATCGCGCGCGTCGCGAAGAACGCGCCCGAGCTGCTCGCGGCGGCGAGTTCGGCCTCGGCGATGTGGACCGCGAACGCCGCGACGGTGAGCCCGTCCGCGGATACGCACGACGGCCGCGTGCATTTCACGCCGGCCAATCTGTGCAGCAAGCTGCATCGCGCGATCGAGCATGAATCGACGCGCCGCACGTTGCGGGCGATGTTCAGCGACACCGACCGCTTCGTCGTGCACGAGGCGCTGCCCGGCACGCCCGCGCTCGGCGACGAAGGCGCGGCGAATCACACGCGCTTTTGCGAGCAGTACAAGGCGCGCGGCGTCGAATTCTTCGTGTACGGCCGCAGCGAGTATCGTCGTGGGCCGGAGCCGAAGCGCTATCCGGCGCGCCAGACGTTCGAGGCGAGCCGCGCGGTTGCGCATCGTCATGGCTTGCAGGAAGCGGCGACCGTGTATGCACAGCAGAACCCCGAAGTGATCGACGCGGGCGTGTTTCATAACGACGTGATCGCGGTCGGCAATCGCAACACACTGTTCTGCCATCAGCTCGCGTTCGTCGATCAGCAAGCGGTGTACGACGAGCTGCGCTCGAAGCTCGCGAACCTTCACGCGGGCTTCAACGTGATCGAAGTGCCCGACGCGCAGGTCAGCGTCGCCGATGCGGTGACGTCGTATCTGTTCAACAGCCAGCTGCTGACTCGGCCCGATGGCAAGCAGGTGCTGGTCGTGCCGCAGGAGTGCCGCGAAAATCCGCGCGTCGCCGCGTATCTGGATGAGCTGACTTCGCACAGCGGTCCGATCGACGAAGTGCTCGTGTTCGATCTGCGCGAGAGCATGAAGAACGGGGGCGGTCCGGCTTGTCTGCGTCTGCGCGTCGTACTCGACGACACCGAGCGCGCGGCGGTTGCGCCGGGCGTATGGATCGACGACACGCTGTTCGGCCGTCTCGATGCGTGGATCGAAAAGCACTATCGCGATCGTCTCGCACCGGCCGATCTCAGCGATCCGCAACTGCTGGTCGAATCGCGCACCGCGCTCGATGAGCTGACGCAAATCCTCGCTCTGGGCTCGCTGTATGACTTCCAGCGCTGATTACGCGATGTCGGCCCCGAGCGCGATGCTCGACGATTTTCTCGCGTGGACGCTCGCGGGTTCGCGGCCTGCCGCGCATCGAGCGCAAGGCACGTGCGGGAACGGTGTGCGCTGGACGTGGCAGGGCGACGGCGTGCTCGTCATCGAGCCCGCACAGCGGCATGCAGGCGTGCGCAGCGTGCTCGTCTCGGCCGGCGTGCATGGCGACGAGACCGCGCCGATCGAACTGCTGTCGCGCATCGTCGCCGATATCGCACAGGGCCGCGCGGCGCTCGCGTGCCGGCTGCTCGTGATTCTCGGCAACATCGATGCGATGCGCGACGGCGGCCGCTATCGCGACGACGATCTGAACCGGCTGTTCAGCGGCCGTCATCTGCAACTGCCGCACAGTCATGAAGCGCCGCGCGCGGCCGCGCTCGAACAGGCCGCAACGCGCTTTTTCGCGGACGCGCCAGGCGTGCGCTGGCATATCGACATGCATACAGCGATCCGCGCGTCGGTATTCGAGCGCTTCGCGCTGTTGCCGCATACCGGCAAGCCCTTTTCGCGGGCGATGTTCGAATGGCTCGGCGACGCGCGTATCAGCGCGGTGCTGCTGCACACGACGAAGGGCAACACCTATTCGCACTTCACCGCGCAAGCGTGCGGCGCCGATGCGTGCACGCTCGAACTCGGCAAGGTGCGGCCGTTCGGCCACAACGACCTGACGCGCTTCGAGGGCGCGGATCTCGCGGTGCGCGCGCTGCTGGCCGGCACCCGAATGAACGCACACGGCGACGCGCAAGCCACGCTGCCGCGCGTGTTCACCGTCGTCGATCAGCTGACCAAGCAAAGCGACGCATTCGAGCTGCTGCTCGCGCCCGACGTGCCGAACTTCACGCCGCTCGCCAAGGGCACCCTGCTCGCGCGCGACGGTGACTATCAATACACGGTGCAGCGCGACGAAGAGCGCATCGTGTTTCCGAACCCGGCGGTCAAGGCCGGCCTGCGCGCCGGACTGCTGGTCGTCGATACCACCGCCGAGACGCTGCCCAGGCTTGTCTAGACAGGCTCCGTGTACAATCGCGGGCTTCGCGGCTGACGCACCTACCGGTTACGCCGGCCGCGCGAGTCCGGAGCGCGGCAGGCGTCATACGCCTGTGCGCGCGAAATCGGCTCCGTTTCAGTCAACACCGTAAAGGAACACCCGTAATGAAGAAGAATTGGCCCAACCTGGCCGCGCTCGCGCTGTTCGCGACGGCGGCGTTGACCGCAGGCAGCGTGTCGGCTGCTGAGATCAAGGAAGTGCGCTTCGGCGTCGAGGCGTCGTACGCGCCGTTCGAATCGAAGTCGCCCGCGGGCGAGCTGCAAGGCTTCGACATCGACGTCGGCAATGCCGTGTGCGCGAAGCTGAAGGCCAGATGCGTGTGGGTCGAGAATTCGTTCGACGGTCTGATTCCGGCGCTCGAAGCGCGCAAGTTCAGCGCGATCAACTCGGACATGACGATCACCGACCAGCGTCGCCAGGCGATCGACTTCACCGATCCGATCTACACGATCCCGAATCAGATGATCGCGAAGAAGGGCAGCGCTCTGCAGCCGACGCCCGCATCGCTGAAGGGCAAGCACGTCGGCGTGCTGCAGGGCACGATCCAGGAGACCTATGCGAAGGCGCGCTGGGCGCCGGCCGGTGTCGACATCGTGCCGTATCAGACTCAGGACCAGATCTACGCGGACCTCGCGTCGGGCCGTCTCGACGCGTCGTTCCAGGACGCCGAAGCGGCATCGAAGGGCTTTCTGAAGAAGCCGCAAGGCGCGGGCTTCGAGTTCGCCGGTCCGGCCGTGAGCGACGACAAGCTGCTCGGCGCGGGTGTAGGCTACGGCGTGCGCAAGAACGACAAGGCGCTCAAGGATGCGCTGAACGGCGCGTTGAAGGAGCTGAAGGCCGATGGCACGATCGACCGCCTCGCCGCCAAATACTTCGACGTGAAAGTCGTGCTGAAGTAACGCTGCATCTAATTGTGCAAAACGGCCGCTGATGCGGCCGTTTTGCTTTTTGCACGCGTGTCGCAAACGTTCAACAAATATTTCGAGATATTGCCCTGTAAGCCTGTTCGTGCCCAATGACGCTGCGATAAAATTGCGACGCACGCTGCCGCGCGTCGACGAGCTTCCAACGTCACGGAAACGCGCCTATGTGCAGCGAAAAACAGAACATAGCGGCCAGGCGCCAGCGGCGCCGAGCGGGGGACTGGAATGACCACCATCGCAATCGAGACTCTGAGCCACGGCGGCACGACCGACGACGCGTCGCTCATCGCCAGCTACGCGCGGCAGCCCATTCTGAATCGGGACGGCATGCTGTGCGGGTACGAGATCAAGGTGCGAGCGCCCGAGCTGCCGCTCGCCGACGCAGACCTCAGCGCCCCGCGAACCAATACCGATCCTCATGCCGACGCGGACGCGTTGCCGGGCCGCGCGCCTACGCCGGTGCAACGCGTCGCGCGCGCGATCGTGCGCGGGCTCGTGCAAAGCGACGTGCGCGGCGCGCTGACCGGCCATCCGGCCTACGTCGACGTGAGCCGCGAGCTGCTGCTCGACGACGCGATCCTGAGACTGCCCGCCGAGCGCTTCATGCTCGAGCTGCCTTCATCGCTCGAAGTCGATGACGAGCTGATCGCGCGTATCGTGTATCTGCATGGCCGTCGCTACCGCTTCGCGCTCGACGACGTCACGCAGCCCGACGAGACTTTCGCGAAGCTGCTGCCGTACGCCGAAGTCGTCAAGATCGACGTCCCGCGCACGCCGCGCGCGCTGCTGTCGAAGCTCGCGAGCGTGCTGAAGTCGGCGGGCAAGCTGCTGCTCGCATCGGGTCTCGATGCGCAGGCCGACTTCGAAACGGTGCATGAACTCGGCTTCGACCGCTTCCAGGGCTATTACTTCGCGCGGGCGCAAAGCGCGTCGACGCGCAGCGTCAGCGCGCCGCGCCACGCGCTGCTCAATCTGCTGCAACTGCTCGCGGGCGACCCGACGGTCGCGCAGCTCGAAGCCGAGCTGAAGCTCAATCCGGTGCTCGTCATGCATCTGATGAAGCTCGCGAATTCGAGCGGCCTCGCGGTCGGTCACAAGGTGACGACGCTGCGCGACGCGATCAACGCGACGGGCACCGATCGCATCGCGCGCTGGACGCAGCTGCTGCTCTATGCCGACGGCCGCAAGGTCGCGCTCGAAGACGATCCGCTGCTGCAACTCGCGGCCACGCGCGCGCGCTTCATGGAGCTCGCGATCGAGCGCATGCCCGAGGCGGGCCGCGACGAAGCCGACGCGGCCTTCCTGACCGGCGTGTTTTCGTTCGTCGATGCGGTGTTCGGCGGCTCGCTCGAGAAAACGCTGAATATCCTCACGCTGTCGCGGCCGATCCAGGCCGCGATCCTGCATCGCGAGGGCAGGCTGGGTCTGTTGCTGAGCGCGGTCGAGGCGCTCGAAGGCGGCGCATGGGAGCGCGTCGCCGCGCTATCCGAACGTCTTGCGCCGTTGACGCTGGAAGAGGTCGCGCAGATGGGTCTCGCGGCCGGCGCGTGGGCCGGTGTCGCGGATCGCAGCGCGGAAGGGCTGGAGCGGATCGAGGATTGAGTGGGGTAAAAGCCCCACGGATGCCCGCATAAAATCGTTTTCGGGCAAACACGGAAAGAATCAAAGTGAAGCGGAGTGATCAGCGATCACGCCAGGTCTTCACATCGTCTCCATTTCCCGCATCTGCCCCCGGCCGAAAAAACGTCCTAACTCCTTTGCCAGTTCGTTGAGCACGCCCATCTCCTTCTGTGAGATGCGGCGCGCCTCCTGCGTATGCGACCAGTCGCCGTAGAGCAGCGCGACGGTCTGATCGGTTTCGTCGATGATCGGCAGCAGCACGAACGCGCGCGCGTCGTCGAACGAACGCCGGAACCACTCGGGCAGCCGCGCGACCATCTTCGGATCGCGCGCATTCTCGATGAAAATGCCCACCGAGTTCGCGATCGCGAGATGAAACACGTCGGGCTCGAACGCGGTGTTGAACGCGAGCTTCGGCAGCGCCACGTCGATCTTCGGCCCGAAGCCGAGACGCGCCCTGAACGTGCCGTTGCTATGTTTGACGTAGACCACGGTGCGCGCGAAGCCGAGCGCCGCGAGCACAGTCTCGGCGGCCATCGCGAGCGCCGGCGCGAGCGGGCTGCCCTCGGGCAGGCCGCGCAAGTCCTTCACGCCGACCTCGATGCGCGCCTCGGGCGTGAGCGCCTCGCGCGCGATCGCATCGGCATTGGCGCGCAGCTCGACGATTTCGCGCATCACGCTGTCGCCGCCATCCTCGCGCGCGAGCGCGACGCTCATCTGCAGCAGCACCTCGGGGTCGGTGTTCAGCGCGCTGCCGTACTCGTGCGCAAGCTCGCCGATGCGTGCCTCGCGCTCGCCCTCGGGCATGTTCTGCTGCGTGAGCACGTCGGCGACCGCGGTCGAGTAGTTGGTGATTGCGCGCAGCCACTGCACCTGGCGCGGTTGCGTCACGTCCTCCGGATCGAACTCGCCCATGCCGGAGCGGATCGTGTCGGGAAGGCGCCAGCGCACCGCCGCTTCGGCGCCGATTTCATCGAAGGTGACGCCGAGCACGAGCACGCACGCATCGGCTTCGAGTGCGCCGCCGTCGATATGGCGGCGAATCTGGTCCCACTCGGCGTCGAGATAGAACACGACCAGCAGCTTGCCGATTTGCCGCATCAGCGTGCAGACCACCGCTTCCTCGCCGGCGCGCAGGTCGCCGCGCTCGGTCAGCTTGCGCGCGACGCAGCCCGACAGCAGCGTGCGGTTCAATTCGAGTTTCGCGTCAATGCGGCGCGGCACGCTTTGATGAAAGTGATCGACGATCTTCAGACCGACTACTAGGTGGCCGACCGCATCCATGCCGAGCACCATCAGCGCGCGCGATACGGTCGTGATATTGCCGCCGAACGCCATGTACATCGCCGAGTTCGCGAGCCGCAGCACCTTTTGCGTGAGCGCGAAGTCCGACAGCACCACTTGCACGAGGCCGGTGAAGTCGAGGTCGTCGTTGGTCACTGCCGCCATGGTGGTGCGCAGCGATTGCGACAGCATAGGGAAATCGCCGCGCTCGCTCATTCGCGTCCAGAGCCGGTCGAGCACTGCCGCCTTTACCATGTGTGTCCCGCAAAAGCCATACGTGTTCCAGTGAATGCCGTGCCGGTCGTGAGCCGGCTTGTTCCGCTGCCTGGGCGTCGTGTCTGCATCGCCCGTTACGCGCCGTGCAGCTGAAGCTCGCGCGTTTCGAAGCGCTGCGCGAGCTCTTCGGACGGCAGCGCCTTGCAGACGAGCCAGCCCTGAATGTGATCGCAGCCCATCTCGGTGAGCAGAGTGCGCTGCGCTTCCGTTTCGACGCCCTCGGCAACCAGTTCGAGGTCGAGCGTCTGCGCAAGGCCGACGACAGCGCTAACGATTGCCTGATCGTTTCGCGAGGTTAGCAGATTCTCGACGAAACTCCGGTCGATCTTCAGCTTCGCGAGCGGAAAGCGCTGCAGGTACGCGAGGCTCGAATAGCCGGTACCGAAGTCGTCGACGGCGAAGCGGATGCCCATCGCGGTCAGGTCTTCGAGCAAGCCCTTCGCGTGCGCCGGGTCGTGCATCAGCAGACTTTCGGTGATCTCGAACACGAGCCGGCGCGGATCGATGCCGGTCAGCTCGATCGCCTCGCGCACCGAGTCCTTGAAGCGCGGATCGCGAAACTGCTGCGGCGACACGTTGACGGCCACGTACTGCAGCGGGATGCCCTTCGCGTCCCACTGGATCAGCTGCATGCACGCGACCTTCATCACCCAGTTGCCGAGGAAGTTGATGAGCCCGATCGACTCCGCGAGCGGAATGAACATCGACGGCGGCACGAGGCCGTGCACCGGATGCGTCCAGCGGATCAACGCCTCGACACCGACCACGCCCCGCGTGCGGCTGCTCGTGATCGGCTGGAAGTGTAGCGAAAACTCGCCGTTGCGTACGCCGTCGTAGAGGTCGGCCTCGAGCTTCAGACGCTCGGCGTCGGCCGGGTTGTCGTCCGGCACGTAGAACGCGAGCGTGTTGCCGCCCGCGGCCTTCGCCTGCAGCAGCCCGTGGTCGGCCCAGCGCAGCAGGTGCGTGTCGTGGCCGCCGGTGTCGTTGGCGTGGCGCACGTCCGGGTACAGGGCGATGCCGATGCTGGCCGACAGGTGGACCTGCTGACCGTTGAACACATACGGCTGCTGGATCGCGGTCAACAGGCGCCGCGCCAGCGCTTCGGCGGCGGCGGCCGCGTCGGTGCGGCTCGCGGCCGGCTTCACGAGGATCGCGAACTCGTCGCTGGCGATCCGCGCGATCGTTTCGTTCGGGCTCGTCATGTTCAACAGGCGCCGTGACGTATCGCGCAGCATCTCGTCGCCGGCGTCGTAGCCGAGCGCGCGGTTCACCCGCTGATAGTCGTCGAGATCGAGCAGCAGCAGCGCGACCGGCGTGCCGTGCGCGTCGGCCTTCTGTTGTGCGTCGAGCAGCGCATGCACCAGACCCGACTGGTTCGGCAGACTGGTCAGCCGGTCCAGATGCAGCGCCTGGGTCAGCCGCTCTTCGGTCGCGCGCCACGACGACACGTCGAAGCCGGCGATCGCGTAGCCGTCGACGCCGTCATGGTTGCTGCGCACGACCCGCAACTCGACCGTGATCGGATAGGTCAGCGACTTGACGAGCCCGAGCGTCGCTTTCTCGACGCTGCCCGAGGCTGCCGCCTGCTTGAGCAGCGCATCGAGGCGCGGCACGTCGGCGGGGGCGACCAGATCGGGCAGCGTCGCGGTTTTCAGGTATTCGCGGTGATAGCCGATGAAGCGCAGGCTCGCGTCGGACACGTAGATGAAGCGCAACGCATCGTCGACGTGCGCAAGCAGGTCGACCGCGCCGACCACCTGTTCCAGTGGGGGCGGGCGGTTCGCGCTGCTCGGCCGGTCGTCGTCCTCGCGCCGGCCGAACGCCCGCAGCCGGTCGATGACCGTGCGCAAGGAGCCCCGGCGGGGCGCGGTGATCGTGTTCGCTTCCATGTTCGTCGCTGGCAACCTGGGTTCGTCCGCGGGCTGGGCTGCTTGTCCGCCGGTCCGGGCGGCCGGGAAATAGCAGGCCGCCCCATCAGAACGAGATAACGACGCAAGCGGGGAAATCTTTAGCTGCGCGCGGAGAAAAGATCCGGTAATGAGGCGCCCGGTGCCGTCACTGGGACGATTCAGTTAAAGTGACGCCGCTTCGCGGCCGTTAATACGGCGAATCTCCCTTAATTTGGCGACGCTGATGGCGTCGCGCTGCGTAGACTTTCCGAACCTTGCACCGATGATCCATCTTCGAACGCTCCGTCATCAGGTCCGCCAGCGCCCCACGGCCCGTCCCGCGGGACGTCGAGGTGCGTGATGTCTCCGCCGGCGCGTCGGCCGGCTATTCTGAGCGCGGGTACCCGGACGCGGTCCCGCAGTATGTCTACGTCGGCCGCCAGCCGATTCTGGATCGCGATGGGGCGCTTCACGCGTACGAGCTACTGTTCCGCGCCGGCACCTACAACTACGCCGAAATCAGCGACGACGCGCAGGCCACCGCGCAGGTGGTTGCGCGCACGATCGGCGGAATCGGCGTGCCGGCCGTGCTCGGCCAGCATCGCGGCTTCGTCAATATCGACCGCGCGCTGCTCTTTAGCGACATCGTCCATCTGATGCCGCCCGAGCGCTTCGTGCTCGAAATCCTCGAAACCGTGCGTTACGACGCCTCGCTCGCGCGTCGGCTCGACGAGCTGCACTGCGCCGGTTTCCAGGTCGCGCTCGACGACGTGCACGACCTGACCGACGAGCTGAAGGCGATGCTGCCGTACGCCGACATCGTCAAGATCGACTTCCTGCAAACGCCGCGCCGCAAGGTCGCCGAGCTCGCGTCGGCCTTGCGCGGCTACGGCAAGACGCTGCTCGCCGAGAAGGTCGAAACGCGCGAGGACTTCGCGCTCGCGCACGAGCTCGGCTTTGATCTGTTTCAGGGCTACTTCTTCGCGCGGCCGCAGGTGCTGGCCGCGCCGCGCAACCGCTCGCTGCGCCCGGGGCTGCTGCGGCTGCTCGCGCTGCTCTCGCGCGACGCCGGCATCGTCGAGCTCGAGGCGGAGCTGAAGGTCAATCCGGGCGTAGTCGTGCAACTGCTGCGGCTCGTCAATTCGAGCGCGTTCGGCCTCGGGCGCAACATCGCGTCGCTGCGCGAGGCGATCATCGCGACCGGCACGCGGCAGATCGCGCGCTGGGCGCAACTGCTGCTGTACGCGGATACCGGCGACCTGCCGTGGCGCGCCGATCCGCTCGTGCAACTGGCCGCGACGCGCTCGCGCTTCATGGAGCTCGCCGCGAACTGGCTGCGTCCGGCCGACGGCGAATTCGCCGATGCCGCGTTCATGACCGGGATTTTTTCGCTGGTGCACATCGTGCTCGACAGCACCCCGGACGCGGTGCTCGAAAAGCTCGGCCTCGCGCCGCAGATCCGCGAGGCGATCGTCGCGCGCAAGGGCGAGCTGGGCGCGCTGCTGCTGATTGCCGAGGTCGCGGGCGAGGGCGGCGACGCCGCGCCGGTCGCGACGGCGGCGGGCTTCCACGCGCTGACGCCCGACGTGCTATCGCAGCTGAACCTGTCGGCGGCGGCGTGGTTCGGCGCGCACGTGGCGGAGCCGGACGCGTGATGCGCCGGGCCCGCGCGCCGCATTCTTTCGATTGGCTTGTGGTCCTGGCGGCGACCGACGCCGCGTGCGCATCCGTGGTCCAATAGACCGTTCAGCGGCGGCCTGTGACGCCGGCCGAAGCTGTGTTCGATGGACGGGATCAACTGCGTGCGCTCACGCATGGAGGAGCAGATGAAGACAAAACACATACCGGCGGTATTGGCCGCCGTCATGGTGTTCGGATTCGCAATGCATTCGCCGCTCGTCTCGGCAACCCTGAAACCCGGCGATACGGCACCGCCGTTCACTGCCGAGGCCTCGCTCGGCGGCAAGACCTACACGTATTCGCTCGCCGATCAGCTGAAGAAGGGGCCGGTCGTGCTGTACTTCTATCCGGCCGCGTTCACGAAGGGCTGCACGATCGAGGCGCACGAGTTCGCCGATGCGGTCGACGAGTACAAAAAGTACGGCGCGACGGTGATCGGCGTATCGCACGACAACATCGATACGCTGACGAAGTTCTCGATCAGCGAATGCCGCAGCAAATTCCCGGTCGCGGCCGACGCCGACGCGAAGGTGATCGACGCATACGACGCGGCCATGCCGATGAAGGCCGGCATGGCGAATCGCGTGTCGTACGTGATCTCGCCCGACGGCAAGATCATCTACGAATACACGAGCCTGCAGCCCGACAAGCATGTCGAGAACACGCTGAACGCGCTCAAGGAATGGGCGGCCGCGCACAAGGGTCAGTGAAGGGGCCGCGCCGGCATCGCGCATTGCTCGTGTCAGGCCCGTGCCAGGCAAAACCATTTACCGGATGAGCTTGCGATGCCGATTCTCGTTGCGTTGATCGCGCTGGTTGCGCTGGGGTACGGCGCGGTACGCGCCTTCGCTGCGTTGCAGGCCAGTTTCGGGCTAGCGGTGGCGGAAGGCGTGGCGGTCCTGGTTGCGTTGCTGATTGCCGGTGCGCTCGCTTACTGGCGGCAGCGGCGCCGCGAAGTCGCGCCGAACGTGCGCGACGGCGACTGGACGCACGAGCTGAAGGGCAGTTGGGGGTCGGTGCGGCTCGCGGCGGCCAAGCGGCTCTGCGAGATTCGCGTCGGCGACGAGCAGGGCGCGTATATCTTCGCGGATCTGCTCGGCGCCGAAGCACAGGGCCGCGACGCGCAGGCGCGGCTCGCCGTGAAGGTCAAGGACGCACGGCGCGGCGAGTGGCTCGTGCCGATGTCGAACGAGCGGGCGGCGCGCCGATGGCAGCGGATCTTTTCGCTGGCCATCGAGCAGAAGCTGTGAGCGCCGCCTTCACGACATCATGACGAGGTCGGCGCCGCGCCACCCGTGCGGCGCGCCTTTCTCGCCTCCCAGCGCACGCGGATGCGATCCATGTACAGATACACGACCGGCGTCGTATAGAGCGTCAGCATCTGGCTGACGATCAGCCCGCCGACGATCGAAATGCCGAGCGGCGCGCGCATCTCCGCGCCTTCGCCGCTGCCGAACGCGAGCGGCAACGCGCCTAGCATCGCGGCGAAGGTGGTCATCATGATCGGCCGGAAGCGCAGCAGACAGGCCTGGTAGATCGCGTCGCGCGACGACAACCCTTTGCGCGACGCGTCGATCGCGAAGTCCACCATCATGATCGCGTTCTTCTTGACGATGCCGATCAGCAGGATCACGCCGATCAGCGCGATGATGCTGAACTCGGTCTTGAACAGCAGCAGCGCGAGCAGCGCGCCGACGCCCGCGGACGGCAGCGTCGACAGGATCGTCAGCGGGTGGATGTAGCTCTCGTACAGGATGCCGAGCACGATATACACCGCCGCGAGCGCGGCGAGGATCAGAATCGGCTGATCGGACATCGACTGCTGGAACGCCTGCGCGGTGCCCTGGAAGCTGCCGTGGATCGTGGCGGGCATACCGATTTCGGCCATTGTGTCGTAGATCACCTGCGTGGCGGTGGATAGCGACACGCCCGGCGGCAGGTTGAACGAGATCGTCGAGGCGACGAACTGGCTCTGGTGATTGACCGACAGCGGCGTGGTGCCCGGCCCGAAGCTCGCGATCGCCGACAGCGGCACCATCGTTTCCTTCGCGGTCGACACCGGCGAGCCCGACGACGCGCTCGACTTGCCGCTCGCCGCGATCGAGTTGATCGCCTGGTTGCGCGCGGAGTCGGCCGCGATGCTGGCCGCGCTCGTCGCGGTGGTGGCTGCGGTGCCGCCGGTTGCCGCGCTCGTCGTTGCGCCCGTGCTGGTCGCCCTGGACGTCACGGTGCCGGCCGGCGCGTTGGTGGTCTGCGCGCCGCTCGCGCTGCCGCCCGAGGTGCTGACGTAAATCTGGCTCAGCATTTCCGGGCTCTGCCAGTAGCGCGGCGCGACTTCCATCACCACGTGATACTGGTTCAGCGGGTTGTAGATCGTCGACACCTGGCGCTGGCCGAACGCGTCGTACAGCGTGTTGTCGATCTGCGCGGGCTTGATGCCGAGGCGCGCGGCGGTGGCGCGGTCGATCGTCACCATCGCTTCGAGACCGCCTTGCTGCTGGTCGGAGTTCACGTCCGCGAGCTCCTTGCGCGCCTGCAGCGCCTCGGTGAGCTTCGGCCCCCACTTGTACAGATCGGGTGTCGAATCGGCGAGCAGCGTGAACTGATACTGCGCGTTCGATTGCCGGCCGCCGACGCGGATGTCTTGCACCGCCTGCAGGAAGGTGCGCGCGCCGGCCACGTCGCCGAGCGGTGCGCGCAACTGCTGGATCACCTGGTCGGCGGACAGCTTGCGTTCGCTCTTCGGCTTCAGCGACAGGAACATGAAGCCCGAGTTGGTCTGCCGGCCGCCGGTGAAGCCGACCACGCTGTCGACCGCCGGGTTCTTGCTGACGATGTCCATCATCTGCGAGAACTTGCCCTTCATCGCCTGGAACGACGTGCTCTGGTCGGCCTGGATGCCGCCGATCAGACGCCCGGTGTCCTGCTGCGGGAAGAAGCCCTTCGGCACGATGATGTAGAGCACGACGTTCAGCCCGATGGTCAGCAGCAGCACGAGCAGGATCAGCCTCGGATGCAGCAGCGCCCAGCCGAGCGTGCGCTCGTAGCCGCGCTGCATCGACGTGAAGCCGCGTTCGAGCCAGCGGCCGAAGCGGCTTTCCTGTTTTTTCTCGTGCGGCTCGCGCAGCAGGCGCGAGCACATCATCGGCGTCAGTGTCAGCGAGACGATCAGCGACACCGCGATCGCGAGCGACAGCGTCAGCGCGAACTCGCGGAACAGCCGCCCGACGATGCCGCCCATCAGCAGGATCGGCAGGAACACGGCGACGAGCGAGATGCTGATCGACATCACCGTGAAGCCGACCTCGCGCGCGCCGAGGAACGCGGCCTTCATGCGCGGCACGCCGTCTTCGATGTGGCGCGAGATGTTTTCGAGCACGACGATCGCGTCGTCGACGACGAAGCCGGTCGCGATGGTCAGCGCCATCAGCGACAGATTGTCGAGCGAGAAGCCCATCAGGTACATCGCGCCGAACGTGCCGATGATCGAGATCGGCACGGCCACGCTCGGAATCAGCGTCGCGCGCCAGTTGCGCAGGAACAGGAACACGACCATCACAACGAGCGCGACCGCGATCACGAGCGTGCGCTGGGTGTCCTTCAGCGACGCGCGGATCGTCGTCGAGCGGTCCGAGGTCGGGGAGATTTCGACGTCGGCGGGCAGCGACGCGTGCAGCTGGGGCAGCATCGCCTTCACGCGGTCGACGGTCTCGATGATGTTGGCGCCCGGCTGCCGGTACAGGATCACGAGCACCGCCTGCTTGCCGTTGAAGAGGCCGAGGTTGCGCAGGTCCTCGACCGAATCGACGACCTCGCCCATGTCGGAGAGTTTGACCGGCGCGCCGTTGCGATAGGCGATGACGAGATCCTTGTACTGCGACGCCTTGGTGGCCTGGTCGTTGGTGTACAGCTGCACGCGGTTCTCGCCGAACTCGATCGCCCCTTTCGGGCTGTTCGCGTTGGCCGACGCGAGCGCCGCGCGCACGTCCTCGAGGCCGATGCCGTAATGCGACAGCGCATGCGGCATCAGCTCGACGCGCACCGCCGGATTCGCCGAGCCGCTCACGTCCACTTCGCCGACCCCCTGCACCTGCGACAGCGACTGCTGCAGCACCGTGGCGGCCGAGTCGTAGAGCTGGCCGGGCGTGCGCGTATTCGACGTCAGCGCGAGAATCAGGATCGGCGCGTCGGCCGGGTTGACCTTGTGGTAGGTCGGATTGCTGCGCAGGCTCGCGGGCAGGTCGGCGCGCGCCGCGTTGATCGCGGCCTGCACGTCGCGCGCGGCGCCGTCGATGTCGCGGTTCAGGCCGAACTGCATCGTGATGCGCGTCGAGCCGACCGAGCTTTGCGACGTCATCTCGGTGACGTCGGCGATCGAGCCGAGGTGCCGCTCGAGCGGACTCGCGACGCTGGTCGCGACGGTCTCCGGGCTCGCGCCCGGCAGCGTCGCCTGCACCGAGATGGTCGGGAAGTCGACCTGCGGCAACGGCGCCACCGGCAGCCTGGTGAACGCGAAGACGCCCGACAGCGCGATGCCGATCGCCAGCAGCGTGGTGGCGACCGGGCGGGAAATAAACGGACGCGACAGGTTCATCGCCTAGTTCCCTGCATCGGTGGCGGGCGGTGTGGCGCTACCGGACGAACTGCCGCGGTTAAAGCGCGCGCGCAGCCTGCGGCCGAGCGAATCGAACGCGAGGTAGATCACCGGCGTCGTGAACAGCGTCAGCAGCTGGCTCACGATCAGGCCGCCGGCGATCGCGATACCGAGCGGCCGGCGCAGCTCCGAGCCCGCGCCGGTGCCGAGCATCAGCGGCAGAGCGCCGAGCAGCGCGGCGAGCGTGGTCATCAGAATCGGCCGGAAACGCAGCAGACACGCCTGGTAGATCGCCTCGCGCGGCGGCTTGCCTTCCTCGCGCTCGGCGTAGAGCGCGAAGTCGATCATCATGATCGCGTTCTTCTTCACGATACCGATCAAAAGCACGATGCCGATGATGCCGATGATGTCGAGATCGTGGCCGGTGACCAGCAGCGCGAGCAGCGCGCCGACCCCGGCCGACGGAAGAGTGGACAGAATCGTGATTGGATGGATGAAGCTCTCGTACAGCACGCCGAGCACGATGTACATCGTGACGATCGCCGCGAGGATCAGGAACAGCGTGTTCGCGAGCGACGCCTGGAACGCGAGCGCCGCGCCCTGGAAGCGCGTCTGGAACGACGCGGGCAGGCCGATGTCCTTTTCGGCCTGTTCGATCGCCTTCACGGCCGCGCCGAGCGACGAACCCGGTGCGAGGTTGAACGACACCGTGGTGGCCGGGAACTGGCTCAGGTGCGTGACCAGCAGCGGCGCGGGCCGCTCGATGAACTTCGCGATCGACGACAGCGGCACCTGGCCGCCCGCCGACGTCGAAGAGGGCAGGTAGATCGAATTCAGCGACGTGGTGTAGTGCTGCATCGTCGGCTGCGCTTCGAGAATCACGCGGTACTGGTTCGACTGCGTGAAGATCGTCGAAATGATGCGCTGGCCGAACGCGTCGTACAGCGCGCTGTCGATCGTGGCCGGCGTGATGCCGAAGCGCGCGGCGGTCGCGCGGTCGATCTCGATGAATACCGAGCGGCCGTTGTCCTGCAGATCGGTCGCGACGTCCGCGAGTTCGGGCGACTGCTTCAGGCGCTCGACCAGCTTCGGCACCCACGTCGTGAATTCGCCGATGTTCGGATCGGTCAGCATGAATTGATACTGCGTCGGGCTCACCGTCGAGTCGATCGTCAGGTCCTGCACCGGCTGCATGAACAGCGACGCGCCCGGAATATGCGCGACGTCCTTCTGCAACTGCCGGATCACTTCGCTCGCGGTGTTGCTGCGGTCGTCGCGCGGCTTCAGGTTGATCAGCATGCGGCCGCTGTTGAGCGTGATGTTGCTGCCGTCGACGCCGATGAACGAGGTCAGGCTTTCGACGTCCGGGTTCTTCAGGATCTGGTCGGCGAGCGCCTGCTGGCGCTCGGCCATCGACGCGAACGACACCGACTGCGGCATCTGCGTGATCGCCTGGATCACGCCGGTGTCCTGCACCGGGAAGAAGCCCTTCGGCACGAACACGTACAGCAGGCCGGTCAGCACCAGCGTGAGGACAGCTACGACCAGCGTGGAGCGCTGACGGTTCAGCACCCACGTGAGGGCAACCGCGTAGCGCGCGATCACCCAGTCGATGAAGCGGTGCGCCTTTGCCTCGAAACGGTGACTGTCGTGCGGCGGCGTGTGGCGCAGCAGCTTCGCGCACATCATCGGCACCAGCGTCAGCGACACGACCGCCGAAATGACGATCGTCACCGCGAGCGTGATCGCGAATTCATGAAACAGGCGGCCGACCACGTCGCCCATGAAGAGCAGCGGAATCAGCACCGCGATCAGCGAGACCGTCAGCGAAATGATCGTGAAGCCGATCTGCTTCGAGCCCTTCAGCGCGGCTTCGAGCGCACTGTCGCCTTCCTCGACGTAGCGCGCGATGTTCTCGATCATCACGATCGCGTCGTCGACGACGAAGCCGGTCGCGATGGTCAGCGCCATCAGCGATAAATTGTCCAGCGAGAAGCCGCACAGGTACATCACGGCGAGCGTGCCGATCAGCGACAGCGGCACCGACAGGCTCGGAATGATCGTCGCGTAGATGTTGGCGAGGAACAGGTACATCACCAGCACGACCAGTACGACCGACATCGCCAGTTCGAACTGCACGTCGCGCACCGACGCGCGGATCGTCGTGGTGCGGTCGGTGACGACCTCGACGTCGAGCGCGGCGGGCAGCGACTGCTGCAAGCGCGGCAGCAGCGCCTTGATGCTGTCGACCACCTGGATCACGTTCGCACCCGGCTGGCGCTGCACGTTCAGGATGATCGCGGGCGTGTCGTTAACCCATGCGCCGAGCTTCGTGTTCTCCGGACCCGGCACGATGCTCGCGACGTCGGTCAGCATCACCGGGCGGCCGCTCTTGTATGCGACGACCGCGCTCTTGTACTCGTCGGCGTCGGTCAGCTGGTCGTTCGAGTTGATCGTGTAGTTGCGGGTCGGGCCGTCGAAATTGCCCTTCGGCGTGTTGACGTTCAGGTTCGAGATGGTGGTGCGCAGGTCGTCGAGATTCAGCCCGTACGCGGCGAGCGCGCGCGGGTTCGCCTGAATGCGGATCGCCGGGCGCTGGCCGCCCGACAGGCTCACGAGACCCACCCCCGCGACCTGCGAGATCTTCTGCGCGAGACGCGTGTCGGCGAGGTCCTGCACCTGCGTGAGCGGCAGCGTTTTAGACGTGATCGCGAGTGTAATGATCGGCGCGTCGGCCGGGTTGACCTTCGCGTAGATCGGCGGCGCGGGCAGGTCGGACGGCAGCAGGTTGCCCGCCGCGTTGATCGCCGCCTGGACTTCCTGCTCGGCGATATCGAGCGGCAGGTCGAGGCTGAACTGCAGCGTGATGATCGATGAGCCGGCCGAGCTTTGCGACGACATCTGGTTCAGCGACGGCATCTGCCCGAACTGCCGCTCGAGCGGCGCCGTCACCGACGAGGTCATCACGTCCGGGCTCGCACCCGGATAGAAGGTCTGCACCTGGATCGTCGGATAGTCGACCTCGGGCAGCGCGGACAGCGGCAGAAAGCGCAGCGCGACGAGGCCGACCAGCATGATCGCCGCCATCAGCAGCGCGGTGCCGACGGGACGCAGAATAAAAGCGCGGGATGGATTCATGCGGTAAGTGCCGTGGCTTTACTTTATTGCGATGCTTGCGACGCGCGCCGGCCGCGACGCTCGTGCGCGCCCGAGGCGGCCGCGGCGCCCGGGGGAGCGCTCGCGCCGTGCGCGCCGGACGCGCCACGCGGCCGTTCGGCCGGAATCGTGATCTTCGCGCCTTCGCGCAGCCGGTCCGAACCGTCGGTCACGACGCGCTCGCCGACCGCGAGACCCGACTGGATGCTGGTGCGCTCGCCATCGACCGGGCCGACCTTGACCTGGCGCACGGTGACCGTGTTGTCGGGCTTCACGACGTACACGAAGGCACCCATCGAGCCGTTGAGCACCGCCGAGGTCGGCACGATCACCGCGTCCTTGATCGTATCGACGAGCAGGCGCGTATTGACGAACTGGTTCGGGAACAGGCCGTTGTCCTTGTTCTCGAAGATCGCGCGCAGCTTGATCGTGCCGGTGGTCGTGTCGATCTGGTTGTCCATCGTCTTCAGCGAGCCGACTTCGAGCGGATGCGTGTTGCTGCGGTCGTACGCGGTGGCCGACAGCGACTCGCCGTTGCGCGTGTGCTGGATGATCTGCTGCAGATTGTCTTCGGAGGTCGAGAACACTACGCTGATCGGATCGAGCTGCGTAATTACGACGATGCCGTTGGCGAGGCCCGAGGTCACGTAGTTGCCCGGGTCGACCTGACGCAGACCGACGCGCCCCGACACCGGCGCGGTGATGCGCGCGTACACGAGGTCGAGCTTGAAGCTGTCGACGTTCGCCTGGTCGGCCTTCACCGTGCCTTCGTATTGCCGCACCAGCGACGCCTGCGTGTCGACCTGCTGACTCGCGATCGAGTCTTGCGCGAGCAGCGTCTGATAGCGCTTCAGATCGAGACGCGCGGTGGCGAGCAGCGCCTGGTCGCGCACCAGCGTGCCCTCGGCGTTGCGCAGCGAAATCTCATACGGGCGCGGGTCGATCTGGGCCAGCACGTCGCCCTTCTTGACCATCTGGCCTTCCTTGAAATAGACGTCCTGCAGCACGCCGCTCAGTTGCGGCAGCACCGTGACGGTGGCGAGCGGCGTGACCGTGCCAAGCGCGGTCAGCACGACCGGCATCTCGCCGTGCGTCGCGGCAGCGACGTGCACCGGCTGCGGCATGTTGGCCATCGCGTTCGGACCGCCCCGGCCGAGGCGGCCGCTGCGCGCGCCGCTCTCGGCACCCGGCGCGCTCGCGCCGCTGCCGGGCCCGGCCCACGGATGCCAGCGCCACAGTACGACGCCGAGCACGACCAGCGCCGCGACGATCAGCGCGACGGTGCGGCCGCGGTGGCGTTTCACCGCGCCGGGCGCGCTCGATTGCGCGCCGCTCGCGGACGGCTGGGAAGCGGCAGGGCGTTGGGTTTCCGGGTGCTTTTGTTGTTCGTCCATCGGTTCGGTCAGGTGGCTGGCTTTGTGATGTGAGCCGCCGATACGGTCGCCGCCGTTAGAAAGACGGCGGGCCGGCATATGGGCGGCATGTCAGGCGGTCGTGGCGGCGCGCGCCGCGCAATATTTAGCGCGATGCTATCCGAGGCGCGGGACAGAGATGTTAACGCAATGCGGAATCATCACGGATCGGCGAGGCCTTTTTGACGGCGCTCACGGCTCGCGGCGCGGTCCCGCGACGGGATGCGTGATCGTACGTTGCGGCGTCTGCAACAGTCCAGCCGCGTATTTTTCGGTTAATTACGAAGGTTACAGGATGTTGGCGAATTGTAGGGCAAGGGTGGGCGGGATGCCTTCGTCACTTGACAGACCGCAGGCGGCCGGCGCCGCGTTCGGTCTGCGCGGGGCGCCGCGTTGGCGCCCGTTGCCGCCGCCGGGTCACTCGTCGAGGCGGCGCCCCGGCGTGCCGCCGATCTCCAGCACGATCTTGTCGATGCATTCGAGCAGCGCGGGTGCGGCGTCCGAGATTAGCCATTCGCGCGGACACTGGTCGGCCGCGCCGCCGCAATTGACCGCGTAGCGCTCGCCCGACGGCCCGACGAAGCCGAGCGCGATCGCGTTCAATCCGTTGTACCACTCGCCGGTGGCGATGGCGAAACCGCGTTCGAGCGTGTCCTGGATCGCACTGACGAGACGGCTGCCGATATAGCCCCAATCGTCGCCCTCGGCCGTCTGCAGGCCGATGAGCAGACGGTCGCGGTCCGCTTGCGTAAGCGCGGCGAGGTACGCCCGGCCGACGGCAGTCCGCGTCAGGCTCATGCGTGAGCCGATTTCGAGTCGCGATACAAGCACCGCCGAACGCGGCCGGATCGCGTCGATGACGACCATGTCGTAGCGGTCGCGCACCGCGAGATGCACCGACAACGCGGTGCGTTCCGCGAGTTCGATCAGGAACGGCCGCGCTCGGGAGCGGATGTCGAAGTTGCGCAGAAAGCCGTTGCTCAGTTCGAGCACCGACGAGGTCAGCACGAAGCGCTCGCTGTCGGGCAGTCGCACGAGAAAACCGGTGCCCACGAGCGTCGCGGTGATGCGCGACACGGTGGGCTTCGGGATGCCGGTCAACTCGGCAAGTTCGCGATTGCTGAGCGGCGCGTGCGCGGCGGCGACGGCGCGCAATACGGTCAAGCCGCGCGCGAGCGCGGTGACTTCGTCGCCCGGGCCGTCTCGGTCTTTGCTGACGGGGGCTTTAGCGGTGACGGTTTGATTCGGTGCGGATCGGTTCATGCGTTTTTGTGGAACAGTATTTCAGGCTGCTCGTTCGTTAACCAGTTGACGACGGCCCGCGCGGCGCGGGGGCCTTTCCAAACCGGAGCATCCGTTTCATATATTTTTGGGAAAATCATTGTATCGGAAGAAATTGCCGATCGATGAGCGACTATATCTTTTTGCTTGACTTAGTCAGCATAACCATAAAAAATGGAACCTCATTTCGAAAGTCGCCTTTGCCCGCTGCATATGATGCACGCGAGCGGAAAATCCCGGAGTCCAGGATCGATTGCCTGTCCAAAGCGCTTGCGCCTTTCGAAATACCTTCTCTCAGGTTCTAGCACGGCCCTCGGAATGGCTAGAACTTTTAAGGCGTCACGGCAACGTGACGCCTTTTTTTTGTGTCGCTATTGGGACACAACAAAGTCTGCAGCAACGGGAATAACCGAGTTCAGAGACAACAAACTCTGCAGCAACGGGAAAAGTCGTTGTGCGCCGCGCAATTTCATTGGCAATTTTGAGCGGTCTCGAGATACTTGGTTTGACAGCAGTTACATTTGTCGGGTGCGCAAGCTTTTGATCGCCCTATGCCAAGGCTCCCTCGCGTCACGCCGCTTGTCGCAATCTGAATCCGCGCCTCCTTGCTGACGAGCGCGGCACCTATTCTTATTCCAGTTGTCGTGCCGGTACTGGACCGTGCCCGGGCTCGCGGGCGCTGGTTCGCTCTCGATGCATACAAGAGTTCCGACAATCTCGGGTTGCTGGAAGCGCGCGCTTACGCCGGTCGTATCGAGCGCGCGATTAACGAGGAGCGGCAAAAGGGAGAGTTCTATGCGCTGCTCCCACCAGACATGTCCCGTGGCTTTCGTTACCCGAAGTGGGCCCCAGCCTGATTGTCCGAAGGCGGCGCTGCGTCCATTGGTCGACGCAAATCCGAGCCGCTGGGTCATTCGCTCACTCATGGTGAGCAAACGCGACGTCCTTCATGGTAAGGCAGCTCGAGAGATCATTCTCGACGTTATTGTTCCATTCATTCTGTTGGGTCGAGAGCAGCCTGCTATGCAGGCTTGCCTGCACGCGAACTGACCTTCCCGTGCGAGGCAGTTTTCTCCCTGGGTCGTATCGTTATTTGGATTTGCCCCTACGTCTCCGGACACCGCCTCACACCTGAGTTGATGAATCGGTCCTACGTCTGAGCTCGCGTTGCGAGCGGTACTTCAGCGCGCTAGAGGGTGCTGCTCGTTGCAATGCTCCAACGCGACGGCGAGATTGTGCTCTGCACCAGGTTCATGATTCGACGCTTTTATGCCGTGCTGCTGGAACGCCCGTCTGCCGTGGATGCTGCAGACTCTGTGGACGGGAAATTTGACGCTTAGCGTGACTCGCCAAGGATTCCAGCGGACTTTATTTATTCCGGAGCGCCGATTATGGCGGTGGGCGTTACCTCGCAGCCGTTATTTCCCGCAAACTTTGATGTTCGCCAATAGTCGCAAAAATCGGCACCAAATGCAGGCATTAAATCGCTCCAGCTAAAAAGGCGATACGCAATAATCGCCGATAATCACCGGTCTCATTTTACATTTCGTTTTTATTTGCAAACGCACTAGCTGCGAAAGCGCGCATACCGGTTACGCGATTCAATGAATCATGCTCCGCGAATTGAGCTATGTAAATACTTTCAATTTAAAAAGTAAATTATATTGCTCGCCTGCTTCTGGTCGTCTTTCATGCGCTCGTCATCAACACCGAGGCAAGGGTTGCGCCATGAGGGGCTCGGCCTCGAAGTTTTTTACCAACCGCTTTAGCATTATTTATCCGATCCAAGTTATTACGCTGATGCTGAGCGTTGCATTAATGTCTGTGAACTCCCATTGGTTATTGCAAATGGGGAATCCCTTTAACCCTGTCGTTCAACATTCCGTCGTGGTCACGAACTGAATTGCGCAGCGAGGCGTCGCCTGTCGCGGAGCACGGATAGCACGAGTGCCGACATGCCGCATATCGCGATCAGCGCGGTCAACGCGTTCTTCCCGGCGTGCACGAGCACCCAGCCGCCGACGGCCGGAAAGCCGAACGCACCGAGCGAGTAAGCGACGATGAACCATGTCAGCGCGGCGTGACGATGGATGGCATTGGAATCGTTGACGGCTTGTTCCTGGATCACGGGATAGGCGAGGCCATAGCCAGTTCCGAACAGCACGGCGCTGGTCGGGTGAAAGAGCGTGTGATACGGAACGGCGAACATTGCTGCAATGCCGAGCAGCATCAACATCAGCACGAGTTTCGTCGTGATTTCACGCCGCGAACTGATCACGAGCCGTCCGAGCAGCCAGCGCGCGAGAACGACCGTCACGGTATAGAAGCTGAAGAACGTGCCGGCGTGCGAGCCAGTGCCCTGAACGAGCGACATCTGGAACGTCAATAAGCCGGAGAAAACACAGGCGCACAAGCCAATCATCGCGATCGAATAAACCGCGCGCGTGCGGAGAATGGCGCCCGAATTCAGTGCCCATGGCTTTTGCGTGTGCGTTGCGGGATTCGGCGACAGCCGTGCGAATGCTTCCAGCATCAGCGATCCAGCCATGCACAGCCCCGCGACGACTAGCAGCACGCTTGCAACGCTCCAGTGCAGCGAGCGGATCGCGAACGCGGCTAGCGCCGGCCATGCGCCGATGCCCAGCATTTGTATCGTGCCGAACCGCATGAACCACGAGCCACGATCGGCATTCGTGGTTCGTTCGGCAAGCGCCATTGGAGCGGCGAGACTAAAAGAACCCCAGCCGAAACCGACAAGGAACCCGGGGACGAAACCGATCGCATTCTCTGGCGCGATGACCGTGAAAGCCGCAACGCCCGCGCCCAGGCATAGCGCCGCAATCGCGGTCAAGCGCGCCGCGCCGACGCGCGGCGCGAACCAGTCGACTAGCGGAAAGCTCACGAACGTGCCGATCACCGCTTGCGCCAACGCAATGCCGGTGTTCAGGTCGGTTCCGCCGGCGGTCCGGAAATGCATCGAGAGCAGAAACGTCGCGCCATAACCGCTGGCGGCGAGCAGCGTGCCGAGTAGAACGAAAAGAGCATGGAATGGTTGCATGCTTCGAACTCTGTTGATCGACAAGGGCAGACATATTAATCCGCCAGCCGGCGCTCAGAGGTTCCAGAACGATTAACCCATACCAAGGTATTAGCTCGCCATCCAGAAATCAGTAAGCCCTGGACATTCCGATTCAGGCCGCTCGACGCGAATTTCCAATACCAAAGTACTAGAGCCTCTTCATGACGCCCCATGTAAGCTTCAGGCTTGACGTGACAGGGATGACCGCATCGCGGCCGGCAATCCGGCGGCTATTCCCTGCAACGGTCGAGTCAGCTATTGAAGTCCAACTGATATCGAGGGTGTCTGCGATGGCCCATTCGCAGACCGTATCGTAGTAGAAGACTATCTTGATGCTAAACACTGAGACCGCGTGGTCCGCTACGACCGCAGCCAACAGAACCGCGGGCATCGTCTATGTCGTAGACGACGACGATTCGGTACGCGAAGCGCTAACGGGTCTGCTGCGCTCGATCGACCTGGAAGTCGACGCGTTCCGCTCCGCTGAAGAGTTCCTCGCGGCGCCCAAGGGCCCGGGACCAGCGTGCCTCGTGCTGGACGTGCGCTTGCGTGGCCAAAGCGGACTGGCGTTGCAGAAGTCGCTATTGACGCAGCAGCGCGCTCCGATGCCCGTTGTCTTCATGACGGGATATGGCGATATCGCCATGACGGTCGAGGCGATGAAAGCAGGGGCCCTGGACTTTCTCACCAAGCCGTTCCGCGATCAGGACATGATCGACGCGGTGGTCGCGGCATTGCAGCGCGACGCACGACGCCTCGAAGCGGATAGCTCGCTGTTCGAGGCTCGCGAACGGTGGGGCGCGCTGACGCCTCGCGAGCGGGAGGTGCTGGTCAACGTCGCGTCCGGTCTGATGAACAAGCAGATCGCTTCCAGAATGCGCATCGCGGAGGTGACGGTCAAGATTCATCGGGGCCAGGCAATGCGCAAAATGAATGTGCGCTCCGTTGCCGATCTCGTGCGTAAAACGGTTGCGCTCGGCGTAGGTCCATCCGGGCAGTAAAGGCGGGTGCGAACGAAGCCCGCAATGTGGCGATCAGCCAACTTCACCGTCTTCAATTCGACCTCAATGCGGCTTTAATCAGCCCGCCTTTCGCGCACCCATTGCATTGCGATGACTTTCGTCGCATGGGATAATCGCGCCACTTTCTGGTCGGCACCAAACTACGCACCTGAACGCAGGTTTCGGCGAACGTTTGAGAATCTCGCGCCTGCTCGCAAAATCAAAACAATGATGGGACTGGCAATTGATTCCGGCATCGTCCTCGATGCGCTGTCCGCGATGGCCTGGACCGCGCTGCCCGACGGTCGGGTCGACTTCGTGAACCGGAAGTGGTCCGAATACACAGGACGGGTGCTCGACACATCATCCGACTTGCAGTGGCGCGACGTGATTTGCGTCGACGACTTGCCGATGCTGCTCGACCGGCAAACCGCCATTCTGGCGTCCGGAGAGCCGGGTGAAATAGCGGCGCGTCTACGGCGCTTCGACGGCCAGTACCGTCGGTTCGTGCTTCAGATCAGTCCGCTGCGTGATGGCGAAGGGCGCATCGTTCGGTGGTGCGGAGTCTGCAATGACGTCGAGGACTTGCGGCGAGCGGAGGAGGCACTGAAGCGAAAGGAGCTCGACCTGCAGTTGATCGTCGAGAGCATTCCCGTGCCCGTCACGGTGATGTCGCCGACAGGCGAAGTCGAAGCCCAGAATCGGCTCACGCTGGAATACTTCGGAAAGTCGTTCGAGGAACTCAAAGCCTGGCGGAGCGGCGGATTCATTCATCCGGAAGACCTCGAGGCGGTGATCGCCGCGCAGGAAGCATCGCTCTCGAACGGCACCGCGCACAATGTAGAGAGCCGTTACCGGCGTGCCGACGGAACCTACCGCTGGTTCAACGTGCGCGGATTTCCTTTGCTCGGCCGGGACGGCAGCATTTTGCGCTGGTTCTTCCTGTCGATCGATATCGAGGACAGCAAGCGTGCGGAAATCACGCTCGCCGCGAGCGAGCGCCACCTCAACGAGACGATCAACGCACTGCCCGCGCTGATCTGGTCAGCGCGCCTGAACGGCACCGGCGAGTTTTACAACCAGCACTACCTCGATTATCTCGGCAGAACGCTGTCGCAGGTGCGAGATTACGGATGGATGGACTCGGTGCATCCGGACGACCGGGCTGGGCTGATGTCGGTGTGGAGCTCCGTGATGGCCAGTCAGTTGCCCGGCGCGGCGGAGGCGCGAATGCAGCGCTACGACGGCCAGTACCGATGGTTTCTGTTTCGCACCAGCCCATTGCGGGACCAGCACGGCAAGGTCGTCAAATGGTACGGCGTCAACATCGACATCGACGATCGCAAGCGCGCGGAGGAGGAGCTGCGGCGCAGCGAAGCATTTCTCGCCGAAGGTCAGGCGCTGGCGAGAATGGGCAACTTCTCGTGGCACGTCGATACGGGCGAGATTGCCTGGTCGGATCAGCTTTATCACATCTTCGAGTTCGAGCCGGGCACTACGGTGACGCTCGATCGTATCGTCGCGCGCTATCACCCGGAGGACGTCGGTCTCGCGTTTCAATTGATCGAACAGGTGCAACGCGGCGATAGCGATGTCGAGAGCCAGTATCGCCTGCTGATGCCGGATCAGTCGGTCAAGCATGTGCATTTGCTGGGGCATCGCGCGACTGACCGTCCGGGTGGTCGCGAATACATCGGCACGGCCCTCGACATCAGCCAGCGCCGCCGCTCGGAAGAGGCGCTCGACAAGGCGCGCTCGGAGCTTTTGAATGTCGCGAGGATCACGAGCCTCGGCGCGTTGACGGCTTCGATCGCCCACGAAGTCAACCAGCCGCTGTCGGGAATCGTGACCAACGCCAGCACCTGTCTTCGCATGCTGGCGGCAGTGCCCGCCAACATCGAAGGGGCGCAGGAGACCGCGCGGCGCACGATCCGCGACGGCAACCGCGCGGCCGATGTCATTGCGCGCTTGCGTGCGCTCTTCAGCAAGCGCAGCGTGACGCTGGAGGCGGTCGATCTCAACCATACGGCGCGCGAGGTCGTTGCCCTGATGCAGACCGATCTGGACCGGGCCCGGGTCATCGTGCGCGCGGAGTTCGCGGACGGGCTGCCGTTGGTCGGCTGTGATCGGGTGCAGGTCCAACAGGTGATCATGAATTTGCTGCGCAATGCCGCGGATGCGATGAGCAGCGTCGACGATCGGCCGCGGCGCATATCGGTCAAGACCGAGGCCGAGTCCGACGGGATGGTTCGTTTGACCGTGCTTGACTCGGGGGTCGGCTTCGATCCGCAACACGCGGAACGGCTTTTCGATGCCTTTTATACGACCAAGAATGACGGCATGGGCATTGGTCTCGCGATCAGCCGGTCGATCATCGAAAGCCAGAGCGGGCGTCTGTGGGCGGCTTTGCCGGATGACGGGCCCGGCGCGAGCTTCGCATTCTGTCTACCCATTTACGGCGGGTAAAGGCGGATAACGGGCATATACATACCTCTGTATGATGGAAGCGCATCGGGGAATCCGGCATTGTCCGGTGTTCGGACCAGTATTCATTCGGAGCCTTTATACGAATCGGCGACCGATATTAGCGAGGTATGCGATGAAGAGACCTGGTGAAACCCAGGGCCGCGTGTCCACGAGCACCCCGCAGGCGGTCCCTGTCGTGTTCGTCGTGGATGACGACGTCTCCGTGCGCGAATCTCTGGAATTGCTGATTCGCAGCGCGGGATGGCAGCCGCAGGTATTCGGATCAGCCCGGCAATTTCTCGCGCACCCGCGTGTTTGCGGACCAAGCTGCCTGCTGCTCGACGTTTCTCTGCCGGATCTGCATGGTCTGGATCTGCAGCGGCAAATCGTGGCCGACCGCGCCGACATGCCGATTATTTTCATCACCGGCTACCCCGATGTGCCCGTTACCGTGCGGGCCATGAAAGCCGGCGCGATCGAATTCTTCACCAAGCCGTTCAACGGTGAAGCCTTGCTCGAGGCCGTTCGCGACGGCATTGAACATAGCCGTCACGCGATCCAAGCGGAGAGCGAACATGCCTCGCTGCGGGCCCGCTATGCCGCGCTGACTCGCCGCGAGCGGGAAGTGATGGCGTTGGTGGTTGCCGGGTTGCTCAACAAGCAGGTGGCGGCCGAACTCGGTATCAGCGAGATCACGGTCAAGGGTCACCGTGGCCGCCTGATGGAGAAAATGGCGGCGAACTCGCTGCCGGAACTCGTGATCATGGCCGCCCAGGTGGGCGGGCAGTTCAGCTCGCGTGTCGGCTCGCCGAAGAGTTTTTCAATCGATTGATACCAAGGTATCGTGGATCGTCCGCCCGGCTTCATGCATGCTTCGAGCCGAGTAGCGGATTCAACGGGACTTGATTGCGGGTAATCATGCTGGTAACGGTGGTCGACGATGACGAAGCGGTGCGGGAATCGCTTCCAGATCTGGTGAGAATGTTCGGTTATGCGGTCAGCGAGTTCCCGTCCGCGGAAGCTTTCCTCGCATCCGAGGTGGTCGATCAGACCGACTGTCTGGTCCTCGACGTCAACATGGCGGGGAAGGGCGGGCTCGGGCTTTTCTGCGAGTTGAAAAGTCTCGGCAAGAAGATTCCCGTCGTCTTCATCACTGCCCACAAGGACGAAGCCATTCGCGAGCGTCTGCTCATGCAGGGCGCGTCTGATTGTCTGTTCAAGCCCTTTAGCGATACCGCACTTCTCGCGGCACTCCAGCTTGCGCTAGGTGAAAACTGAAAGTAGCCCGGTACTTCGGCGCAATACCGAGGCCGTAGCTCCGCGTGCGGATATACCTGCGTATAGCGCGCTAAACCGATCGCCGTATAGTCCGATCCGTTGATCGGATGGTGCCATGTCACGTGTGCCCATAAGCTTGATCGAGTCGACTTTAAACTACTCGAGAGGAGATGGAGCGTGGCAAAACTGATTGACGAACGTCGCCGGCAAATCCTGCGAACCGGCCTTGCAGGCGTTGCGATAGCGGGATCGGGAGTTGCCGGATTGGCTCGCGCGCAGCCGGTGTCCGCGAGCACGAAGGCCGCCTCCTTCGGTGAGATTCGCCGGGTTCACGGAAATGGCTTGAGCATCGGCTACGCCGATGTGGGCCCGAAAGAAGGTCCGGTCGTCATCCTGCTGCACGGCTGGCCCTACGATATCTACAGCTTCGCCGAGGTCACGCCGATACTCGTGGCGGCCGGACATCGGGTGCTCGTGCCGTATTTGCGCGGCTATGGTCCGACGCAATTTCTATCGGCGGACACCCCGCGCAATGGCCAGCAAGCCGTTGTCGCCGTCGATATCGTCGCGTTCATGGACGCGCTGAACGTCAGGCAGGCGGTGATCGGCGGATTCGATTGGGGCGCGCGCACCGCCAACATCGTCGCCGCGCTGTGGCCCGAGCGCTGCAAGGCGCTCGTCTCCGTCAGCGGTTATCTGATCGGCAGCCAGGCGGCCAACGAGAAGCCATTGCCGCCGCAGGCCGAGCTGGCCTGGTGGTATCAGTTCTATTTCTCCACGGCGCGCGGCCAGGCAGGCTATGCGCAGAACAGTCACGATTTCAACAAGCTGATCTGGCGTCTCGCGTCGCCGAAGTGGCGCTTCGATGACGCAACCTACGAACGCACGGCGGCCTCGTTCGACAACCCCGATCATGTGGCGGTGGTGATCGACAACTATCGCTGGCGTCTGGGGCTCGCGCATGGCGAGGCCAAGTACGACGACATCGAGAAGAAGCTTGCGCAATCGCCGGCGATCGCGGTGCCGACCATCACACTCGAAGGCGACGCCAACGGCGCGCCGCATCCGCAGCCGGCCGCGTACGCCGCGAAGTTCACCGGCAAGTACCAGCACCGCGACATCAGCGGTGGCATTGGCCACAATCTGCCGCAAGAGGCGCCCAAGGCGTTCGCGGACGCGCTGCTGCGAGTCCAGCGTCTTTAACGGAAGAGTGCGCGAAATGATGCTCGCTCACTTCAGGGCGCCGCTTGCCGCAGCGGTGCTCGTGCTTGCGGCAGCGGCGAATCAGGGCGCCGCGGCCGCGGATGCAACGGGCGCCGAGTCGCCCATCTACGGCGTGACGATTCCCAAGGGCTACCGGCAATGGCAGATGGTCGCTCCGGCGGAGGAAGCCGCGCCGCTAGACGAACTGCGCGTGGTGCTGGGCAATCCGCTTGCGATCAAGGCAATCGAGAGCGCCACGCAGCCGTTTCCGGACGGAACCGTTCTGGTCAAGCTGGCGTACAGAAAGAAGCAGTCGGACGACTTTGCGCCGGCGACCGTGCCGGGCGAACCGACCACGCTGCAGGTCATGGTGAAAGACTCGCGCCGCTATGCATCGACGGGCGGTTGGGGCTTTGGACGTTTCATCAACGGTGTGCCCGCGGATGCCGCGCAGCATCAGACGTGCTTTGCGTGCCATGCCGCGCTCGTCAAGGATCGCGACTACGTTTTCACGCGATACGCGCGTTGACCTGAACGCCTTTGCGGCAGCTCGCTCGTGATCGTTCGGCTTCGCATGGAGTCATGGGCGCGCCGTCGAGTCCGCCGTTCCCGCTCGGTGAGCCCATAGAAATGCGCCGGCATAGCCGGCGCGATCTCCCACGATGAAACCGGCAGGATCAGGGCGCTGCGTAGAGCGTCAGCTTGCTCGACACCGACTGCACGCCCGGCACTTTCGACGCGACATCCTGAGCGAGCTGGTCCTGCGATTCGTCGAGAATGGTGCCCGCCAGCGTGACCTTGCCCGTGCGCGTATTCGCGAATACGGCGATGTCCGTGTCGTTCAGTTGTTTGGAGCTGAACAGAGCCTCGCGGACCTTCTTCGCCAGTGCGTGATTGGCGGCGCGATCGGCGCGCATCTCCGCGCGAAGCTGCTCTTTGGTCGGAGCGGCGTTGTCGGCGGGGGGCGTCGCGGCTTGTACGAGTGCGGCCGACGACAGCAAAACGGCGAGAGCACCCGTGAGTGCCTTGTGGCGTAACGTCATGGAATCACCTGTTGACGAGGGATTGAGGAGGAGTCTTGAATGTGGGTCTTGCCCGCTCGAAAGCATAGTCTGCTGTCCGTCTCTTCTCTATCAGACATTCGGTGCCGAACCCTATACGGATGTCAACACAGCGTTATACCTTTGGATATGGCTGCGAGCCTGCGCACATGCAATTGCGCGTCAATCACCACTGCGTATTTATCGAACTGGAGAAACTCATAATGTCCCGTTACAAATAACGAAGTACCAGACAACATGCGGATACAAAGTGCGCGCTAAATGATGCCTGCGTGCATGACCGATCAATCCGACAAAGCGGCATAACCATCGTTCGGATTGGCGAAGACCAACGACGACTCCCGGGAGAATCCATGAAAGAACTTTGGCGCCTGAGTGCAAGCGAACTTGCGACGCGGATCAGGAACGGTGACGTATCGGCAAAAGAGGCCGCGCAATCCGCATTGGAGCGTCTCGAATCGGCGAATCCGGTGCTGAACGCGATCGTTGCATACCGGCCAGAAGCGGTGATTCAGCAGGCCGAGGCGGTGGACCGCGCGCGCTCTCGTGGCGACGAGCTGGGGCCGCTCGCCGGCGTTCCGGTGACGGTGAAGATCAACATCGACCAGCGCGGCTTTGCGACGACGAACGGAGCGCGCAGTCACGAGAACCTCGTCGCGCAAGTGAACAGCCCGCTCGTCGACAACCTGGAAAAGGCGGGCGCAGTGTTGCTGGGCCGCAGTAACTCGCCGACCTTTGCGTTGCGCTGGTTCACATCGAACCAGGTGCACGGCAAAACCTTCAATCCCCGAGACCGCTCGCGCACACCGGGTGGCTCGTCGGGCGGCGGCGCTGCCGCCGTTGCGGCGGGCATTGGACAACTCGCGATCGGCACCGATATCGGCGGTTCGATCCGCTATCCCGCGTATGCCTGCGGTGTTCATGGAATTCGCCCGAGCCTGGGACGCGTGCCAGCGTATAACGCGACGTGGCCGGAACGCCCGATCGGTCCTCAACTGATGTCGGCGGCGGGCCCGATGGGCCGAACGATCGCGGACCTGCAACTGGGTCTGCTGGCGCTGTCCGCACCGGACGTTCGCGACCCCTGGTATGTGCCGATGCCGCTGGTCGGCGCCGACGCGCCGAAGCGCGCGGCGTTGTGCCTGCGTCCCGGCGGTTTGCGGATCGCTCCGGAAGTCGAAACGGCGCTGCGCGAAGCCGCGCGCAAGCTCGTCGATGCCGGTTGGACGGTCGATGAAATCGACGACACGCCGCCGATTCGCGACGCGGCGCAGGTGCAGGAGCGGCTGTGGCTTGGAGATGGATTCGATGCGCTGGCAAATTCGGTCGAGAGCGATGGCGACCCGGGCGCGGCCGCGGTGGTCGCGGCGGCGCGGCTGAAGGTAGTCGACCTGCCGGTCGATGTCATCAAGGATTCGCTCGTCAAACGTACCACCTTGATGCGGCAGTGGCGGACGTTCTTCGATCGCTATCCGGTTCTGATCCTGCCCGTATCGGCGGAGCTGCCGTTTCCTGACGATCTGGATCGCGAGGGGATCGAAGGGTTCGAGCGCGTGTGGGAGTCGCAACTCACGATGCGAGCGCTACCCGCGATGGGCTTGCCGGGTCTCACGGTCACGACTGATCTGGTGAACGGAGTTCCGGTAGGCGTTCAGATCGTTGCCGCGCATTTCAGGGAGGACCTGTGCCTGCAGGCCGGTCTTGCAATCGAAGAGCGCAGTGCGCCGGTGTCGGTAGTCGATCCGGTAGCGGACTGACCATCCATACACGAAGCCGCGAAACAGAATCGAGCAATGAATGGAAGAAAGGACCATGCGTGAAATCAATGGAGGCTATATCAATGGCGAGTTCGCGCGCTTGCATGGCGCCGAGACCATCGAGTCTCTAAACCCCGCCACTGAGCAGCCGATTGCGACGGCCCGGCTCGCCGATCGCGACGACGCCCGAAATGCAATCGCCGCGGCATGTGCCGTTCAGCCATTCTTGCGCGATACGTCGAAAGCCGAGCGCATCGGCATGCTGCACAGCCTGCAGTCAGCGATCCTCGCTCGTAGCGACGACATTCGTGAGGCCACCATCGAGGAATACGGCGGCCCGTTGGCGCGGGCGCAGTGGGTCAGTCAATACGCGTCCGATTGCCTGTCGAGAACGGCCGACCTGTTGAAGGATTTTCCGTTCGAACGACAGATAGGCGACGCAAGCGTGCGTCTCGAACCAGTGGGCGTCTCCGCGCTGATCGTTCCATGGAACAGCATCGCGGGGACGATCTGCAGCAAGCTGGCGTCCGCGCTCGCGGCGGGCTGCGCAACCGTGATCAAGCCGAGCGAGCTGGCTCCTCTGCAGACGCAGGTGGTGACGGAAGCCTTGCACGCAGCGAAGCTCCCTGCCGGCGTCGTGAACGTTGTGCTGGGACGCGGCAGTGACGTCGGCGACGAACTGAGCATCAACCCGCGCGTCAGGAAAATCTCGTTCACGGGTTCGACTTCAACGGGCAAGCACATCGCCCGCGCCGCTGTCGATACGATGAAGCGGGTGAGCCTGTCATTGTCGGGAAAATCGGCGTCGATCGTGTTACCCGATGCCGATCTCGACAGTGCAATTCCTCTCGCGCTGAACGCGGCCTTCATGAACAACGGCCAGGCTTGCGTGAACGGTACGCGTCTGCTGGTTCCGCGGATCAGGTTGAAAGAGGTGCTGTCTCTGGTCGAACGTACGGTTTCGGCCATGCGGGTTGGCGATCCACGCGACCCGGCGACGGCAATTGGGCCGCTGTCGACGCGCAGTCAGTACGAGCGCATCCAGCGGTACATTCATGTCGGCCTTGCGCAAGGGGCTACGCTGGTAGCCGGCGGCGAAGGCCGCCCAGACGGTTTGACCCAAGGCTTCTTCGTCAAGCCGACGGTTTTCGCTGACGTGCATCCTGAGATGGATATCGCGAAAGAGGAAATCTTCGGCCCGGTACTTTGCGTTCTCGCGTACGACTCAGAAGAAGAAGCCATCAGCATAGCCAACGACTCGAGCTACGGCCTGCAGGCCTATGTCTTTTCCGGACGGCAAGAACATGGCGTCGCGATTGCGTCGGCGCTGGAGGCGGGCAGTGTGATGGTCAATCGTATCGTCCCGGAAACGATGGCGCCTTTTGGCGGCGTAAAGCAGTCCGGGATCGGCCGCGAATTCGGCGTGTATGGCCTCGAGGCATTCCTCGAGCCGAAGTCGATCGTGTCTCCGAAGCACTGATCACGCGCACGCAACAGCTATATCACCACAGAACCTGATCCATTGAGGAGGTCTTGATGAGTCGTATCGATATCTATGAAAAACTGAGCCAGCTCGGCATCAGTCTGCCGACTGCCGGCGCGCCGGCGGCCGCTTACGTAATGTGTCGTCAGGCGGGAAGCAGCGTCTATCTGTCCGGTCACATTGCGAAGCGCGATGGCAAGGTCTGGGTGGGGAAACTCGGCGAAACATTGGCGACGGAGGAAGGCAAACAGGCCGCCCGATTGACCGCGATCGATGTACTGGCCTCGCTGCACACCTTTCTGGGCGATCTGAATCGGGTACAGGGGATCATCAAGCTCATGTGCCTCGTCAATTCGGCGCCCGACTACACCGAGCAGCATCTGGTGACCAACGGCGCGTCCGAACTGCTGGCTGAAATCTTTGGAGAAGAGGGCAAGCATGCGCGTTCCGCTTTCGGCGTCGCTCAGATTCCGCTGGGTGCGTGCCTTGAACTGGAAATGACGGTACAAGTGGCCTAGGTTCGCGCGGCAGGCGCGCGCCTCAGCGCGCCAGCAGCGAAACCGTCGCGATGCCGAGAATCGTCATGATCAGCGACGTGCTCACGTGAATCGCCACTTCGCCAGCCGCCCAGCCGAGCCGGCCGTCCTGCAGGCGCTGCACGACTTCCGCGGAGAACGTCGAGAACGTCGACAGCCCGCCCATCAGACCGGTGATGACGAACAGCCGCCATTCCGGCGAGAGCTGGGGCACCCGCGCGAAGCCCGCGACCGCCACGCCGATGATGTAGCCGGCGATCACGTTGGCGGCGAGCGTGCCAAGCGGCAGGTCAGTAAAGAGTGGGTTCAGTCGAAAGCCGAGGAACCAGCGAAACAGCGAGCCGAGTGCGCCGCCAATCGCGACAGCGAGAAAAGACCAATACATGGAAGAGGATCGAACCGGGAATGTCGACAAACCGGTTGATGCGGGCGAGATGATGCCGCGTCCGCATAGCCGGGCGTAGCAGGCATCATCAGCCCCATGGGCGGTTAATGGAGAATGCCATCTCCAGCCGCGAAGTCTAACATCGGCGCGCGGATTTTGGGGACAGGCGTGTGGCCCGTGCCTTTCCCCGCGAGCGCCGCCTTTTCACTCCGGCGTCGCCGAAATCTTGTGAATCGACAGATCGGCGCCGTTGTATTCCTCTTCCTGATCGAGCCGCAGACCGACCGTCATGCGGATCGCGCCATACACGACCGTGCCGCCGATCCCCGACACGACGATCCCGCCGAGCGTGCCGATAATCTGCGAGGCGAACGACACACCGCCCAGCCCGCCGAGCGCGTGGGTGCCGAAGATGCCGGCCGCGATGCCGCCCCATGCGCCGCACAGGCCGTGCAGCGGCCACACGCCGAGCACGTCGTCGATGCGCCAGCGGTTCTGCACGCAGGTGAACATATAGACGAACAGCACGCCGGCGATGCCGCCCGTGATCAGCGCGCCGAGCGGATGCATGATGTCCGAGCCCGCGCACACCGCGACGAGCCCCGCGAGCGGGCCGTTGTACGTGAAGCCCGGGTCGTTGCGGCCCGCGAACCACGCGCTCAGCGTGCCGCCGACCATCGCCATCAGCGAGTTGACCGCGACGAGGCCGCTGATCTTGTCGAGCGTCTGCGAGCTCATCACGTTAAAGCCGAACCAGCCGACCGTCAGCACCCATGCGCCGAGCGCGAGAAACGGAATGTTCGACGGCGGATGCGCGGCGATGCCGCCGTCGCGGTGATAGCGGCCGTGGCGCGCGCCGAGCAGCAGCACGGCCGGCAGCGCGACCCAGCCGCCGAACGCGTGCACCACCACCGAACCCGCGAAGTCATGGAACGGCGCGCCGAACGCCTGCGTGAGCCAGTCCTGAATGCCGAAACGGTTGTTCCACGCGATGCCTTCGAAGAACGGATAGACGAAGCCGACCAGTACGAACGTCGCGAACAGCTGCGGATTGAACTTCGAGCGCTCGGCGATGCCGCCGGACACGATCGCGGGGATCGCGGCGGCGAACGTCAGCAGGAAGAAAAAGCGCACGAGCGCATAGCCGTTGTGCTGGGCGAGCGTCGCGGCGCCGTCGAAAAACTGCACGCCGTATGCGATCGTGTAGCCGATGAAGAAGTACGCGATCGTCGACACCGCGAAGTCCACCAGAATCTTGACCAGTGCATTGACCTGGTTCTTCTTGCGCACGGTGCCGAGCTCCAGGAACGCGAATCCTGCGTGCATCGCCAGCACGATGGCGGCGCCGATTAGAAGAAACTCGGTATCGGCGCCGTATTTCAGACTTTCCATCGATATGTCCCGCTTGTGCCAAAAAAGTGCGCTATGTGAGCAAGAAGCGGGCCAAAGTTGTGCCGGCCGCGTCGACCCGGTGCAATCGGACACCGGGATGGGAATCCGATGGTTTCGAACGATGCGCCGCCTGAACTCGTCATGCACCTCAAAAGAGAGGCGAAGCACAACAAAAGTGCATAAATCGCCGAGGCTGCGAAGGATGACCCACACAAGGGCGAAATATTCGATTTAAATTACATCTTTGTTCGGCATCCTGACGCAACAAGATGCTGGCGGGGCGCGCCGATGCCCAACCCTGGCGCGCAGCGGACCAACGGGGAACCGCGCCTATCGACGGGTTCGTGCCCCTCTTTCTTTTCCCGCGCAAACGCCCACATAATGTGCCGACTCCATAAAAGATCCGTCGGCCAACCCTCCCATGGGCACGCATGAGACTGACCACTAAAGGCCTGCTGCTGATCGCGATCCCGGCCGTCTTCGAACTCGCGCTGCTCACTGGCGTGGTGAAGGCGCAGGCCGATGCGACGATGGCCGAGCAGCGGGCGATGCATAGCGAGGAGGTGCTGCGCCAGAGCACGGCGATTCTCGATCCGGTGCTGTCCGAATCGGTCGCGCTGCGCGGCGCGGTACTTGCCAACGACGCGCGCTTCACGACCCCGGTCGCGGTATGGATGGACGTCGACCGGCGCATCGACGAGCTCGTCGATCTCGTCGGCGACAATCCCGCGCAGGTCGAGCGCGTGGTCGAGGTGCGCCAGGCGGTGCAGGCGTACCGCCAGTGGTCCGATCGCATCCAGGACATGCTGCACGCCGGGCGGCGCGCCGAGATTCTCGCGCGCTTCGACGATCTCGCCCAGGCCGACGTGCTCGATCGTTTCCGTTTGCAGGTGAGCGCGTTCCAGGCCGAGGAGCGCCGTCTCGATATGTCGCGCTCGAATGCCGTCGCCGCCGTGCGCGAGCGGGAGCAGACGCTGATCGTCGCGGCCGCGTTGGGCTCGCTGCTGTTCGTCGCGCTCGCCATCTGGATGTTCACGCGCGGCGTGCGCGGCCGGCTCGCGCTGCTGTCCGACAACGCGGGGCGGCTTGCCTGCAACGAGCCGCTCGCGCCGCTCGGCGCGGGTCGCGATGAGATCGCGCGGCTCGATCTGACCTTGCACGAGACGAGCCGCCGTCTGCTCGAAGCCGAGCGCATCGAGGCGCGTTTTCACGCGGACCTCGAGCGCCGCGCCGCCGAGCTCGCGCGCATCAACGAGACGCTGCGCCAGCAGACTCAGGAAAACGAAATGTTCATCTACAGCGTGTCGCACGATCTGCGCGCGCCGCTCGTGAACCTGCAGGGATTTTCGAAGGAGCTGATTCGCGCCTGCGACGAATTGCGCGACACGGTGCGCGGCTCGTCCCTCGCGCTCGGCACGCGCGAGCGGATCGAGCGGATCGTCGACGAGGACATCGGCGAGGCGCTGCACTATCTGCAGACCGCAGTGCTGCGCGCGTCGCACATCATCGACGCGCTGCTGCGGCTGTCGCGTGTCGGACGTGTCGAGTACCGCCGCCAGAAGGTCGATGTGGGCGACATCGTGCAACGCGTCGTCGATGCGATGCAGGGCTCGATCCGCGCGCGGCGCGCGCGTGTGACGGTCGGCGAATTGCCCGCGGTATGGGGCGATCCGACCGCGCTCGAACAGATCTTCGCGAACCTGATCGGCAACGCGGTCAATTATCTGGACCCGGCGCGCGAGGGCCGCGTCGAAATCGGCACGACGCCCGCACCGCCGGGCGTGCATTCGCTGCGAATCTTCTATGTGCGTGACAACGGCCTCGGCATTCCGTCGATCGCGCTGCCGCGGCTGTTCACCGCGTTCCAGCGCCTGCACGGCAACCCGACGGCCGGCGAGGGCGAGGGCATCGGCCTCGCGCTCGTGCGGCGGATGGTCGAGCGGCATGGCGGGCGAGTGTGGGCGGAATCGAAGGAGGGGGCGGGCACGACCTTCTATCTGTCGCTGCCAGAGGCGGCGGGTGCCGCGCGCGCGGAACCGGCCGCGGCTGGCGCGCCAGCACTCGCCGCGGCAAGTCTGGCGGCGGCTCCGGCTCCGGCTCCGGCTCCGGCGGCGCGCGGGGTGCGCGAGAGCATGCTGGGCGCCACTGGGTCGGGCTTCAGCGCCGGCAGCGGGTTGCCTGCGCCTTCGATCGACGCGGTGCGAGGCATCACTACGCGGTAGGGGCGCTCGATCGCGCGATGCGGATGGCGTCCCGCCGTCGCTTAACCGGCGAAAATCCGCCGCGGCTTCAGCAGTCTTCGGCCGCGCACCGACCAGTAGCAACTGCATGCCAGCAGCACGGCGATGCCGGCGGACGACTCGGCCGGCGTTGTCCGAACGCCGGCAATCCCCTCGACGGCAAACAGGCCGTTCGTCACAGCCAGCAGCGCCGCCCACAGCGCGCACGCGGCCTGCATCAGCAAACGCGTTCCCTTCATATGCCGGGCGCGGGTGTCGTGCGACCAGGTGGGCGGTCGGCGCCCGCAGAAGAAGACGATCATCATCAGCATGACGACGAGGGTGACGATCCAGTCGATTAGTTTCATCGAAACAGCACTCCCTAAAAGCAGCCGCGACTATAGGGAGGTGTTTCGTCTACAACCGTCGGAAGTTTCTGAAATGTGGGAGGCCGCTGAACGATATCGAGGCGAGCGCCGCTGCATGTCGACGCCCTTTGCGGGATGCATCAATCCTCGCGGGGTTCAGAATCGAATCCCGCCTTTGCCAAGCCTTCAGTGAAGACGGCAAGGTTTTCGTCGCGCTGGATCGGCATCCAGTCGGTCAAGTTGCCGAGGCGCAAGTCGGGAATCAGTTCGCGTAAGCGAACCGCGGCTTGTCGAGCTTCCGCTGGTTTCCCGAGCCAGGCCTGGCTCGCGGCGAGCGTTGCGTAGGCCATGCCGAAACCCGGCAAATCCCGGATGGCTTTCTCGGCCCACGCAGCGGCTTCGACGAAGTTGCCCATGAACAAATGCGCGGCCGACAAGCCGAACTGCATTCGGTAGCGTTCTGGATCCAGCGGGCTCAACTGCATCGCATGGGCAAATTGCCCGATCGCCTGTTCAGTCTCGCCATGCCATAAGCGGAGAAATGCGCTGAGAAACCACCCGGCGGCAAGATTGGGATTCAACTCGAGCGCCCGATCCAGCAAGGCGATACCTTCGGGCAGGTTGCCGGCCAGATGCGATAGCGCATGACCGCTGCGCGCGAGAGCTACGGCGTCGTACTTGCCCAACTCCACGGCACGACGCGCCCACCGGGCGCCTTCGGCCATTTCCGTTGGGCGATCGTGCATCCAGCCATTGATCTTGCGCCAGCAGTGACACCAGGCCGCCATCGCATACGCCGATGCAAGCTCAGGGTCGCACGCAAACGCGCGCTGAAATAACGGCAACGCTTCATCGATCGCTTCGCGGCTGCCTTGATGAAGCTGCGCCATGCCGCGCAGGTAGTAGTCGTAGGCACGCAGACTTTCGGTTGGTTTGAACCGCGCGCGAGCGATCTCCGCCTGTTCGACCTGCGGCGCAATCGCACCGACCACGCTGTCGGCGATCTGGTCCTGGAACTCGAAAATATTGTCGAGCACGCCCTCGAAGCGGCCAGCCCAATGGGTCGCGCCGGTGCCCGCGTCGACGAGCTGGCCGGTGATGCGAACGCGCCCCTGTGCCTGCCGCCAACTGCCTTCGAGCACGTAGCGCACGCCGAGCTCACGGCCGATCTGCTTCACGTCCACGTTGCGATGCTTGTAAGTGAAGCTCGAATTGCGCGCGACGACGAACAACCAGCGGTATCGCGACAGCGCGGTGATGACGTCCTCGATCACGCCGTCGGCCAGATAGTCCTGCTCCGGGTCGCCGCTGAGATTGACGAACGGCAGGATGGCGATGGAAGGCTTGCTGGCCTGCGCCGCATCCGGCGATGACGTTTCGGTCGCCGTCGCTGTCTTCTCGCTGGCCTGATCAGATGCCGGATGTTCGGTGACGTCGGCGACAAACCGGAATCCCTTGCGCGCCACGGTTTTGATCACGCGCTGCTGCTGACCGTCATCGCCGACCGCGCTGCGTGCGGCGTTGACGTGGCTGGCCATGGTGGATTCGGAAATCACGCGTCCGTCCCACACCGCATTGATCAACTCATCACGGCCCACGACCCGGTTGCGGTGGCTCGCCAGATAAACCAGCAGATCGAACACTTTCGGTGTCGTCGCAACCGCTTGTGAAGCGCGGCGCAAGTCGCGACGCTCCAGGTCCAGCGTGCAGTCAGCGAAAACCCATTGCATTGGGGACTCCAGAGCGAGAAAGCCGCCAGCTACGCGCTACCCGGCGCGCTGATGAAGCGGATCAAGGAATTTTGGACGGAAATACAAGGCGCAGGCAAAGCGGCGCCGGCGGCTGGAAATGATACTGCACCCATCGGATCAACCAGCAAGCGCTTCGTCAACCGAACCGGAGGAGTGGAACATGAAAGTGGTCGTCATGGGTGGCAGCGGACTGATCGGCTCGAACGTGGTGCGGCGGCTTCGCCGCGATGGTCACGACGTGGTGGCCGCATCCCCGTCGACCGGAGTGGACTTGATGACCGGCGAGGGCTTGGCGAAAGCGCTCGAAGGCGCGCAGGTCGTCGTCGATGTCGCCAACGCACCGTCCTTCGAGGACGAGGCCGTGATGACTTTCTTCCAGACGGCGGGCCGCAACCTGTTGGCCGCCGAACACGCGGCGGGCGTCGAGCACCATCTCGCTCTGTCGGTCGTAGGCACGGAACGCCTGCAGCAAAGCGGGTATTTTCGCGCCAAGGCCGCGCAGGAGACGCTGATCCAGGCGTCGACCGTTCCGTACACGCTGCTGCGTGCGACGCAGTTCTTCGAATTCGTCGGCGGCATCATCGAGGCCAGCTCCCAGCGAGGCGAGGTGCGTCTTTCGCCCGCTCTGATCCAGCCGGTCGCCGCCGACGACGTCTCCGCAGTCCTCGCCGATCTCGCAGCGGGGGTGCCGCTGAACGACACGACTGAAGTCGCCGGTCCGGACCGCTTCCCACTCGACGAGCTCGCCCGCAAGTTCCTCGCCGCGCACAAGGATCCACGCACGGTGATCGCCGATATCCACGCCCGCTATTTCGGCAGCGGACTGGACGACCGCACGTTGGTCGCCGGCAGCGGTCATCGCGTCGGCCCGACACGCTTCCACACTTGGCTCAGCCGCTCCGTCGCGAAAGACTGAACCGCATTCCCGCAACGATTTTTCCTTTCTTCAACCGCCCAAAGGACATGCCATGACCCAGCGCATCGACTACCAGCAGCAATCCCCGGAACTGTTCAAGAAGTTCGTCGAGTTCAGCCTCGTGCTCAAGAAGTCGGCCATCGAGGAAACCATCCGCCATCTCGTCGACATCCGCGCGTCGCAGCTCAACGGCTGCTCGTTCTGCGTCGACATGCACGTGAAGGAAGCGACGATCCATGACGAGCGTCCGTTGCGCCTTCATCACGTGGCCGTGTGGCGCGAGTCCAACCTGTTCACGCCGCGCGAGCGTGCCGCGCTCGCCTGGACCGAGGCGCTGACCCATATTTCGCCGCTCGGTGTGAGCGATGAAATCTACGATCGCGTGCGGACCCAGTTCTCGGAGAAGGAGTTGTCCGACCTGACCTTCCAGGTGATGTCGATCAACGCGTGGAATCGGGTCAACATCGGCTTCCGCATCCCGCCGGGCATCTACGACAAGGCTTTTGGCGTGGACAAGTCCGGTCTGGCCTGATCGATCAGCATAGGAGCACCGTCATGCATATTTCCAGATGGGTGATCGCATCGCTGCTGCTGGCAGCGGGCGCCGCACACGCGCACGAGCCGCCGCAGGCGCAAGTTTCGCCGCTGACGACCAAGGCGCTGGCAGACTATCCGGGCAAGGAAGTCACGGTGCTCTCGGTCGAGTATCCGCCCGGCAGTGCGGACCCGGTGCATCGGCATGATGCGCACGGCTTCATCTACGTGCTGGAAGGCTCGATCGTGATGGGCGTGCGCGGCGGCAAGACCGTCACGCTGAAGCCGGGCCAGACCTTTTACGAAGATCCGAACGACGTGCACACGGTCGGGCGCAATGCCAGCAAGACCAGGCCGGCTAAATTCCTGGTTTTTCTGCTGAAGGATGCCGGTGCGCCGATTCTGACGCCGGCGAATTGACTGGCCCGTTGATATTCGCGCAACCGCGATTCAGGCGAGCAGCGGCTCGGCGAATACCGAACCGCTGCTTTTCTTCGCCTACGCAGCGAAGTCGGTGGATGACGACAGGTCCTTCCAGGCTTCCGTTTCCTGCGTTACATAAGCGTTTTTCGCGGCGATCGCGGCCAGCGTGTCCGTCCCGAGCGGCAGGCGCAACGGCGGGGACGCCGCGTCGACCAGCGCGATCATCGCGGCGGCAAGCCTGGTCGGGTCGCCGGGCTGGTTGTGATTCAGTTGCATGGCCTTGCGGCGAACCGCACCCGAGGTTTCGTCGTAATCGTCGATCACATCCGGCGCAACGACCAGCGACGAAGCATCGAGAAAGTCCGTGCGGAAATACCCCGGCTCGACGACTGTCGCGTGAATGCCGAGCGGTTTCAACTCGGCATGCAGCGCTTCGGTGATGCCTTCGACGGCAAACTTCGTCGACGAATAGACGCCAAAGCCCGCCGCGGCACGATAGCCGCCGATCGACGAAATATTGATCACGTGGCCCGAGCGGTTCGCGCGCATCGCCGGCAATACGGCGCGGGTGACGTTGAGCAAGCCGAAGACGTTGGTGTCGTACATGCGACGCACGTCCTTGTCGGCGGATTCTTCCACCGCGCCGAGCAGACCGAACCCGGCGTTGTTGACCAGCACGTCGATGCGGCCGAATTTTTCGACTGCGGCCTGTACCGCCGCCTTTGCCTGCGCTTCGTTGGTCACGTCCAGCTCCACCGGCAGCAACGCAGCCGACTCGCCAAGCCGCTCGGTGATCGCCGCGACTTTGCGTCCGGCGGCCACCACCGCGTTGCCGTCTGCAAGCGCGGCTTCGGCAATCAATGCGCCGATGCCTCGCGACGCGCCGGTGATGAACCATATCCGCTTGAAACCGCCCTGTTGAATGTTTGCCATGATGTGTCTCCTACGTGTGAGTGATGAAGTGATGCCATCGTAGGCTCAGCGATTGACACAAACTAGCCGTACTTCGCTGGAGACATAATCAACTTATATTTGCGAATCGACGGCTCCGGCAGGATTGGCAGGCGGAACCACGGTCTGCCTCGCCGCGGTGACTCGAAGCGGCCGCGCGGCGCAACGGCGGTATCATGAGCACGTCTTAGCATCTGCGAGCCGCTCGGCGCGGCTTCTTTCTGATCATGATTTCATCTGTTTCCTCATCCTTATTGCGCCGCGCGGCGGTCGTCATCTTCGTGTTCGGCGCGCTGGCCGCGTGCCAGAAAAACGATGCGTCGGCCGGCCAGGTCGCGGGCAAGCTCAACGACGCCGCGCAGCTTGCCGGTCAGAAGCTCGATCAGGCAGCGAGCTACGTCGGCCAACAGGTCGCGGCGACCAAGGACGCCGCACAGCAGAACCTCGACTCGGCCTCTGCGCCGTCGATCAGGATCGACCCGGCCGCGCTCGCGTCGAGCGCGCAGGCCAACCTGCAGAACGCGGCGAGCGCGGCCAACGCTCAGCTCGGCAGGGCCGCGTCGATCACGGGCCAAGGCCTCGAAACGGCGGGGCGCAAGCTGCAGGCGTGGTCGGCGCAGAATGCGACCTCGTCGGCTTCGGCGAGCGCATCGACCGAGTCTGCCGACGCGCAGAAGCAGATGGACAAATGACCCGCGCTCGGTTCGATCCGGCTTTCGCCGTTTGACTTTAGAGGTATATGTAATTACGATGGTTACACATTGTCGTTGCGGGACGGATCTGCTGTGAACACGAGTAGCCGGTTTGCCTTTGCCGTGCATGTGCTCGCACTGCTGTCGTTACAGGGCGGCGTGCCGTTGTCGTCGGAGATAATTGCGGGCAGCGTGAACACGAATCCCGCGCTGATCCGCCGGCTGCTGGCCATGCTCTCGGAGGCCGGCCTCACCACGTCGCAGATGGGCGCCGGTGGCGGCGCGTTGCTCGCGCGGCAGCCGGAACAGATCACGCTGCTCGACGTCTATCGCGCCGTCGAGGACGCGCAGTTGTTCGCGTTGCATCGCGAGGAGCCGAATCCCGAGTGCATGGTGGGGCGCAATATCCAGAGCGTGCTGAGCGGAATCATCGACGAAGCGCAGCAGGCGATGGAAGCGGCGCTCGCCGCACGCACGCTCGCCGATGCGACCGCCGACGTGGTCCGCTCGGAGAAGCATCGCGAGCGCAAGCGCCGGACTTGACGGTGCCTAAGCAATGAACGGGGTGAGAGCCCCGCTTTTTTTCTCGCTATATGTAACTGTGACAGTTACATATACAACAACCTGAGGAGTACGCTGATATGAGCAAGCAATTGAAGATCGCCTTGTTTGGCGCGACCGGCACGATCGGATCGCGGATTGCCGCGGAAGCCGCGCGTCGGGGGCATCAGGTGACGGCGCTGGTGCGCGATCCGGCGCGCGTGCCGGCCGGCGTCGCGAATCTGCATGCGGCGCAGGCCGATCTGCTCGACCCCGCGAGCGTCGGCGCGGCGGTGCGCGGTCAGGACGTCGTGGCAAGCGCGTATGCGCCGCCGCAAGGCGATCTCGCCACGCTGACGCAGGCCACGCGCGCGCTGGTCGAAGGGGTGCGCGCGGCGGGGCTGAAACGCGTCGTCGTGGTAGGCGGCGCGGGCTCGCTCGAAGTCGCGCCGGGCAAGCAGCTGGTCGATACCGACAGTTTTCCGCCCGCGTACAAGGGCATCGCGCTCGCGCACCGCGACGCGTTCGACTACTACCGCGGCGTGACCGATCTCGACTGGACGTTCTTCGCGCCGGCCGCGCTGATCGCGCCGGGCGAGCGCACCGGCAAGTTCCGCACGGGCGCGAACACGCTGATCGCGGACGCGGACGGCAACAGCCGCATTTCGGCCGAAGACTACGCGATCGCGTTCGTCGACGAACTGGAGCAGGGCCGCTTCGTCCGCCAGATCGCGACGGTCGCGTACTGACGACCGGCGCATCGAATCCGCCCGCCGCGCAAGCGTACTAACATTCGGTTACGCATGTTCGGGCGCGCCGGGCGTAACTGCGGCTACACTGGCGTCTGCCGTTTTCTCACGGATTGCCATGCAGTCATGCCCGTCGCGGCGTGAGTCCGAGGCTGCGCCGTCTGGCGGCGGGCAGCAGCCGGCGATTCTCACCGCCACTCATCTCTCCTCCGATCACACCGCTCGCGACACTGCCAGCGGCGACGTCCGTCCGCGCGCGAGCGCATATGCGCTGCTGGGTTGGTTTACCGCGCTGCTGTGCGCCACGCTGATTCTGTGCCTCGGCGCGCTGCCGCGCATCGCGCAGGCCGCCGGCCCCGCGGTCGGCGGCGGCACGCCGGTGATCCCGGCACTACAGAGCCTGATCAACAGCGCGACGGTGAACGCGACGCCCGCGTCCGAGGCCTCGGGTGCGTCGGCGCCCGAGGCGGCGTCGGCGTCGGCCCCGTCGCCCGCGAGCCAGGCGGAGCTCGCGCGCTCGCTCGACAGTGTGATCGCCACGCTCGACAACGACCGCCAGCGCAGCGCGCTCGTCGCCCAGCTGAAAAAATTGCGCGACGTATCGGAAAGCGCCGCTCACACCGTCGGCCCGCCCGCGCCGGCGGCCGTGCAACCGAGCCCGGGCCTGCTCGGCGCGATCGCATCGGGTATCGCGTCGTTCGAATCCGACGTGCACCAGGGCCGCACGCCGGTGCGCTACTGGAGCGGGCGCGTGACCGCGGCCGGCAACGAGCTGTACACGATCGTCTCCGGCCAGGGACGGGAGGGTGTCGGCACGATCCTGCTGGCGATGCTGGGGATGCTGGCCGGCTGGGGTGCCTGTGCCGGCGCGCTGATCTATCTGCAGCATCGGGTGCACAGACGCTTCGGCATCGAACTGGTGCTGCGGCCCAATCCCACCACGCGCGAGTTGCTGATCTTCGCGTTGCGCCGCGTCGGTCCGTGGATCATCGCGTTCATCGCGGCGCTGCTGTTCATGCGCGCGATGCCCGATGCGCTCGGCCGCACGCTCGGCATGGTGGTCGCGTATGCGATCGTCGCGGGCGCGGTGTTTTCCGCGATCTGCCTGATCATGTTTTCGCTGTTCGGCTCGGGCCACCGGCGCGTCGCGGTGCGATTGCTGATCGATCACGCGCGCCGCGTGCTGTTCGTGATCGGCGTGTGCGGCGCGCTCGGCGACGCAGCCGTCAACTACGACGTCGAGCATCAGATCGGCACCAACCTGGCTGCGCTGATTTCGACCGCGGCCAACATGACGGCTGCCGTGCTGACCGGCTATTTCGCGCTCGCGTTTCGCCGGCCGATCGCGCACCTGATCCGCAACCGGCCGTACGAACAGCGCAGCGACCACCGGGCCGCGACCGATGCGTTCGAGGTGCTTGCCGCGATGTGGCACGTGCCGGTGCTGGTGCTGGCGGCCGCGTCGGTGGTCGCGACGCTGGGCGGCTCCGGCTCCAGCGAAAACGTGCTGCAGATTTCGATCGTCACCGCGCTGCTGCTGGTGCTGGCGTTTTTCCTGTCGGCGATCGTGCTGCGCATGACGCGCCCGCGCAGCGCCCGCGCGCGGCGCCGCTCGCCGTATCTGACGCGGCTGCTGCGCTTTTGCGGCACCTTGCTGACCTTGTTCATCTGGCTGTTTTTCTTCGAATTGGCGGCGCGGCTGTGGGACGTGTCGCTGGCCGAGGTGATCGAGAGGAACGTGGCGGCGCGCGGCATCGCGCATGCGATGACGGCGATCGTCGCCACCGTGTTCATCGCGTGGCTGCTGTGGATTCTGGTCGACACCGCGATCACCGAAACGCTCAATCCGGGCAGCCCGCGCAACAAGGCGCGCAGCCCGAGCACGCGCGCCCGCACGATGCTGCCGCTGGTGCGCAACGTGTTGCTCGTGTCGATCATGACGATCGGCGGCATCGTCACCGCGGCGAACCTCGGCATCAACGTGACGCCGCTGCTCGCCGGCGCGGGCGTGATCGGTCTGGCGATCGGCTTCGGCGCGCAGTCGCTGGTGACCGACCTGATCACCGGGCTTTTCATCATCATCGAGGACACGATCTCGGTCGGCGACTGGATCGACGTCGATGGCGGCCATGCGGGCACGGTCGAGCATCTGTCGATCCGCACCGTGCGGCTGCGCGACGGGCAGGGCGCGATTCACGCGATTCCGTTCTCGCAGATCAAGATCGTGAAGAACCTGTCGCGCGATTTCGCGTACGCGGTGTTCGAGGTGCGCATGTCGTTCTCGACCGATGTCGACGAGATCACGCAGCTGATCCGCGAAGTCGGCGCGGAGCTGATGGCCGACTTCCGCTACCGGCGCGAGATGCTCGGGCCGATCGAGGTGTGGGGTCTCGACCGCTTCGATCCGAACTGGATGGTCGTCAAAGGGCAGATCAAGACGCGGCCGCTGCAGCAATGGAGCGTCGCGCGGGCGTTCAATTTGCGGCTCAAGCGCAAGATGGACGAGGCGGGCATCGAGATTCCGGTCGCGCAGATGCGGGTGTACACGTCGTCGAAGGATAGCGAGGGCGAGCCGTTGCGCGACGACGAGATGACCGGGTTCGTCGCGCCTGTGGATGCCGGTGCCGACGCGCACCAGCGCGCGCGCGACGGCGCGCACGGCAAAGCGCATCAAAGGGCCCATGAACCCGCGCGCGAACGAACCCGCGAAGCGGCGCACGAGTATCCGCGCGAAGCGGAGTATGAAGTGGGCGCCGTGGGCCCGTCGGCGCGCGCATCGACACATGTGCCGCTTGCGCCCGCGCGTGACGTGTCGCACGATCCGCGTCCGGCACCGCCGCCGACCGGACAGACCGCGCCGATTCCGCCGCAGATTCCGACGGCGGGCGATGTCGGAGGAAAGAGTTGAGGCGGGGGTTTGTTGGGCAACGCGCGAAGACGGTCGCGTGCTTGTGTGCTCGCATGACTGCGTAGTCGCGCGAACGGGTTACGTCACATTCCGTCACACGTCAGGTCACGTCAGGTCACGTCACGTCCCGTCGTGACGTGCACCGTCGTCACACCATCTCCGCGGCATCGGCCGTGCGCACGATGTCGTTCACGTGCGTCCCGATCCGCGCGCCTTCGACACCATAGATATGCAGCGACACCGCCGGCGCGTCACTGCTGTTGCCGAGCCGATGAATCGCTGCGCGGCCGCCGCGCACGTACGACACCGCGCCGCGGTTGCGCGTCCGGGCGCGCAGCGCGCTCGCGCATTGCTGCGCGTCGTTCCATTCGAAGACCGTTTCGCTCAGCTGGCCCTCGACCACCGTGTAACCGCACCACGTGTGATGTGCATGCACGGGGCTCGCCTGGCCGGGCTGCCAGACCAGCGCGGCGATCGCATAGCGGCCTTGCGGATCGGCGACGAGCAGATGGCGCCGATAAGTGTCGGCGGAACCTTCGCGTTGCACCGGTGCGAGCAGCGCCGGGTCGGCGGCCGCCTCGGCGAGCGCGAGCCGCATGGTGCGCGCGAAGAACGTCGAATGCGACGGTTCCGGAAATTTCGCGCAGGCTTCGAACATCGCGTCGAGCGTGTCGCACAGGCGCTCGAGCGGTGTGCGCTTGATATCGCGCAGCGTGTGCATAGGTAACGCGGCCGCTTCGAGGCGGGCCGGGTCCGGCAGCGACTTCAGGTAGTCGGGAAGGTGCTTGAAAGCGGTGGCGCGAAGGTCGTCGCTCATGATGGTGATGCAGCGCGAACGCCGCTGGTCGGCAATTTTCGGTATCGATATTTATACCGGTTTGCCCGGAGAAAGAGTTTCCATATAATTCCCTCCGCCGTCAGAAAAGTAGAATAATTTCCTATGAGGGGTGGGGGTATGGGTATGGATATCATCGATCGGAAGCTGCTCGAATTGCTGCAGGCGGACGCGACGATGCCGATCGCCGAACTCGCGCAGCGCGTGAACCTGTCACAGACGCCATGCTGGAAGCGGCTGCAGCGCCTGAAGGACGCGGGCGTGATTCGCGCGCAGGTGGCGCTGTGCGACGCGCGCAAGCTGGGTGTCGGAACCACGGTGTTCGTTGCGGTGCGCACGAACCAGCACACGGACACATGGGCCGCCGCGTTCGCGCAGGCGGTGCGCGATATCCCCGAAGTGGTCGAGGTCTACCGCATGAGCGGCGAGACGGACTATCTGCTGCGCGTGGTGGTCTCCGATATCGATGACTACGACCGGATCTACAAGCAGTTGATCACGGCCGTGCCGCTGTACGACGTGAGTTCGAGCTTCGCGATGGAGCAGATCAAGTATTCGACGGCGTTGCCGGTGCGTTCGTCGGCGGTAACCTGATGCTCGTGGAGCATCCGTGAGCGCCAGGAGCGCCGCTTGCTATTTCGATAGCAAATGCGCTCCGGCGCATCCATGCCGACCCCATCGGCTGCAAGCCGCGTGCAAGCTCACTGGGCGTAGAATGCCGCCTTCTCCGACCCATCCGCGACTGCTACGCGAACCGAGCCCGCTTCATGACCAGACCGCCGCGCAAGAAGAACCCGACCTTTGGCATCGCCGTCTTTATCGTGGTGGCGATTCTGCTCGTGACCGCAACGCTGATCTACAACGCGATCCGTCAAAAGCACGAGTTCGAGAGCCAGCCCACGCAGGTGCCGCCGGTGGCCTCGGAGGCAGCAGCGGCGGTCAACGCGCTGAGACCGGCGAGCGGCGCCGCGCAATAACGCCCGCGCGCGTCGCAGCTCACTCTTCCGGCAACCGGATGATGCTCGCGTCCTTGCGAATCTGCGCGGACGCCGCGAGCATCTGCTTGCATTGATGCGCAAGCAGTTTCGTGTCGTGCACCGCATCGGCGGAATAGTCCGGCGATTTCTCCGTTTTGACGACCATCGCATCGAGCTCGCGACTCATCAATTTGATCTGCTCGCTCTGCTCTGCGGGCAACGCGGTGCCGGCTTCGGCGGCGCTCAGGTTGTCGCGCACGAGGCTCAATGCGCGCTGCAGCGGCTGTAGCGAGACATCCTCGACCTGTTGCTGCTGTTGCGCGGAGGTGCGCAGCAGCGGCGCGGCGGCCGTGATCTGCGACGCGAGCACGTGGCTGCGCACCAGCAGACCGTTCAACTCCGGCACGAACTTCTGCGCGGACTTCGGTTCGAGCATCATGCGCTGGAATGCCTGACCGAGATTCGCGAACGCAACGTGAACGTTCTTGCGCGCGAGCCGATAGCGGTAATCGCGGTCGAGCGCGGTCGCAGCCGCGGCGGCGGCAGCCGATGCGCCGCTTGCCGGGCGCGCGGTCGGATTGCGGATCGTGGTGGTGCCATGGGCGGCGTCGCCAGCGTTTGCCTCGGCACCAGCGTCGCCGAGCGGCTGTGCACGGCTTGCGCGCTCCGCGCGGCGCGCACCGGCGCCACTCTCCACGTCGGCTTCGGCTCCAGCGACAGCGAGCGCCGGCCCGCCAAAGCCGAGCGCCGGGTCCGCCATCGCGGCCGCCGGCGCACGCGCGCCCGCTTCGGTCACGGCCGCGACCACCGCAGCGGCCGGCTTGCCGCTCCACCACCAGCTCGCTTCGAGATACTGCCGCGTCGCGCTGATCATGTTGTTGACGAGCTTGCCCATCAAGCGGTACTCCCAGTACGGGAACAGGTGGCTCGCCGCAATCGCGATCGCGCAGCCGACCACGGTGTCGATCGCGCGCTCGCCGATGATGCGCAGGCTGCCCGGCGCAAGCAGATGGAACAGCAGCAGCACATACGACGACGTGAACACGACGCTCGCCGTGTAGTTGAACAGCAGCAGGCTGTAGCTCATCACCATCGACGCGAACATCACGACCATCAGGATGTGCGGCTCCTTCACGAAGATGATCAGCGCGATGCTCGCCGCGCAGCCGATCAGCGTGCCGATGATCCGCTGCCCGTTGCGCTGCTTGGTCAGCGAGTAGCCGGGCTTCAGAATGATGACGGTGGTCATCACGATCCAGTACGCGTTGGTCAGCGGCAGCAGGCGGCCGAGCCAGAAGCCCACGGCGACCGCGATCGTCACGCGCAACGCATGGCGAAAGCTCGGCGAGGCCATCGTCAGATTCGAGAAGATCTGCCCGAACGGCACGCGCCGGCTCGTCACGAAGCGGCTCAGCGCCTGGTCGATGCGCAGTTCGGTTTCGGTCGGGCTCGGCTCGGTGGTGAGGCTGCGGCGCATCTTGTCGATCAGCCGCGTGGCGCTCCAGATGCGGCGGAAATTCGACGACACCGCCGAATACGCCTCCGGGTTCTGCGTCGGCAGTTCCTGCTTGCGCATCAGCTCGATTTCATACTCGATCGCGCGCAACTCGGCCTTCACGTTCACGCGCTTGCGCGGCGCCTGATTCTGCAGCACCGCGAGGCCGATCTCCTCGAGATCTTCGGCCGCCTTGCGGATCAGATCGCGATAGAACACCAGCAGGTCGGAGCCGCCGAACGTGCTGCGCACGAGCGTGTAATCGGTTTGCGCGCCGACGAACAGCTCGTGCAGATCGACGGTATTGATGAACAGGTTGTACAGCATCGCGCGGCGTGGTTCGAGCTTGCCGCGTTTGAGCCTGGGCAGATTGCGCAGCACGATGTCGCGCGCGGCCTCCTGGCGATCGACCGCGGAGATCTGCTTGTCGACGAGGTTGCGATAGCACTCGTCGAGATCGTTGTCGAGATCGTAGAACGCGGCGCGCGCGAGCAGATAGTCCGCGCACGCGAACACGCTTTCGGCGAGCGCCTGCTGCTCGATCCGATGCACCATCCATTGGCTCACGAAGGTCGACCAGTATGTGTACCAGAGGCCGCCGAGCAGGATCCACGACGCGTTGACGAGCGCCTGCTGTGGCGTGAAATGCTCCTCCAGCGTCAGGATCATCATGAACAGCGTCGCGAAGCTGATCTGCGGCCAGCGGTTGCCGTACACGACGATCAGCGACAGCACGAACGTGAGCGGCACGACCGTGCACCACAGCGCGATCGGATTGACGGTGGCGAGGCCGGTGGCGAGCGCGGACAGAAAGCCGATCACCGAGCAGGCCAGCATCTCGTTGTGCTTGTACTTGAGCGGGCCCGGCATGTCGACGACGCAGGCGCCGAGCGCGCCGGTCGCAATCGTGAAGCCGAGTTCACGATTGTCAAACACGAGCAGGCACAGGATGGCCGGTAACGACACGCCGACCGCGATGCGCAGGCCGCCATAAAAGTACTGGCTATAGAGGAATTTTCTTATTTCGACCGAATAGCGCATCGACTAACTGAATCCATTCACCGAGAAAACCGCAGTTGGAAAGACAGCGCGAAACTGCCGTCGAGTCTAACTGATTTTGCGCGCGATCTGACCTCGTCCATTCGGCCAGGTTATGCCGTGGGGATCGGTTTGTTATGCTGTCGCTTCAATGTCCGCCGCGGTTCGCGAGCATCACTCGCGGGCCGTCGGCGTGCCAAATGTGATCTGGAATCCATGCTTCAGCTCTTCTACTCGAACCGCTACGAAACGCTGGTGGGCGCGCTGCTCGACGACCTCGCGCAGGCGCCGTCCGACCCATGGACCGCGCGTCCCGTGATCGTGCCGAGCGCGGCCGTGCGCCGGCGGCTCGAACTCGATATCGCCGCGCGCCAGGGCATCTGCGCGAACGTGAACTTTGGTTATCTCGCGCAATGGTTGTGGGCGCAGATCGGCGGCGTGATCGAGGTGCCGAAGCATTCGCCGTTCGCGCCGGACCGGCTCGTGTGGCGCTGCTACCGGCTGCTCGACGACACCGACGAAGCGCTGCCGTGGAATGCGTCGCCGCGTTTGCGCACCTATCTCGATGCGGCCGACGCGTCGATGCGCTACGAACTCGCGCGGCGCGTCGCGACCGTGCTCGATCACTATCTGACCTATCGCCCCGAATGGCTGCTGCAGTGGCAGAAGGGCGGCTCGATCTTCGCGAATGGCGCGGCAGACGACACCGGTCCGCGTCTGACCGGCGCGAGCGATGCGGCGCGCGAAGACGAGCGCTGGCAGGCGGCGCTGTGGCGCGCGGTGCTCGCCGAACTCGCGCAAGCCGGCGGCCATGCGCAAACATCCGCGGCCGCGTTGCCGCCCGCGTATCGGTTCCTCGATGAAATCGCCGGACTCGATCTCGAGGCGATCTCGAACGCGCAATGGCCCGAGGCGGTCAGCGTGTTCGCGCTGCCGACCATGCCGCCGCTTCACATTGCGTTGCTGCGCGCGCTGTCGCGCTGGATCGACGTGCGTCTCTATGTGATGAACCCATGCCGCGAGTTCTGGTTCGACGTGGTCAGCGAAGGGCGCGTGCAGGCGCTCGACGCGGCGGGGCAGCTCGACTATCAGGAAGTCGGTCATCCGCTGCTCGCCGAATGGGGACGGCAGACTCAGGCGCAGCTGCATATGCTGCACGAGCTGACCGAAAGCGCGGCATCGGCCGAGACCGGCGACTTCACCGAGAACCCCGAACCGAGCTGGCTTGCCGCCGTGCAGAACGGCATCCTCGATCTGCGCAAGGAAGCCGATGCCGACGAGTTGCCTGTCGAGCGCGGTATCGAGGTCCACGTTTGCCATAGCCTGTCCCGGCAGCTCGAAGTGCTGCACGATCGCCTGCTTGGCTGGTTCGACGAGTTCGACGATTTGCAGCCGTCCGACGTGCTGGTCGCGGTGTCCGATCTGGCGGCGGCCGGTCCGCTGATCGATGCGGTGTTCGGCACCACGCCCGCCGGCGACACCCGCCGCATTCCGTACCGGATCACCGGCTTGCCGCCGTCGCAGGCCAATCCGGTCGCGCGTCTGTTGCTCGACTGGCTCGCGCTGCCCGAGCGCAGTGTGGGTGCGCCGGATCTGATCGAATGGCTGCGCGTCGACGCGGTCGCGGTGCGTTACGGCATCGATGCGAATTCGCTCGAAGCCGCGCAGGAATGGCTCGCGGCCGCCGGCGCGCGGCGCGGGCTCGCGCCGCTCGAACCGGTCGGCGAGCACGTGCCGGTCGCGCGTCATACGTTCGCCGATGCGCTCACGCGCCTGTACCTCGGCTATGCGATGCCGGCCGGCGGCGAGCCGGTCGATGCATGGCTGCCGGTCGAAGGCGCGGGCGGTTCGGATGCCGAATTGCTCGGCCGTCTGTCGCGCTTCGTCGACGATATCGACAGCTTCGCGACGAGCTGTGCGATCGAGCGCACGCCCGCCGACTGGTCGCAGCTGCTGCTCGAAACGCTCGGGCAGTGCTTCGACGGCGGCGTCGAGTTCGCCGATTCGCTCGCGGCCGTGCGCGACGCGCTCGATGCGATGACTGCCGCGATGCAGGCCGGCGCGCACGACGTGTTGCTGCCGGCGTCGGTGGTGCGCACCGCGCTCACCGAAGCGCTCGACGACCCCGCGCGCGGCGGCGTGCCGTGGGGCAGCGTGACGTTTTCTTCGCTGACGAGCTTGCGCGGTTTGCCGTTCCGGGTGATCTGCCTGCTCGGCATGGACGACGGCGTGCTGCCGTCGCTCGCGCGTGCCGACGAGTTCGATCTGATGGCCGCGTTCGGCAAGGCCGGCGACCGTCAGCGCCGCGACGACGAGCGCAATCTGTTCCTCGATCTGCTGCTCGCCGCGCGCGAGCGGCTCTTCATCGCGTACACGGGCCGCAGCATTCGCGATAACGCGCCGCTGCCGCCGGCCGCGCTCGTCGACGAATTGCTCGATCATCTCGCGCAGGTGTCGGCGGGCGAGGACGCGAGTCCGGCCGACGTCGACCGCGCCCGGCGCGAGTTCATCGTCGAGCATCCGCTGCAGGCGTTCGCGTCGGACTATTTTGCGGCGAAGGCGGACCTGTTCACCTACGACGCCGATCGCGCCGAGCTGGCCACGCTGCTCGCCGAACCGCAGCATGCGGATGCCGCGCCGTTCTTCGATCAACAGCTGCCGCCGGAAGATTTGCGCGAGGTGCAGTTCGACGATTTCGTGCGCTTCTGGCGTCATCCGGCGCGCGCGTTGTTGCGCGACCGGCTCGGCATCGCGTTGTCGGACGCGCAAGGCGAACTGCTCGATACGGAGCCGTTCGATCTCGACTATGCGGGCCGCGACGCGCTCGCCGAGCGCCTGCTGCCGGTGCTGCTCGACGCTGACACCGCAGACGACGTGGTGTATAGCCGCGTGCAGCGCGTCGCCGAGGCGAGCCCCGAGTTGCCGGGCGGCGCGACCGGCGCGGTGTGGCGCGCTCGCGAACTTTCCGCGCTGCGGCAGTTGGCGCAAAGCGTGCGGCGCGAAGTCGCCGCCGGTGTCGAGCGCTTGCCGTTCGTGCTCGAGATCAGGCCGCGCTGGCCGCAGGGCGGCGATCGCACCGATAGCGCCGATTCCCTGTTCGGCGACTACGACGCGCTGCTGCGCGAGGCCGCCGAAATGCCGCTGCAATTGCGCGGCACGTTGAACCTGCTGACCGGAACGGGACAAGTGATCTTTCGTTATGCCAAAGCCAGCGCGCGCGATTATCTATCCGCGTGGCTCGCGCATCTGGTCTATTGCGCGGCGCAGCCGGACGGTCCGCGCCGCACCGTGTGGCACGGCAGCGGCGAGAGCTTCGAGCTCGCGCCCGTCGCGGCGCCGCTCGACGAACTCGCGCCGTTGGCGGCGCTCTTCAATGCCGGCCGTCGGCTGCCGCTGCGCTTCTTCCCTAAGAGCGCATGGGCGAGAGTCAGCGAAAGCGAATCGGCGGCACAGGGCGTATGGATCAACGACCGCGTGCGCGGCGAGTCCGACGACCCCGCGTTGCGCATCGCGCTGCGCGGCACGCCGCTCACGCTCGCGCAGCCGTTCGGCAGCCTCGCCGCGATCGTCTTCAAGCCACTGATCCAGCATGTGCGGAGCGCCTCATGAGCGAAGCGCTGCGCCATCAAAACCTCGTCGCCGACGAACTCGACGTGTTCGCGTGTCCGCTCGACGGCGTGAACCAGATCGAAGCGTCGGCGGGCACCGGCAAGACGTGGAACATCTGCGCGCTGTATGTGAGGCTGCTGCTCGAAAAGAACCTGAATGCGGATCAGATTCTCGTCGTCACGTTCACGAAGGCCGCGACCGCGGAGTTGCACGAGCGCATTCGCGGCCGTCTCGCGGAACTGCATCGCGCGATCGAGATGGACGACGACGGCGACGATCCGTTCATCCGCCGGCTGTTCGAAACGACGCTCGCGCCGGAGAACGGTATCGACCGCGAGGCGGCGTTGAAGGTCGTGCGCCGCGCGCTGCGCACCTTCGATCAGGCCGCGATCCACACGATCCACGCGTTCTGTCAGCGCGCGTTGCAGGAAGCGCCGTTCGCCGCCGCGATGCCGTTCGCATTCGAGATGGAAGCCGACGACGCGGCGCTGCGCTTCGAACTCGCCGCCGACTTCTGGCGCGAGCAGGTCGAGCCGGTCGCGCATGCGCATCCGGCGTTCGCTGCGTGGCTGGTGGCGAGGCGCGCCGGTCCGGCGTCGCTCGACGAGCAGTTGGCGCGACGCCTGAAAAAGCCGCTCGCGCAATTGCGCTGGGGCAGCGTCGACGCGCACGGCGCTAGCGCCGATCCGCAGGCCGGCTTCGATGTCGCGTGCGCGATCTGGCAGGCCGAGCGCGACACGATCGTCTCGCTGCTCGCCGAGGCCCAGGAGCGCCTGAGCAAGACCACGCACAAGCCCGATCACGTCAGCGCCGCGATCGCCGCGTGGACCGACTACTTCGCGCGGGGCGACTGCCATGCGCCGCCGCCGCGCGCGGCGTTGAAGCTGACGGCGTCGGCGTTGAAGAAGGCGACCAAGGCCAGCTTCGAGCCGCCCGCGCATCCTTTCTTCGAGCATGCCGACGCGCTGGCCGCGGCCGCGGTCGCCGCCGAGGCCGCGCAGCGCGCGCGCTGGCTCGGGCTCGTGCAGACCTGGCTCGACTTCGCGCCGGCCGAGCTGGTGACGCGCAAGCGCACGCGCCGCGTCGTATCGTTCGACGATCTGCTCGCGAATCTGTATCGCGCGCTGGCCGCGCATCCGTGGCTCGCCGATGCGTTGCGCAGCCGCTATCCGGCCGCGCTGATCGACGAGTTCCAAGACACCGATCCGCTGCAATTCGCGATCTTCAGCCGCATCTTCGCGCCGGCCGGGCCGCTGTTCCTCGTCGGCGATCCGAAGCAGGCGATCTACAGTTTCCGTGCGGCGGATCTGCATACGTATCTCGCGGCGCGCGAGTCGGCGTCCGCATGCTACACGCTCGCGGTCAACCAGCGCTCGACCGCACCGATCGTCGACGCGTGCAATCGGATCTTCGAAGCGAACCCTCGAGCTTTCGTGCTCGACGGGCTCGACTATCAGCCGGTGCGTGCGGGCGAGCGGCGGCGTGCACCGTTCGCCGATCCCGACGCGGGCGGCGGCGATTTCCGCATCTGGACGTTGCCGCGAGGCGAGAGCGCGCTGAGCAAACGCGACGCGCAGCGCGCGGCGAGCGAAGCGTGCGCGGCCGAGATCGTGCGGCTGCTGCGAGGGGCGCGTGAAGGCGTCGTGACGATCGGCGACAAGCCGCTCGCGCCCGGCGATATCGCCGTGCTCGTGCAGACGCACAAGCAGGGTAGCCTCGTCAAACGCGTGCTCGCGTCGTGGGGCGTCGGCAGCGTGGAGCTTGCGCAGGCGTCGGTGTTCGCGACGCTGGATGCCGAGCAGATCGAGCGCGTGCTGGCCGCCATCGACACGCCCGGCGATTTGCGGCGTCTGCGCGCCGCGCTCGCGACCGACTGGCTTGGGCTCGACGCCGCCGCGCTGTGGCGTCTTACGCAGGTCGCCGATGCACCCGCGGCCGAGGCCTTTGACGAACCCGCGCCAGCACTCGATCCCGCCGACGCAATGGGCTGGGTCGAGCGTTTTTCGCGCTACCGGATGCTGTGGCACGAACGCGGCTTCGCCGTGATGTGGCGCACGCTGATGCGCGAGCTGCGGGTTGCTCAGCGGCTCGTCGCGGGTGTCGACGGCGAGCGCCGGCTGACCAACGTGAACCATCTCGCCGAGCTCGTGCAGGCGCGCGCGGCCACCCAGCCCGGCATCGCGCCGACCTTGCGCTGGCTCGCCGCGCAGCGCCAGCAGGGCGGCGGGGAAGAGGCGCAACTGCGGCTCGAGTCGGATCGCAATCTCGTGCAGATCGTTACGGTCCATAAATCGAAGGGACTCGAATACGCGGTCGTGTTCTGTCCGTTCCTGAACGATGGCGGCTTGCGCGAGCCGCCGTCGTCGGGCTTGCCCGATGCGCGCGAGTACCACGACGACAGCGGCGACGCGGTGCTGCACTACGGTTGCGACGAACAGGAAGCCGAGCGCGCGTCGCGATATGCGGTGCGCGAGCAGGCGGCGGAACGCGCGCGGCTCGTCTATGTGGCGCTCACGCGCGCGGTGTATCGCTGCTACCTGGTCGCGGGCACCTATCTGTCGTCGCGCTCGACCAAAGAGTCGCGCCGCAGCGTGCTGAACTGGCTCGTCGGCGGCAGCGGCCACACTTTCGACGCATGGCTCGCCGAGCCGCCCAACGAAGCCGCGCTCGCGGCGAGCTGGCATGCGCTGGCGGGCGGACCGGTCACCTTGCGGGCGCTGCCCGAAGTGACGCGCCGCGTGCCGCTCGAAAGTCTGCAGGATCAGGGCGCGCATCTGCACGCGCGCGCGAATCGGCGGCCGTTGCGGGATCAGTGGCGCATGGCGAGTTTCAGCGGCCTGATCGCGGCCGGCGCGAGGAACGGGGATGCCAACGCGCACGCGCCGCAGGAAGACGTGCGGCCCGACCACGATGAGATCGCCGATGCGCTACAGTCCGCGCCGTTGCTCGCGCCGGTTGCCGCGCCCAACGCCCCGGCGCATGCCGACGACGACATCCTCGCGTTCCCGCGCGGTGCGGCGGCTGGCGATTGCCTGCATCGGATGTTCGAGCTCGCCGATTTCAGCGACGCGCGCAGCTGGCCCGACGCGATCCGCGGCGCGCTGCGCGAGCGTCCGGCGCCGGCCGCGCCCGAGCTCGCCGCGCGTTTGCCCGCGATGATGCATCGGCTGATCGCCGACGTCGTCTCGACCGAACTCGTGCCCGGCATGACGCTCGCGCAGCTCGACCCGCGTCGGCGCCTGAACGAACTCGAGTTTCTGTTCGCGGCGCCGTCGCTCGATTTTCCGGCGCTGCGCGAGCTGCTGATCGAATACGGCTATCCCGACGTCGCGCTGGAGCCCGGCGTGCTGCGTGGGTACATCAAAGGATTTATCGACATGATCGTCGAGCACGACGGCCGCTTCTGGATCGTCGACTGGAAATCGAACCATCTCGGCGACAGCGCGGCCGATTACGCGGCCGCGCCGCTCGAAGCGGCGATGGCGAGTCATGCGTATCACCTGCAGGCGCTGCTTTATACGGTCGCGTTGCATCGCTATCTGAAGACGCGCGTGCGCGATTACGCGTACGACACGCATATCGGCGGCTATCTGTATCTGTTCGTGCGCGGCGTGCGGCCGGACTGGCGCGATGTCGACGGCGCCGCCGGCGTGCACAGGCGGCGCGCGCCGTTCGAACTGGTGGCGCTGCTCGACGCGGCGATGATCGGAGGTGGCGCATGAGCACGTTCGGCACGCTTGACGAGCACGCGGCCGCGCCGCTCGGTCTGGAAGACATCGGCGTCAACCTGCCCGCGCCCGCCGATTTCAGCATCGCGCTGGCCGAAGGGTTCGCGCGTCGGATCGGCATGCTGGCGCGGCGCGGTGGTGCATCGACCGAGGTGGTGAAATGGGCCGCGCGCGGCGCGTTCGCGGCGAGCCGCGCGACCGCCGAAGGGCACGTGTGCGTGCCGCTCGCGGCGCTCGCGCGCCGCTTCGACGCATCGAGCGCCGAAGTGCGCGCGGCGCTGCTCGCGAGCGGCATGGCAAGCGATGGCGCCGCGGACGCAGCGAGTGCGGCGGCATTGCGGCCGCTCGTGATCGACGCGCAGGGGCGTCTCTATCTCGCGCGCTACTACGACTACGAGCGGCGCCTGGCCCACGCGCTGGTCGCACAGGCGACGGGCGACGCGAGCACTGCGAATGTCGACGCCGGCTCCACGCCCGCCGCTTTGCGCGAACGCCTGCTGCGCTACTTCGGCCCCCCGAAAGACGACGAAATCGACTGGCAGCGCGTCGCGGCCGTGATGGCGCTGTCGGGGCGGCTGACGATCGTCAGCGGCGGTCCGGGCACCGGCAAGACCACGACCGTGGTCGGGGTGCTCGCGTGTCTGCTCGATGCGCGCGCCGATTTGCGTATTGCGCTCGCGGCGCCGACCGGCAAGGCGGCGCAACGGATGCAGGAAGCGTTGCTCGCACGCGCGGGCGACCTGCCGCCGGAGCTCGCCGAGCGTTTGCCGCAGACGTCGTACACGCTGCATCGATTGCTGGGCTCGGGACCGGGCGGACGCTTCCGGCATCATCGCGATAATCCGTTGCCGTATGACGTGGTCGTGATCGACGAGGCGTCGATGATCGACGTCGCGATGGCCACGCATCTGCTCGACGCGATCGGACCGCAAACGCGGCTCGTGATGCTCGGTGACAAGGACCAGCTCGCCGCGGTCGAAGCCGGCGCGGTGTTCGCCGAACTCAGCGCGCGGCCGGCGTTGAGCGCAAGCGGATTGCGACGGGTCGCGCAGGCGCTCGATATCGACGAGGCGCGGCTTGCGCGGGCTTTGCCGCGTGCGTCGCGTCAGGACGATGCAGCGCCGTTGGATGATTTTTTTGTGCCGCCCGAGGCGCGGCGCACGTTCGCGCCGGACGCATCGGGCGATCTGTTCGCCGATGTCGCGACAGCGGCGACTGACGAGCAGTCCGGTCGCGATATGCAAATGGCGAACGAACGCAATCCGCTCGCGGACTGCGTCGTCTGGCTAGAGCGCAACTACCGGTTCGGCCTCGAGTCGCCGATCGGCCGTTTGTCGGTTGCGATTCGCAACGGTTCGGCGAGCGCGGCGCTCGACGTATTGCGGACCGACCCGACCGAGGACTGCACCGCGGCGCTGCACGAGGACGCGCACACGACGCTCGCCGAGCGCACCGTCACGCGACTTGCCGCCGGCTTCGGGCCTTACGCCGACGCACTTGCCGCGGCGCTCGCCAGCGATACGCCCGATCCATTGCCGCTGTTCGACGCGCTCAACCGCTTCCGCATCCTCTGTGCGACGCGGCTCGGACCTCGTGGCGTCGATCAGGTCAATGCGGCGATGGCGGCCCAGGTGCGCCGCGCCGCGGGCGTCACACTCGCGGTCGGCGCGCAATGGTTTGCGGGACGGCCGGTGATGGTGACGCGCAACGACTACGCGCTGGGGCTGTTCAATGGCGACATCGGCATTGCGCTGCCGGGCGCGGGCGGCGCGCTGCGCGTGTACTTCCGCACCGGCGACGGCGGCGTGCGCGCGGTGTCGCCGGCCGCGCTGCCGCCGCACGACACCGCGTTCGCGCTGACGGTCCACAAGTCGCAAGGTTCGGAGTTCGAGCACGCGGTGCTGGTGCTGCCGTCGGCGTTCAGCCGGGTGTTGTCGCGCGAGCTCGTATACACGGCGATTACTCGCGCACGCGAACGCGTCGAGGTGATCGGCGCGCGGGCCGTGCTCGCGCAGGCGATCGCGACGCCGACGCAGCGTGATTCGGGGCTGGCCGCGCGGATTGCGGAGGCGTCGCGTTGATTGCGCAAGCGCAGGCGGAACACGCGGAGTGGAGGGCGTAGAGTGCGAGCGGCGCTCAACCGGCCATGCCGCTCGCCCGCTCGATGGACTCGACGCGGCTGCGCATCGTCTTGCGATACCACAGGGTCCACAGCGCCAGTGCCGCGTAGATGCCGTAGCCAATAAAGGGCGACACGACGAGGAAGCGTTCGATCGGCCACGTCAGCGCCATCCACGCGCGTAGCGCGGTCTCGGCGGTCAGGCCGACGCCCCACACGAGCGTCATAGTTCGCAACGCGGGAGCGAGACCGGGGCGTTCGCGCCACAGCGCCTCGAAATGCGCGGCGCCGCCTTCCACTTCGCGCGCGAGAGTCGCGCGCGCGAGGTAGAAGATCAGCGGACGACGCATCGGCAGCGACAGCAGGAACACCACGCCGACCGCGCCGGACACCAGCGACTCGCGCAACAGCAGCATGCGCGGACTGCCGCCGAGCGCCATGGCCGCGACCGACAACACGATGCCCGCGACCACCATCACGCTGAGCGCATCGACGCGTCTGAAGCGTGCGAGCTCGATCGCGCTCCAGATGAGCGGCGGCACGGCGGACGCGATCAGCGCGCCGGTCTCGCCGACTCGCGGTATCGCGAGCCGGTAGGCAAGCCACGGCAGCAGAAAGTTGACCGCCAGTTCGAGCACGAAACCGGGACGGATTTTCATTTGAATTTACGCCGTAAGCGAAAGAGCCAGTATCGATGAACCGGTCGTGCCGACGCAAATGGTTTTTTTCGTAAAGCGATCGCGTGCCGGTGCCGCCGAGCACTGCACCCGGCGCTGCGGCGCGCTGCGGCGAGCTCGGGCATCTCGCGCCGAGCGCTTGTACACTGATGCATCTTTCTTCCCGACCGCCCATGACATCCCGCTATCCGATCCCGCCCAACGAAATCGAACTGACCGCCGTGCGCGCGCAAGGGGCGGGTGGGCAGAACGTCAACAAGGTATCGAGCGCGATCCATCTGCGTTTCGACGTGCGCGCCTCGTCGCTGCCGGAAGTGCTGAAGATGCGACTGCTCGCGCTGTCCGACCACCGGCTCACGCGCGACGGAGTCGTGGTCATCAAGGCGCAGGAACATCGGACCCAGGAGATGAACCGCGCGGCGGCGCTCGCGCGGCTCGATGAACTGATCGAAGGTGTCAGCGTCACCCGCAAGCATCGGGTCGCGACGCGGCCGACTCGCGCGTCGAACCTGCGACGGCTCGACAGCAAGGCAAAGCGCAGCGAGGTGAAGTCGGGGCGCGGCCGCGTGCACGAGTAGCGGCGCGGGTCGCTAACGCTTCGTGCCGCGTCGGCCGGTGCGCACATCCGGCGGCGATGCCTCCGGCACGAAGTCGACGCACAGCACGTTCGTGCCGTCGCGCTCGAACGCGATCGCCGCGGTGTAGCAGTCTTGACCATCGGCGAGCGAATAGTGCGGCCCCATCATCGCGACGCGGCCCGGCGCCGCGAGCGCGTGCCGGAAATACGCGCGACGCGACCAGTTGCTGCGCGTCTCCGTATAGAGCGGCGCGAGCCGCTTCGGAGGCGGTGGGACCGATGCCGCCGTCACCGAAGGCTGGGTCTGCTCGCCCTGGTCGTCGGTGAGGAATACGCGGCGTGCTTCGGGCAGATGCCAGACCCTTTGCGCAGCCTGTTCGAGGTCGCCGGTCGCCTTGTAAGTGTCGGCGGCGGCCAGCACCGCTTCCGCGAAGCCCTCGAAGCCGAGCCGCTGGTGGCCGGCGTGCGCGCGCTCGTAGTCGGCGAACTTGCTCCAGATCGATTCGACGAGCGCGGGCACCTTCGTGCAGGCGGCCCGCACGCTGCTCTTCGGCTGGCCGAACCAGAAGCCTTGCACGAAATCGACGTCGGCCTGCATCAGGATCATCAGCTCTTCATCGGTTTCGACGCCTTCGGCGAGCACCAGCGTGCCCGACTGATGCAACATTGCGATCAGATGGCTGATCATCGATTCGTCGCCCTCGCGCTTGCCCGCGCGCGCGACGAGCGAACGGTCGAGCTTGACGATGTCGGGGCGGAAGCGCCATACGCGGTCGAAGTTCGAGAAGCCGGTGCCGAAGTCGTCGATCGCGATCAGGAAATCTCGCGGCTGGGAGGCGGCGAGCATGCTGGCGACGGCGGATTCATCGTCGGCGGGCTGCTCGAGCACTTCGATCACGATGCGCTCCTGCGGCAGCCCGAAATGCGCGGACAACTCGTCGATGAACGCGCGCTGCGGCCAGCCGGTTTCGAACACCTGCGGGCGTGTGTTCAGAAACAGCCATCCGGTGCTGATGCCTTGCTCCATGAAGTTCGCCACGTGCAGGCAGCGCGCGATGCGGTCGAGTTCGCGCGCTTCGGCGGCCGAGCGCGTGCCGGAGAACAGCACTTCGGGCGAAACGGGCAGGCCGACCGGATCGAACGCGCGCAACAGCCCCTCGTAGCCAACCACGCACTGATGCGTGACCGACAGCACCGGCTGGAACACGCTGTGCAATGTCAACGCGCGCCAGGTCGCGGTCCAGCCCGACTCGCCGCGGACCAGGTGCGGGAGCACGCCGCTCACGGTCAATTCGCTGACAGATGGCATAGAAGCGGGCATCAGAGCTGACATGGGATTGTTGCGGCAAGGGGTAAAGGGGCTCGCAAACCCATTCGGCGCGCAGCGCCCGCACACCCGAAGCGTCGCCGGGACGACACGAACGCGTCCCGCGAACACGGAGGGCAGTACCAGCTACGCTGGACTCCGGCGAATTGGTCAAAATGAGTCTAGCAGTTTGCAGCGTGCATCAATGTGCGGGTTATCACAAAGGCATAAGCGCGAGAATTGTCCGCAAAACGGCTGCCAACGGCCGTGCGGCAACCCGTTGCGGTCATGCGCCGGAGCGTTTCGCGCGCTTGCCACGCGTGAAACCGATTCTCAATCGCAATGAGTTGCCGTACCACGCCGAGGGTAGCAGGGCGCCCAGTGGTCGCCCGCCAAACTCCAGGCGCCGACGGTGCACACATCTTAGTGCCGGTGCGGGGGCTGATGTTGCGGTTCGGGCGGCGGGCTTGGCACTGCCTTGCCGGGCGGATTCCGTGTTGACGCGACGGTGGTCTGGCATGGCGGGCGGAGGCGAGATTCATGCGTCGCCAGGCTGGTAGCGCCGTCGTCGGCAGGTTCAGCGACTGGCGGGTATGCTGCTGATTTTCGTAAAGAGGAGATCAGGCATGGCGGAAATCGCGGTGGTCGCAATTTCGGTGGCGAAACCGGGGCAAGAGGAGCTGTTGCGCGAGGCGCTCGAAGGCATCGTCGGGCCGACGCGCAAGGAAGCTGGTGTGCTGCAGTACGACTTGCACCGCGACGTGCAGGAGCCGCGCCGGTTCGTGTTCATCGAGCGATGGGAAAGCCAGGATGCGCTCGCGGCGCATGCGAAATCCGCGCATATCCAGGCTTATAAGAAAGCGGCCGCGGATTGGATCGAGCACGCGGAGATTCGCGTGGTGTCGAAGATCGCCTGAGCTCGGCGGGCGGGCGTCAGCGGCGCGCGGACGACGCGCCGGCCAGGTGCGGCGGGACCGAGGCCGCCGGCGCGCCGTCAGCGATCAGTGGGTCGCTTGCGGGACGTCGAGAATCAGGATGATGGTCCAGTCGGCGTCGCCGTCATGGTGATACTGACGCTCCGCGACGATGAACGGCTGCTGCTTGCCAGCCGGGCCGAGAAACAGCACGTCGCCTTCCATCGGCAGGCATTCGACGGGCGGCAGCGCGAGGTACGCTTCCTGACCGCCACGCGGCATCAGTTTTTCGATCTTGCGAGATGCTGCTTCGGTCCATTCGATATCAAGCTGGATGTTGCTCATGCTGTCCTCCGCACCAGGGTGCGCACGGGTTAGGGGATGCCGGCGGCTCGCCGGTCGGTGCGCGACTTTAGCATACAGAATGCTGTGCGCCGGAGGCTTTGCGAGACCGGTGCGCGTTCGAAGCGTGTCGTCGGCGGGGAGCGGATCGCGCAAATAAAAAAGCCGAAACCGGCGCTGCCGGCTTCGGCTTTTTCACCTTCACGACGAGGCCGCGAGGCGAGATCCGGGAAGTCGCTCAGGTGCCCGACGCGTCCGCACCCTTCTTCGGATGATGCGGAGTCATCTTGTGATGTTTGGCCGGGGCGGCGGGTGCGGTTCCCATCGACTGCTCGCGGTTTTGCAAATCTTGCGCACGCTGCTCGACGTCGGCGGCCTTGGCCGGATCGGTGCTCGTCGTGATGCCCTGGTCCTGCGCGTAAGCCGCGCCGGCCGCGGCACACAGGGAAACCAGGATCGCCATGGACACTTTCTTCATCGTTACCTCCATAGAGTGGTGGTGGACCCGAGTATTGCTGTCCAGGGGAAAGACAATTCATTCTATCGAGCAAACTCTGCTCCAACGGATGGCTTTGTAACTGCGCTCGACATTTGTTACGTTTTGTAATGACTCCGTCGGCCCACATCGTTCGTCAGAACCAGCCGATCGCGCGATACAGATGAAACTGCGCGAGGCCGATGAGCTCATGCAACGCTATCTCCGCGGCCACGAGATTACCGAAGCGCGGCAGCACGCCGAGCCGCACGCGCCGCGCGCTCGAAATCTGCGGCTGCGGCTCGACGCCGAAGCGGTGAAAGTCGAGCAGCGCACGCGGCATGTGATACGCGGAAGTGACGAGTATCAACGTGTCGTAATGTGATTGACCGACAATGGCCGAGACGTTGCGCGCGTTCTCGTAGGTCGTGCGGCTGCTTTTCTCGAGCACGATGTCCGAGCGCGGCACCTGCTGACGCAGCAGATAGGGCAGGTAGGTGTCGGCTTCCGTCGCGCTGTGCCGCTGAGGATTGCCACCACTCACGATCACCCGGCAGACGATCGCCGTGCGCTTGCAGGCCGCATAGTTCTGCGCGCTGACTTTGATGCGCGAAAGCACGTCGCGCGGTGGCACCAGCACGTGGTCGTGGTCGTAGATCGTGCCGCCGCCGAGCAGGATGATCCCGGTGCGTGGCGCGAAGGTGGCGGCCTCGGCGCTCTGTCGTTGCGGCTGCGCCAGATCGAGCAGTGGCGCGGTCAGCCAGCCGGCCGCCAGCAGCCAGAACAGCGCGATCAAGCAGACGATGAGCGGCCGTCGCGCACGTTTCCATAGCACGATTGCTGCAAAAAAAAGCGCTAATAAAGTGAATAGAATCAATTTAAATGGGGTAACGTATGTCTTTCGGGATAAATCCACGGGCCGGCCATCGCGCCGCGGCGGTTGCATCGTCGGTTCGGGGAGGGAACGCTAACATGCCGTTCTGACGGGGGTTCCGAAAACGAGACCAGGCAGCACCTGGCGGAAATCCGCCGTCAAACAGGCGGCGAGCTTCCGACCAGGAGCGGGTGCTACGCGCGTCGCCGGTGGCGCAGCGACGCGTGGGCATGAATGTGTCATAGCTGCACTTTAAGAAAGAAGTGAGATGACCACGTATTCCAACGAAGCGGTACTTGAAGCGCTGCGGCGAGCGCAATATCGCCAGGTGCCTTGGGCCAGAAGGCCGGGTGTCTTCCAATATCTTCGCGCGCTGGGACTGATGGACACCGTTCGTCAGCGAACCGTAGCCCCGGCGCCGGGCTTTCATGCCCCCGTCGACATCGCCGTGCTCACCGAACGCGGCAAAGCGGAGTTTGCGCGGCTCGAGCACGACGAGCGTCTGCTCACATGGACAGCGCAACGCATGAACGATTACGTTCTCGGCGCGGCTGAAACGCAGTCCGCAGCGACAGCCGAAGTCAGGCCTTAGTTCAAGGTTCATCGCTTATCTGAATCACTGTCCGCCCGGGCCTGTCACCCCCACGGCGGGCGGTCTCTACTGTCGGCCGGTCGCTATGCGCGTCCGCGGGCGACTCTCGGCTTCCCCATCGACCATGCGGCGACGCGTTCAGCGCCGGCCGTTGCCGTTGCGCGCCTTGCATGCCATCAACGCCACGGTGGCGAAAAAAAGCCCGTATCACGAAGATACGGGCATACCGGAATTACTACTGCCACGCTGTGCTAATGGCGTTGAGTCAGACCGGTGCCGCGTCCGGTGGTTCCCCGATCGTGCATACGCAATGCGAAAGACTCGTACCGCGTCGCACGACGCGCCACCCACGCGGCGACACACGACATCAACGCCGTCGCTGCTCCTCGCGCGGCGCATCAGGCCGTGCCCGGACATTGCTGGCGATATCGCCACGCAGATCGCCTCGCGGCGTCGGCGGCGTGAAGTCGCGATTGTGGGCCTCGCTTTGCTGCCACGCTTCCAGCGTAGCCTGACGGTCCGGGCGCCAGTTCCACCCTTGCGGGCGTTGTTGCGCAAATGCTGGCGCGGCCATCGATGAAATCACAATGCCGCACAACAGCAGTGACATTGGTTTCATTCCGAAATCCCCCTCAACCTCGAGCCCGTCGTCTCAAGGCCTGTTTGCATAGGTATTAAGTTATGCCGGGGGAAGAAAGGGTGCTGTAATTAATAGTAAATGGATGTTTCACCCGGAGCTATCGGACAGTTTGCGAGTCTTAGGCCGCGCACAAGATACGCTGTGGCGCTCGTGCGGATGGCGCGCCGAAAGCGGGCACGAAACCGAGGGCAGCGTCCCGCGGCGACCGTCAAATGCTCGCGGGTCGCGGCGTGCACGCAATCGTGAATAAGGCGGCTGGATAAAAAACCGGGCGCCCGCAGGCGCCCGGTGACAACGTGGTTTCGCGTCAGGCCATCTTGACCGGCGCGCGCCACGATTCCGGATTGGTCCAGAACGCGCCGCGCATACGGTCGCGGCTCGGCGGTGCCGGCGGTTTCGCGGCCGTTGCGCCGATCCTGCCGCGCAACGAGATTTCGCGGCCGCTGGTGCCAAGCCGCTTCACAATTTCAGCGAGCGTGCCATCGGCCTGCCACTCGTCGAAACGCCGGCGGCAAGTCGGCGGGGACGGATAGCGGCCCGGCAGCTTGGACCAGCCTTCGCCCGTCGACAACACCCAAAGTACGGCGTTGACCACCGCCCGAGCTTCCACGCGCGGTCGACCGCGCCGTTCGCTGCGCGTCGGCTCGGCACAGAACAAAGCCTCGACCAGCGCCCACTCGTTATCTCTCAAATCGTCGAACAGCATCATGTATCACCTCAGCGAAGCTAACTCCGGTGCGCTGCCCCGCGCCGCGCACTCTTCATACACTCGATAGGCGAGTGCCAAAGGGGACGGGCTTGCCACGGATTGCCGTTTCAGTCGGAAATCATGGCGCCGACCCTGCGCGTCTCACAACGCACGAAGTGTGCCAATTTGATATCGATTGCCTGAAAACCCCGTGGCGGCGGGCCAACGCGGGCGCCAACCAGGGCCGTATATGAATCCAAAAAACCCACCTCGCAAATCGGGACAATCACCAATCTTGTGCAGATGAGCCCGGCCAGCGGGCGTTCGCGCCTTTTTGCTGCATTGCGGCGGCCGGTGTGACGGGCGCTGTGCCGCATGGATTTAACCTACAATGCGCATTAAATTGCGTTATTGATGAGGTCAGCAAATGAATGTGACGCTGCGACAGCTCAGGGTTTTCATCGAGGTGGCGCGCTTGCAAAGCTTCAGCCGGGCCGGCGATGAAATCGGCCTCACACAGTCGGCGGTCAGTCGGTGCGTGCGCGAGCTCGAAGGCGAAATCGGCCTGAAGCTCATCGATCGGACGACGCGCGAAGTGCAACTAACCGACGTTGGCGGCAACCTTGTGTCGAGCGTGTCGCGGCTGCTGTCGGATCTCGACGACGCGTTGCGCGAGATCCGCGAAATCGGCGAGCAGCGCCGCGGACGCGTGGTGGTCGCGGCGAGCCCGACCGTCGCGTGCCGGCTGATGCCGCGCGTGGTCGCATCGTGCGGGCAGCAGTTTCCCTATGTGACGCTTGGTCTGCGCGACGACGTGCAAAGCGACGTGGTGCGCAAGGTGAAGTCGGGTGAAGTGGACTTCGGCGTGATCATCGGTCCGTTCTCCGACGACGATCTGCTCAGCGAGACGCTGATGACCGACTCGTTCTGCATTGTGTCGCGTGACGATCACCGGCTCGCCGCGCGCAAACAGGTGACGTGGAAGGACCTCGACGGCGAGCAACTCGTGATGCTCGACTATGCGTCCGGCAGCCGCCCGCTGATCGACGCCGTGATGCAGGCGCAGGGCGTGAACGCCACCGTGGTGCAGGAACTCGGCCATTCGGCGACAGTGTTCGGGCTCGTCGAGGCGGGCGTCGGGATCAGCGTGCTGCCGTGGCTCGCGCTGCCGCTGCCGGCGGGGGCGTCTCTGGTCGCGCGTCCGCTGGTGCCGCGCGCGGAGCGCCGCGTCGAGCTGGTGCGGCGGCGCGACCGGTCGCTGTCGCCCGCGGCCGAGGCGGTGTGGAATCTGATCAGGCAGTTGCCGGGGCGGGCCGAGGAGTTGAATTAACGGGCGGGATGGTGTGCGGTCTGTCCCACTAGGCGTGGCCCGCCGCCCACCCGGCACCTGCTTCGCCGCTGTCCGATTACCCGGCGCGCTAAACTACCGCCGTCATCGCGCACGCCTTCGCGTTGCGCCCAGAGCCTCTTATCTTTCACCGTCCCGGAACCCTCGATGAGCGAATTGGACTTGCCCGTGCCCTCCATCCCGAATGCGCGCGACGCCGTGCGCGCGCTGCGTCCATCACAAATCCGAGAGGTCGCGAACGCCGGTTTCGGCGTGGACGACGTGCTGCCGTTCTGGTTCGGCGAGTCCGACCGCGTCACTCCCGCATTCATCCGCGACGCCGCGAGTGCAGCGCTCGCCGCCGGCGCGACGTTTTACACGCACAACCTCGGCATCGCGCCGTTGCGCGCGGCGCTCGCGGGCTACGTCAGCGAGCTGCACGGCGCAACGTCGCCCGAGCACATCGCGATCACGAGCGCGGGCGTCAACGCGCTGATGCTCGCCGCGCAACTGGTGGTCGGCGCTGGTGACCGGGTCGTCGCGGTGACACCGCTATGGCCGAATCTGGTCGAGATTCCGAAGATTCTCGGCGCGCATGTCGAAACCGTCGCGCTTGGCTACGGCGGACACGGCTGGGAGCTCGACGTCGGGCAATTGCTTGCCGCGCTGACGCCTGCCACGAAGATGCTGATGATCAACTCGCCGAACAATCCGACCGGCTGGGTGATGAATCGCGACGACCAGCGTACCGTGCTCGAACACTGCCGGCGGCACGGTATCTGGATCGTCGCGGACGAGGTCTACGAGCGGCTCTACTATCCCGGCGACGACGCCGCGCAGGCGGCCGGCGCGCGCACCGCGCCTTCGTTTCTCGATCTCACGACGCGCGACGAACGCGTGATCTGCGTGAATTCGTTCTCGAAAGCCTGGCTGATGACCGGGTGGCGGCTCGGCTGGATCGTCGCGCCGACCGCGTTGATGGACGATCTCGCGAAGCTGGTCGAGTACAACACGTCATGCGCGCCGTCGTTCGTGCAACAGGCGGGCATCGCGGCGCTCGAGCAGGGCGAGCGCTTTACGCAGGAACTGGTGCGCGACCTGAGGACGTCGCGTGATCATCTGGTGCGCGCGCTGGCGGCAGTCCCCGGCGTCGATGTGAAGGCTCCGCTGGGCGCGATGTATCTGTTCTTCGCGATGCCGGGCTCGACGCGCAGTCTCGATTTGTGCAAGGCGATGGTGCGTGAGGTCGGGCTCGGCGTAGCGCCTGGCAGCGCGTTCGGTCCGCAAGGCGAGGGGTTCGTGCGCTGGTGCTATGCGTGCGATACGGCGCGGCTAGATGCGGGCGTAGAACGCTTGACGCGGTTTCTGGCGCGCCACGCCGGCGCGTGAGCGCGTGGCGTCGCGTGTCCGCCGCGCAGCGTCCTGGCGCGCCGCAAGCGGCGAAAGGCCGCGAATCGTGGATATCTTCTCAGTGGCGACTCGGTCCCCGCGAGCACGGGTACACCGGTCGGCGCCGAAGCAGAAGATGCACGGCAGATCGCGGCTTTACGCCCCGGTCGTTTTTGCGTAATATGGCGCTCAGTTCACGCGAATCCTTTCAGGAATATCGCCGCTCCGTCCGGCTGGGTCTGGCTCGATAAGTCTGTTCGCCACCCCCCGGTGCGTGCTCCCATCAATATGACCGATCAGAATCGGGCGAGCGCGTCTTCAGTTCCACATCGTCTGTTTGATCCGGTTCTTTGACCACAGGGTCTGACCTAGCTGCATGAATACCCAAGAGGCGAAGATCGTCCTCGAGACTGCCTTGATCTGCGCGCAGGAGCCGTTAAAGCTCGGCGAATTGCGCAAGCTCTTTGCCGACGGCGTGTCGGCAGACACTGTTCGGACTTTGCTCGAAGACCTGAAGCGGGACTGGTCTGGGCGCGGTGTGGAGTTGGTCGGGCTGGCGTCGGGCTGGCGGTTTCAAAGCAAGCCCGCGATGCGTTCGTATCTGGATCGACTGCATCCGGAAAAACCGCCGAAATATTCGCGCGCGGTGCTCGAAACGCTCGCGATCATTGCCTACCGGCAACCGGTGACGCGGGGCGACATCGAAGAAATTCGCGGTGTGACGGTGAATACGCAGGTCGTCAAGCAACTCGAGGATCGCGGCTGGATCGAGGTGATCGGTCATCGCGACGTGCCGGGGCGTCCGGCGCTGTATGCGACCACGCGTCAGTTCCTCGACGACCTTGGCCTAACGGCGCTCGACGAATTGCCGCCGCTGGCCGATCCGTCCGCGCAACTGAACGCGGATCTGCTAGGTCAGCACGCAATCGAATTTGCCGAGGGCGATGCGCAAAGCGTGCAGCAGCCAGATCAGGATGCGGAGCGCGACACGGAGAGTGACGCGGACGAACCGGAAGCGGCGGAGCAGTCGGCGTCCGGATTCGCAGCAGCACCGCCCGAGACCATAGCCGAGTCGACGTCCAAGCCGGAGCCCCATGCGGAAGCGACCGGGCAGTCCGGCACGACGAATGCGTCAAGTGCATCAGACGCGTCGAGCGCGCCGCACGACACGCAACAACAGCCGGAACCGGCACCTACGGCAACGCAGACCAGCGTCGCCGGTTCGGCGCAGAATCACGATCCGGTCACCCCGACCGATCCGGCAACACCCGCGCACGACTCGGGCGTAGCTCGCAATACGGAGCACGCCGCCGAGCCGAACCCGATCGAGGCGGCGCGCGACGATCCAGAGGATCGCCGCGATGCCGCGCAGGACGCAGGTTTTCTGACCGACGACGAAACCGAGTCGCGCAGCGCCTGACGTAACCGAACTTTTTTTGCCGCGCCCGCAACGGGCGCGCGCGACCTGACATTTTGAGGTTGTTTTGACACATACCCACGACACCGATTCGTCCGAATCCGAGCGCCCCGTGCCGTCGGCGCGGAGCGACGAACGCACTACGCAAGCGTCGGCAGGCGAGGGCGAGCGCCCGGCTCACGGCGCGGAAGCAGAGGGCGAAGAACGCCCCCGCCGCGGTCTGCGTCGCGGGCCGCGCAGCCTGATCGCGCGACGCCGCGCCGGCGCAAAGACTAAGGCGGCCGAGGGCGCGCCCGCGCAAGGCGCGCCGGTCGTCGCCGAAACGCCACCGGACGGCGAGGTCGTCGCCCAGGCGCGCGCACCGCGCAAGGACGCGGGCGCGAAACAGGGCGGGCGTCGCAATGCCGGCGGCGCGGCGAAGCGCGAGGGCGCGCCACGCGAAGGCCAGCGCGAACGTCAGCCGCGCGAAGGTCAACGTGAGGGCCAGCGCCAGAATCGACGCGGCGCCGATGCGGCCGTGGCCTCCGAATCGGCTCAGGACGATCTGTTCTCGTATGTGACATCGCCCGCATTCGACGCCGACAACACCACGACTGGCGGCGTACGCGCGCCGATGCTGCGCCGTGGCAAGGCAGCGGGCCCGAAGCGCGTGCTGTCGCCCGATGACGACGCGCCGAAGCTGCATAAGGTGCTAGCCGAGGCGGGCATGGGCTCGCGCCGCGACATGGAAGAGCTGATCATCGCAGGCCGGGTGTCGGTGAACGGCGAGCCGGCGCACATCGGCCAGCGCATCATGCCGACCGACCAGGTTCGCATCAACGGCAAGCCGGTCAAGCGCAAGCTCGCCAGCAAGCCGCCGCGCGTGCTGCTGTACCACAAACCGACCGGCGAAATCGTCAGCCACGCGGACCCGGAAGGCCGCCCGTCGGTGTTCGACAAGCTGCCGCCGATGAAAACCGCCAAGTGGGTCGCGGTCGGCCGTCTCGACTTCAACACCGAAGGTCTGCTGATGCTGACCACCTCGGGCGATCTCGCGAACCGCTTCATGCATCCGCGTTACAGCGTCGAGCGCGAATATGCGGTGCGTGTCGTCGGCGAACTGGCAGAGGGTATGCGCCAGAAACTGCTGCACGGCGTAGAACTCGAGGACGGCCCGGCGAACTTCCTGCGCATCCGCGATGGCGGCGGCGAAGGCACTAATCACTGGTACCACGTCGCGCTCGCCGAAGGGCGGAATCGCGAAGTGCGCCGCATGTTCGAAGCGGCCGGCCTGATGGTCAGCCGGCTGATCCGCACTCGCCATGGCCCGATCTCGCTGCCGCGTGGTCTGAAGCGCGGCCGCTGGGAGGAGCTCGAGGATAATCAGGTGCGCGCGCTGATGGCCTCGGTCGGCCTGAAGGCGCCGGCCGAGGAACGCGGTAGCCGCAATGCGGCGCCGGAGCGTCGTCAGCCGGATCCGATGCAGACGTCGATGGGCTTCATCAACCGCGAGCCGGTGCTGATGTCGCATAGCCGCTTCGAGCAGCAGCCGCGCGGCCAGGGCCGCCGCGGCGCGGCGGGCGGCGGCTTCGGCGCAGGCACGGGGAGCGGCGCTGGCTTTGGTGCCGGCGTAGGCAATCGTGGCCCCGGCGGGCAGCGCGGCCGCGATGTCGACGGCAATCGCGCGCCGTCGCCGAACGGCAATCGTGCACGCACGGGCGGCAAGCGTGCCGGCCCGGCCGGCAACAGCGCCGGCAATCGCGGGCCGGGTGGCAATCGTGGCGGCAACACCAACCGCGCCGGTGGTAACGCGGGTCCGGGCGGCGCAAATCGTGGTGGTGGCACGTCGCGCGGTCGCTCGCGGGGTCGTTAGGCGGGGCGCTGTACCGTTGAGCGGCCTTAGCCTTCGGTGCGGTTCGTACGACCTGCAGGGCTAGGACCGCTTCAGACGGCTCGCTCAGCAAACGCGACGCACGTCTGCTGAACGCTTACCGGACGCGCCGTTTTTTGTTTTTGCCGATTCTATGCCGCCTCTCGTCTGCCTCGTTCGAGCGGCTTCCCGATGCGTCAAACCCCGCGCGAGACGGCATCGAATACCCAAAGGACGATTCACCGCAACGTGTTGGCGTGGCCCGTCCTGGCTCCCTTTCCGCACGGCTCGCGCGACCTTGCAAAAGCCCGGATTTGCCGCCACATGGTCGAAAGATTCCTATCAAATCAAGCGGAAATGCGGATCGCCCGTCGTTCTGCGGATTGCCTTTGGGCCGAAAAATGGCTACAATCGCGAAGTCGCTGGGCGTACGGTTTCATGTGCGGCTCAGGTGCGACCACCGGCAATAAGATGATGGGCGTTCAGCCCATTTTTTTTTGCCGCTCAGTTCATCGTGGTTCGGCATCTCGGGTTCGCACCAACGTGCGCCGGCTTGGCGCGCGGCCCGCATTGGTTGTTTGCAGAAGAGGCGAGGCTCGCTGCGCGAACATCTAAGAGGGCACTGTGCAACTGACGGAACTGATTGAAACCACGGTCGTGGGACTCGGCTACGAGCTCGTCGATCTCGAGCGCACCGGGCGCGGCATGTTGTGTATCTATATCGACCAGCCGGCCGGCATCGCAATCGAAGACTGCGAGAAAGTCACGCGTCAGCTCCAGCACGTTCTGACGGTCGAAAATATCGATTACGAGCGGCTCGAAGTTTCGTCGCCCGGTCTCGACCGCCCGCTGAAAAAACTGGCGGATTTTGAACGTTTCGCGGGCAGCGAAGCGGTTATCACACTGAAAAAGCCATTAGACGGTCGGAAATCGTACCGGGGTATTTTGCATGCCCCGCAGGGCGAGACGATCGGTCTGGAATTTGAAGGAAAAGAAGGCGCCGCGATGCTCGATTTCACGCTCGCGGACATGGACAAGGCGCGCCTTGTTCCGAAAGTTGACTTTAGGAGCCGCAAACAATGAGTCGCGAAGTGTTGATGCTGGTGGATGCGCTGGCACGCGAGAAGAATGTCGATAAGGACGTGGTATTTGCCGCGCTCGAAGCGGCTCTCGCTTCGGCCTCCAAGAAACTCTTCGAAGAAGATGCGGATATCCGCGTCCACATCGACCGTGAAAGCGGCGAGCACGAAACGTTTCGCCGCTGGAAAGTGGTGCCGGACGAAGCCGGTCTGCAGGAGCCGGATCAGGAAATCCTGCTGTTCGAGGCGCGCGAGCAGCAGCCCAACATCCAGCTCGACGAGTTCATCGAGGAGCCGGTGCCGTCGATCGAATTCGGCCGTATCGGCGCGCAGGCGGCCAAGCAGGTGATCCTGCAGAAGGTGCGCGATGCCGAGCGCGAGCAGATCCTGAACGACTTCCTCGAGCGCGGCGAACACATCATGACCGGCTCGGTGAAGCGCCTCGACAAGGGCAACTTCATCGTAGAGTCGGGCCGCGTCGAAGCGCTGCTGCGGCGTGACCAGCTGATCCCGAAGGAAAACCTTCGCGTGGGCGACCGCGTGCGCGCGTATATCGCAAAGGTCGACCGCACCGCGCGTGGTCCGCAGATCGAGCTGTCGCGTACGGCGCCGGAATTCCTGATGAAGCTGTTCGAGATGGAAGTGCCGGAAATCGAGCAGGGCTTGCTCGAGATCAAGGCGGCCGCACGCGATCCGGGCGTGCGCGCGAAGATCGGTGTAGTCGCTTATGACAAGCGCATCGATCCGATCGGCACCTGTGTCGGTATTCGCGGCTCGCGCGTGCAGGCCGTACGCAACGAGCTCGGTGGCGAAAACGTCGACATCGTGCTATGGTCGGAAGACCCCGCCCAGTTCGTGATCGGCGCGCTCGCGCCGGCAGCCGTGCAGTCGATCGTCGTCGATGAAGAAAAGCATTCGATGGACGTCGTCGTCGACGAGAACGAACTCGCGGTCGCGATCGGCCGCAGCGGCCAGAACGTGCGACTTGCCAGCGAGCTCACCGGCTGGCAGATCAACATCATGACGCCGGACGAATCTGCGCAGAAGCAGAATCAGGAGCGCGGCGTCCTGCGTGACCTGTTCATGGCGCGTCTCGATGTCGACGAGGAAGTCGCCGACATCCTGATCGACGAAGGCTTCACGAGCCTCGAAGAGATCGCCTACGTGCCGCTCAACGAAATGCTCGAAATCGAGGCATTCGACGAAGACACCGTTCACGAACTGCGCAACCGCTCGCGCGACGCGCTGTTGACGATGGCGATCGCGAACGAAGAAAAGGTCGAGAATGTAGCGCTCGACCTGAAGAGCCTGGACGGCATGGACGCCGACCTGCTCGCGAAACTGGCCGAACATCAGATCCAGACTCGCGACGAACTCGCCGAGCTGGCCGTGGATGAACTGGTCGAGATGACTGGGATGGGAGAGGATGCCGCTAAGGCGTTGATCATGAAAGCACGTGAACACTGGTTCCAGTGAGAAATGACCATGGCGCACTGAATTGAACGCGGCCGCGAGGCCGCATGACCCGATGCTAACCGCAAGGAATCGGTCCTTGCATTAAGAGGAATGAATGGCGAGTAACAACGTAGCCCAATTTGCCGCGGAACTGAAAATGCCTGCTGGCGTGCTGCTCGAGCAGCTGCAGGCAGCGGGCGTCCAGAAAGCGAGCGAAGACGACAACCTGTCCGAGGCGGACAAGGCGCGTCTGCTCGATCACTTGCGCAAGTCGCATGGCTCGAACGATGCCGACAAGCGCAAGATCACGCTGACGCGCCGGCATACGTCGGAGATCAAGCAGTCCGATGCGACGGGCAAAGCTCGCACCATTCAGGTCGAGGTGCGCAAGAAGCGCACGTTCGTCCGCCGCGACGAGACCGTCGCGGAAGGCGGGGATGCATCGAATCATGTGGCCGAAAACGCGGACGTCGAGGATCTCGAACTGCAGCGTCGTGAGGAAGAAGCACGTCACGAAGCGGAGCTGCTCGAAAAGCAGGCACAGGAGCTGAAGGCGCGTCAGGAACAGCTCGAGCGCGAAGAGGCCGAGCGTCAGGCGCGCGAGCAGGCTGCCGAAGCCGAACGTCAGCGCGCGGAAGAAGAAGCGAAGAAGCGCGCAGCGGCTGCGGCCGATGCGGCGGCTCGCGAGAAGGCTCAGCAGGCGGCAGCGCAAGCCGCTGCGCCGGTTGCCGCGAAGGCAAGCGAGCAGGACGACGAACGCGCGGCAGCGGAACGCGCCGCGCAACGTGAAGCTGCGAAGAAAGCGGAAGACGCTGCGCGCGTGGCTGCCGAAAAGGCGCGTGCCGAACAGGAAGAAATCGCCAAGCGCCGTGCGGCGGCCGAAGCCGAAGCGCGCGCGATTCGCGAAATGATGAACACACCGCGCAAGGCGCAGGTGAAGGCGCCGGAACCGGCACCGAAGCCCGTCGAGCCGGCCAAGGCGGCCGAAGCCAAGGGTACGCTGCACAAGCCGGCGCGTCCGGCTGGCGAAGCACCGGCTCGCCCCGCAGCCAGGAAGCCGGCGGCCGCGGCTCCGGCACCCGCAAGCGCACCGTCCGCTGGCGACAAGAAGAAGCCCGGCGCCGGCGGCAAGGGCGGCGGCAACTGGCAGGACGACGCAGCGAAGCGCCGCGGCATCAAGACGCGCGGCGATTCAAGCGGCGGCGTCGATCGCGGCTGGCGCGGCGGTCCGAAGGGTCGTGGCAAGCATCAGGAGCAGACCACCACGTTCCAGGCGCCGACCGAACCGATTGTGCGTGAAGTGCACGTGCCGGAGACCATCACGGTGGCGGATCTCGCACACAAGATGGCGGTGAAGGCTTCGGAAGTCATCAAGGTGATGATGAAGCTCGGCCAGATGGTCACGATTAACCAGATGCTGGACCAGGAAACGGCGATGATCATCGTCGAGGAACTGGGCCATCGTGCGCTCGCGGCGAAGCTGGACGATCCGGAAGCCATGCTGGTCGAAGGCGAAGCGAGCGATGCTGAAGCGCTGCCGCGTCCGCCGGTCGTTACCGTCATGGGTCACGTCGACCACGGCAAGACCTCGCTGCTCGACTACATCCGCCGCGCGAAGGTTGCGGCAGGCGAAGCGGGCGGCATCACGCAGCACATCGGCGCTTACCACGTCGAAACGCCGCGCGGCGTGATCACGTTCCTCGACACGCCGGGTCACGAAGCCTTTACGGCAATGCGTGCCCGCGGTGCGAAAGCAACGGACATCGTGATCCTGGTGGTGGCGGCCGACGACGGCGTGATGCCGCAGACGAAAGAAGCGATCTCCCACGCGAAGGCTGGCGGCGTGCCGCTCGTCGTCGCGATCAACAAGATCGACAAGCCGGAAGCGAATCCGGAGCGCGTGAAGCAGGAACTCGTCACGGAAGGCGTCGTGCCGGAAGAGTACGGCGGCGACTCGCCGTTCGTGCCGGTGTCGGCGAAGACTGGCGCGGGCATCGACGATCTGCTCGAAAACGTGCTGCTGCAGGCCGAAGTGCTGGAGTTGAAGGCACCGGTCGAATCGCCGGCCAAGGGGCTCGTGATCGAAGCGAAGCTCGATAAGGGTAAGGGTCCGGTCGCAACGATCCTCGTCCAGTCGGGTACGCTGAACCGCGGCGACGTCGTGCTGGCAGGCAGCGCCTACGGTCGCGTGCGCGCCATGCTCGACGAAACCGGCAAACCGACCAAGTCGGCTGGTCCGTCGATCCCGGTCGAAATTCAGGGTCTGTCGGAAGTGCCGCAGGCTGGCGAAGAAGTGATCGTGATGCCGGACGAGCGCAAGGCGCGTGAAGTTGCGCTGTTTCGTCAGGGCAAGTTCCGCGACGTCAAGCTCGCGAAGCAGCAGGCCGCGAAGCTCGAGACCATGCTCGAGCAGATGGGCGAAGGCGAAGTGCAGTACATGCCGCTCATCGTCAAGGCCGATGTGCAGGGTTCGCAGGAAGCACTGGTGCAGTCGCTGCAGAAGCTCTCCACCGACGAAGTGCGCGTGCAGATCGTGCATGGCGCGGTCGGCGGCATCAGCGAGTCGGACGTCAACCTCGCGACGGCGTCGAAGGCGGTCATCATCGGCTTCAACACCCGCGCGGATGCGCAGGCTCGCAAGCTCGCGGAAGCCAATGGCGTCGATATCCGCTACTACAACATCATCTACGACGCCGTGGATGACGTGAAGGCGGCGATGTCGGGCATGCTGGCGCCGGAGAAGCGCGAAGTCGTGACGGGCACGGTCGAAGTGCGCCAGGTCTTCAAGGTACCGAAGGTCGGCACGGTGGCGGGCTGTATGGTCACGGACGGTTTCGTCAAGCGCTCGTCGTCGGTGCGCGTGCTGCGCAACAACGTCGTCATCTTCACGGGCGAGCTCGATTCGCTCAAGCGCTTCAAGGACGATGTGAAGGAAGTCCGTCAGGGCTTCGAGTGCGGTATGTCGATCAGGAACTTCAACGATATCGTCGAAGGCGATCAGTTCGAAGTCTTCGAGGTCACCGAGGTCGCGCGTACGCTGTAATCCACGCGGCACGGCACAGCGGGCGGAACGGGCTTGACGCCCGCTCCGCCCGTTGTTTTTGAGCCCGCTGCGTCGGGTTTGTCGCTGGCTTCGTTGCCGCGTTCGTCGCAAACGGACTTTCACCGGTCGCGGCGATCGCGACGCCGTCGTATCGAATGGATAACGAACACGGCTCGCGCGAACCAATTTTTGCATCCGTTATAGCGGAGCACACAACACCATGCCTAAGAAACGTACTACTCCCAATCGCAACGTGCAGATCGCCGATCAGATCCAGCGCGACCTGGCCGAGCTGCTGCGCGAGGTCAAGGATCCGCGCATCGGTATCGTCACGTTTCAGAGCGTCGAGCTCACACCCGACTACGCGCACGCGAAGGTGTACTTCACGACGCTGACGGGCGACCCGCAGCAGACGCTCGAAGCGCTGACGCACGCGGCCGGCCATCTGCGCAACCTGCTGTTCAAGCGCCTGCATATCCATACGGTGCCGACTCTGCATTTTCACTACGACAAGACGATTGAGCGGGCCGTGGAGATGTCGCGGTTGATCGACGAGGCAAATTCCACGCGCGCGAAAGACGACTGAGCGTCTGCGATGCGTCGCGTTCCAGTAGCGCGCGGCGCCGTTTTTCGTGTTTCCCGAACGTTCTGCCTTCCTCGACATGACCGCACCTCAACGCCCCCGCGTGCCGCGTCGCGCGCTCGACGGCGTGCTGCTGCTCGACAAGCCGCTCGGCCTGTCGAGCAACGACGCGCTGATTCGTGCGAAACGTCTCTATCTGGCGAAAAAGGCGGGCCACACCGGCACGCTCGATCCGCTCGCCACCGGCTTGCTGCCGCTTTGTTTCGGCGAGGCCACCAAGTTTTCGCAAGACCTGCTCGAAGCCGACAAGACCTACGAGGCCACGATGCGCCTCGGCATCCGGACGACCACCGGCGACGCCGAGGGCGAGGCGCTCGACATCCGCGCCGTCGACTGCGACGAAGCGGCGGTGCGGGCGGCTTTGCGGGGATTCATCGGCGAGATCGTTCAGGTTCCGCCGATGTACTCGGCGCTCAAGCGCGACGGCAAGCCGCTGTATGAGTACGCGCGCGCCGGGCAAACGGTCGAGCGGGAAGGGCGGCCGGTGACGATTCACGCGCTAGAGCTGATTGCGTGCGCGCTACCGGATGTCACGTTTCGCGTGACGTGCAGCAAGGGCACGTACGTGCGCACGCTTGCCGAGGATATCGGCGAGGCGCTCGGCTGCGGCGCGCATCTGGTTGCGCTGCGCCGCACCGGCGTCGGCGCGCTGACGCTGGATCATTCGGTCACGCTCGACGCGTTGTCCGCCGCGACCGAGCTCGAACGCGACGCATGGCTGCAGCCGGTCGACGCATTGCTGTCGACGTTCCCGCAGGTCACGCTGAACGACGACGACACGCGTCGCTTCTTGCACGGCCAGCGCCTGAAGCTGTCGTCGTTGACGATCGCCGCTGATGCCGCGAATGCCCCGCGCGTGAGGGTGTACTCGGCGCAGGGGCGGCTTCTGGGGGTCGCGAAACCGGGCGAAGGGGTGCTCGCGCCCGAACGTCTGGTCGTGACGACGGAGAGCTAGAGGCCGCCGTTTTGCCAGCACCGCGCGGACAATAAAAAAGCGGGATCGCCATCGTGCGATCCCGCTTTTTTCACGCCCTACAGTGGAGCGGTGTCGAACTCAGGCAACGCCCCGAATACGACTCAATGCGCCGCAGCCGCCGCCGCTCCCGAGTCGCCGCCCGCCCGTTCCGGCCGCGTGATCCAGATCAGCGCAATCAGCGCGACAAAAATACCGGCCGAAATGAAGAACAGATCGTTCACGCCGAGCTGCGCGGCCTGCTGCGTGACCATGGTGTTGAAGAGACCATAGGTCTGCTGCTGGTCCAGGCCCGCCGCGCCCATCTGATGAATCGACTGACCAAACACCGGGTTGTAGGCGTTCGCCTGCTCCGTCAGTTGCGCGTGGTGCATGATCGTGCGGTGATCCCACGCGGTCTGGAAAATCGACGTGCCGATACCGCCGCACATGATCCGCACGAAGTTCGACAGCCCCGAGGCCGCCGGAATCCGATGGCCCGGCAAGCCCGACAGCGTGATCGACACGAGCGGAATGAAGAAGCCAGCCATGCCGATTCCCTGAATCAGCGTGGGCAGCATCAGCGAGTACGTATCGACGCCCGTCGTATAGCGCGAGCGCATCCAGAAACACAGCGCGAAAATCAGGAACGACAGCGTCGCGATATAGCGCGGATCGGTGCGCGGCAGCACCTTGCCGGTGATCGGCGACAACAGGATCGCGAACACGCCGACGGGCGCCATCACGAGTCCCGCTTCGGTCGCGGTGTAGCCGATATCGGTCTGCAGCCACAGCGGCAACAGCACGAGATTGCCGAAGTAAAGCCCATAGCCGATCGACAACGCGATCGTGCCGCCAGTGAAATTACGTCGGCTGAACAGCGACAGGTCGACCACCGGATGCTCGGCCGTCAGCTCCCACACGATGAAAAACGCGAGCGCGATCACCGCGACGAGCGCGAGCACGACGATCGTCGTCGACGAGAACCAGTCGAGGTCCTTGCCCTTGTCGAGCATGACCTGCAGCGAGCCGACCCAGACGATCAGAAGACCGAGACCGACGCCGTCGATTGGCGCCTTCTTGATCACCGAGTCGCGGTTGCGGAAGATCATCCACGTGGCGGCGGCCGCGACCGCGCCGACCGGAATGTTGACGTAGAAGATCCACGGCCACGAGATGTTGTCGGAAATCCAGCCGCCGAGAATCGGACCGGCAACCGGCGCGATCAGCGTGGTCATCGCCCACATCGATAGCGCCATTGGCGCCTTCGCGCGCGGATAGCTCGCGAGCAGCAGCGTCTGCGACAGCGGGATCATCGGGCCGGCCACCGCGCCTTGCAGCACGCGCGACGCGAGCAGGAACGGCAGGTTCGGCGACAGCCCGCACATCCATGACGACAGCACGAATAACACGATCGACGCCATGAACAGCCGCACCTGGCCGATGCGGTCGGTGAGCCAGCCGGTCAGCGGCACCGAGATCGCGTTGGCCACCGCGAACGATGTGATCACCCAGGTGCCCTGGTCGGACGACACGCCGAGGTCGCCGGAAATCGACGGGATGGACACGTTCGCGATCGACGTGTCCAGGACGTTCATGAACACGGCGAGCGACACCGCGATGGTGCCGATCACCAGTTGCGCGCCCTCGAGCGGCGGGTGAGGGACTTGCGCCTGAGCCTGAGCCATTAACGGAGCCTTCTAGGAATCGTCGGGCGGAGCCTTAGCTCTTGTGGGCAGCCGGTTTCGTGGCGGCCGCGGCGCTCGCCGCGGTCGACTTCTGCGCTCCGCCGTTCGCGTTCTGGCCCGCGTTTTCCGCGATGATGCGCGCGATTTCCGCGTCGGCTTCGGCGCCGTACTTGTCGAAGACGTTGGTCTGGTAGGCCGTGGACGGCGCCTGACCGAGCTGGCCGCCGGTGTCGTCCTTGATGTTCACGTCAGCCTGCATCGACAGACCGATACGCAGCGGATGCTTCTCGAGTTCCTGCGGATCGAGCGAAATACGCACCGGCAGACGCTGCACGACCTTGATCCAGTTGCCGGTCGCGTTCTGCGCGGGTAGCAGCGAAAACGCCGAGCCCGTGCCGGCGGAGAAGCCGATCACCTTGCCGTGATACGGCACCGAAGAGCCGTAGACGTCGGCCGTCAGTTCGACCGGCTGGCCGATGCGCATGTGCTTCAGTTGCACTTCCTTGAAGTTCGCGTCGACCCACACGTCATGCAGCGGCACGATCGCCATCAGCGGCGTGCCCGGCGACACGCGTTGGCCGACCTGCACCGAACGTTTCGCGACATAGCCGGTGACCGGCGCGGGCAGCGTATTGCGAGCGTGGTTCAGGTACGCGTCGCGCAGCTTCGCGGCGGCGGCCTGCACGTTCGGGTGATTCGCGATCGTGGTGTTCGCGGTCAGCGCGCGGTTTGCCGCGAGTTGCTGTTTGGCGGCGTCGAGCGCGGCTTGCGCGCTCTTCACGGCGTCGCGTGCGTGCGAGATTTCTTCCTGCGATACCGCGCCGGTCTGCGCGACCGTCATACGGCGCTTCAGGTCGTCCTGGGCTCGCGACAGGTCCGCCTGGCTCGCCGCGACCCGCGCTTCGTACTGGCTGTCGTCGGCGAACAGACCCCGCACCTGACGCACCACCTGCGCAAGATTGGCCTCGGCCTGTTCGAGCGCGACGCGCGCGTCGGCGGGGTCGAGCACGACGAGCGGGTCGCCGGCCTTGACGACCTGGGTGTCGTCCGCATTGACTGCGATCACGGTGCCCGTGACCTGCGGCGTGATCTGCACGACGTTGCCGCTCACGTAGGCGTCGTCGGTGTCTTCATGGAAGCGTGCGTCGAGGAAGTAGTACAGGCCGTACGCGACCGCGGCAATCAGGATCACGATGACGAGCAGCGTCATCATGCGCTTGCGTTTGCCGTTGTTCGCCGCTTGCGGTGGAGTGGCGGGCTGCTGGGGGGTGCTCATTGATGTGCTCCGGGTTCTTTTGAACGTCGTCGTTTGTTCGGTGTTCGTGTGTATGCGTGTGTATTGGCGCGGGCGGTCTCGCTCAGTTCGCGGCGGTGCTCGTGGCGTGGTTCGCGGAGTTGGCCGATGCGGGAGCATCGGTCGGCACGATGAGACCGGTCTGGGTCGCGTCGAAGCCGCCACCCAGTGCCTTGATCAGGCCGATCTGCAGACTGCGGCGGCGCATCTGCAGACCCGTGACCGTCTGCTCGGCGGCAAGGCGGTTGTCGTCGGCGGTTAGCACCTGCAACTGCGGCGACAGGCCGGCCTTGTAGCGGATCACGGCCAGCTGGTATGCCTTGCTCGACGCCTCGAGCGCGCGCTGGGCGTCGCCTTCCTGGCGGTCGATCGAGCGGATCGACGACACCTGCGTGGATACGTCCTGCAGAGCGTTGATCAACGTCTGGTTGTAGTTCGCGACGTCGCCCTCGAAGTCGGCGTAGCGGCCCTTCAGCTGGGCGCGCAACGCGCCGGCGTCGAAGAGCGGCAGATGGATCGCCGGGCCGAACTGGATCTGACGGCTCGACGAGGTCAGGAAACGGCCCCAGCCGAACGCATCGAAGCCGAAGCCGGCCGCGAGATTCACGTCCGGGTAGAACTCGGCTTTCGCTTCCTTCACGTCGTGCATCGCGGCTTCGACCTGCCAGCGCGCGGCGACGATGTCCGCGCGACGCGCCACGAGGTCGGCCGGGATGTTGTCCGGCAGCGCGACCACGTTGCCGCCGGTGAGCACCGGCTTGTCGATCAGCAGGCCGCGGTCCGGGCCTTTGCCGAGCAGCGCGCCCAACTGGTAGCGCACGACGGTGATCTGGCCGTCGAGATCGGTGAGGTTCGACTGGCTCGTCGCGATGTTGCCGGCGGCGGTCTGCTTCTCGACGTTGGTGTCGAGACCGGCCTTCACGCGGTTGTCCGTGATACGGCCGACGTCCTGGCGGTTCGCGATTTCACGCGCGGCGATGTCGCGGAACGCGTACAGCTGCGCGAGCTGGTTGTAGGTGCTCGCAACCGACGCGGCGAGCGTCACGCGCGCCTGCTGCATGTCGGCTTCGGCGGCTTTCTGCTGCGATACGGCCTGGCCGAGGCGCTGACGATTCTTGCCCCACAGGTCGAGATCCCACGATGCGCTCGCGAGCACGTTGTTCTCGCTAAACCAGGTGCCGCCGAACGGAGGCGGGAAGAGGGCGTTCGCCGAGTACAGTTCGCGGGTCCACGAATAGTTCAGTTCGGCCTTCGGGAATAGCGCCGAGCGCGAGCTTTCGATATACGACGAAGCCTTCGCGAGCCGCGCCTGCGCCTGGGCGATCGACGGGCTGCCCTCGAGCGCTTCCGCGATCAGCTTCGGCAGTTGCGGGTCTCCGAACTGGTTGGCCCAGTCGAGCGATGGCCACTGGCCGCCCTCGTTGGGCAGACTCTGCGTCGACTCGTACTGCGTCGGCGAGGCGATCTGCTTGTCGCTCTTGACGCCGAAGTAGTTCGCGCACCCCGTGAGGGCGAGCGCCGTCACCGCGGCGGCGACAGCGGCCCGGCTCGACAGCGCGGGCGCGGACAGGGAAAGGGATTTCATCGCTCGACTCTTCTTTGAGTGGAATGTAGTGATGGACGCAGCAAGCAAGCTATTACGATTTGCTATCGGGATGGCTCGAGGCATCGCGGGAAAGTCCCGTGTATTCGCCGGAATTGGCGAGCACGCGGCGCAGCATGCTCTTCAGGAAGCCCACTTCCTCCGGGGTGAACCCGTTCAGCAGGGTGTCGAGCACGCCGTTGAAAATTGCCGGCATGCGGGCCGCGATCGCATTGCCTTCCGGCGTCAACGCGAGGCGCACGACGCGCCGGTCTTCGTTACTGCGCACCCGCGTGAGCAGGCCGCGCTTTTCGAGTCGGTCGATCAGGCGCGTGACGGCGCTTGCGTCGATACCATATTCACGGGCCAACTCGGCCGCGAGCAGGCATTTGCCGCTCGCCACCATGAACAGGATGCTGCCTTGCTGGCTAGTGATGCCGAGCTCGGCCATGCTGCGCTGCGTAACCAGATTGTGCAGAGTCGATTTCACCCGCGAGATGAGATAACCGACGCTTTCGCCGAGTTGATACTCGCTGAGGTCCGGCGTGGGGTCGTGGGACGGCTCCGTCATGATTCTCGTGCGATTGCAATGGTTGACTAGGCATTAGTATAGCTGGCTGTTGATTGACACGACAAGCGTAAATACAGCTTAGGCAAGGATTATTTCCTGCTCTAGCGAGATGCCGTACGGATTGGCGTAGGGCGCGGATGACGCGGTATTCGCAAAGCTCAACGGGGACCCGCAGAGCTACGGTCTATCGGGGAATACCAGAAAGGATCATCAGCGCGTGCTATACTTTTGGGTTCCCAAAAGTGCGCTTTGGGCTTGTTGTCGTGGTTTGGCTCCTCAACCAGCAGCATAAGCAAGCGGCGCACTCAACCGTCTTCAGGTTTCCTATGACCCGCGCCCTACGCAACATTGCCATCATTGCTCACGTCGACCACGGCAAGACTACGCTCGTCGACCAGCTCCTCCGTCAGACCGCCACGTTCCGCGAGAACCAGCAGATCGCCGAGCGCGTGATGGACTCGAACGACATCGAAAAAGAGCGCGGCATCACGATCCTGTCGAAGAATTGCGCGGTGGAGTACGAAGGCACGCACATCAATATCGTCGACACGCCGGGGCACGCCGACTTCGGCGGCGAAGTTGAGCGCGTGCTGTCGATGGTCGACTCGGTGCTGCTGCTCGTCGACGCGGTGGAAGGCCCGATGCCGCAAACCCGCTTCGTCACGAAGAAGGCGCTCGCGCTCGGCCTGAAGCCGATCGTCGTGATCAACAAGGTCGACCGTCCGGGCGCGCGGGTCGACTGGGTGATCAACCAGACCTTCGACCTGTTCGACAAGCTCGGCGCGAGCGAAGAGCAGCTCGACTTCCCGATCGTCTACGCATCGGGGCTGAACGGCTACGCGGGTCTCACGCCTGACGTGCGCGACGGCGATATGCGTCCGCTGTTCGAGGCAATCCTTCAGCACGTGCCGGTGCGCCCGGCCGATCCGGAAGGTCCGCTGCAACTGCAGATCACGTCGCTCGACTACTCGTCGTACGTCGGCCGTATCGGCATTGGCCGTATCACCCGCGGGCGTATCAAGCCGGGCATGGCCGTCGCGGTGCGCTCGGGCCCGGAAGGCGAAATCCTCAATCGCAAGATCAACCAGGTGCTGTCGTTCAAGGGCCTCGATCGCGTGCAGGTCGACTCTGCTGAGGCGGGCGACATCGTGCTGATCAACGGCATCGAGGAAGTCGGCATCGGCGTGACGATCTGCTCGCCGGAACAGCCGGAAGCGCTGCCGATGATCACCGTCGACGAACCCACGCTGACGATGAACTTCCTCGTCAACTCGTCGCCGCTCGCGGGCCGCGAAGGCAAGTTCGTCACGAGCCGTCAGATCCGCGACCGCCTGATGAAGGAACTGAATCACAACGTCGCGCTGCGCGTGCGCGATACCGGGGACGAAACCACGTTCGAAGTGGCGGGCCGCGGTGAGCTGCACCTGACCATTCTGGTCGAAAACATGCGCCGCGAAGGCTACGAGCTGGCCGTGTCGCGTCCGCGTGTCGTGATGCAGGAAATCAACGGCGAGAAGCACGAGCCGTACGAAAACCTGACCGTCGACATGGAAGACACCCACCAGGGCGGCGTAATGGAAGAACTCGGCCGCCGCAAGGGCGAAATGCTCGACATGGCGTCGGACGGCCGTGGCCGCACGCGTCTCGAGTACCGTATTTCGGCACGTGGTCTGATCGGCTTCCAGTCGGAATTCCTCACGCTGACGCGCGGCACGGGTCTGATGAGCCACACCTTCGATTCGTACCAGCCGGTCAAGGAAGGCGCGGTCGGCGAGCGTCGCAACGGCGTGCTGATCTCGCAGGACGACGGCGCGGCAGTCGCGTACGCATTGTGGAAGCTGCAGGACCGCGGCCGCATGTTCGTGTCGCCGGGTGAAGCGCTGTATGAAGGCATGATCATTGGCATTCACAGCCGCGACAACGATCTCGTCGTGAACCCGATCAAGGGCAAGCAGCTCACCAACGTGCGCGCGTCGGGCACCGATGAAGCGGTGCGTCTCGTGCCGCCGGTTCAGCTGTCGCTCGAATACGCTGTCGAGTTCATCGACGACGACGAGCTGGTCGAAGTCACGCCGAAGTCGATCCGTCTGCGCAAGCGCTACCTGAAGGAACACGAGCGCCGCAGCGCCAGCCGCAACAAGGTTGCCGGCGAATAAGCGGGACTCGAATCCGTCTGGACAGCAGGCAACGGAAGCCACCTTCGGGTGGCTTTTTTGTTTTCGGCGCGTCGGCACTTGTGGCGTTGCATCATGCCTAGGCACTTTCCGGACGACACAGGTGTAGACACCTATTGCGCAATTCGCCTTCTCATTTTCTACAGAAGACTATTGCGCGCTTTGAAGAAGCACCCCGTCACCCGCGAAACGCCCGCCATCACAGGCTTTCCCGCGTGTGCTGTCCGCTATCTGGGCTATTCGTTCTGTGCTATGCTCCCGGGTGCAAAGTTTTAGGTCCTTCCAAGCAAGACTTGATTCGCGCAATCCGCTAAACGGTCAGGCCGTGTCGCGGAAGGTTCTGTAACCCGCTATTTCTCGAGAAGCTCGAAGAAAGGTGAGCGTAAAAATGATGAAGCAATTCCAGTCGAACTCTTATCTGTTCGGCGGCAATGCTCCGTACGTTGAAGAAATGTACGAAGCGTATCTCGATAATCCGGCGTCAGTGCCCGAGACCTGGCGCAGCTATTTCGATGCGTTGCAGAACGTGCCCGCATCGGACGGCAGCAACGCCAACGACGTGGCCCACGGCCCGATCGTCGAATCGTTTGCACAGCGCGCCAAGGCCAATGCCTTCCTGCCGCGCGCAACGACCGGCGGCGAAGATCTCGCAACTGCCCGCAAACAGGTTTACGTCCAGTCCCTCATCGGCGCATATCGCTTCCTCGGCTCGCAATGGGCCAATCTCGATCCTCTGAAGCGCCGCGAACGTCCCGCGATCCCCGAACTTGAACCCGCGTTCTACGACTTCACCGAAGCCGACATGGACCAGGAGTTCAGCGCAACGAATCTGTACTTCGGGTTCGAGCGCGCGACGCTGCGCGAGATCGTCAAAGCCCTGCGCGACACGTACTGCGGCACGATCGGCGCCGAGTACATGTACATCAGCGATCCAGAACAGAAGCGCTGGTGGAAGGAACGCCTCGAATCGATCCGTTCGACGCCGAACTTCAGCAACGACAAGAAGAAGCACATCCTGAACCGCCTGACGGCCGCCGAAGGCCTCGAGCGTTTCCTGCACACCAAGTACGTCGGTCAGAAGCGCTTCTCGCTCGAAGGCGGCGAGAGCTTCATCGCGGCGATGGACGAAGTCGTGCGTCACGGCGGTCTGCGCGGCGTTCAGGAAATCGTCATCGCGATGGCTCACCGTGGCCGTCTGAATGTGCTGGTCAACACGCTCGGCAAGATGCCGGCCGACCTGTTCGCTGAATTCGAAGGCAAGCACGTCGATGATCTGCCGGCTGGCGATGTGAAGTACCACAAGGGCTTCTCGTCGGACGTCGCGACCGAAGGCGGTCCGGTTCACCTGTCGCTCGCGTTCAACCCGTCGCACCTCGAAATCGTCAACCCGGTGGTCGAGGGCTCGGCGAAGGCGCGTATGGACCGCCGCGGCGACGAAAACGGCATCCAGGTGCTGCCGGTGCAGATCCACGGCGACGCGGCCTTCGCAGGCCAGGGCGTCGTGATGGAAACGCTGAACCTCGCGCAAACGCGCGGTTACGGCACGCACGGCACGCTGCACATCGTCATCAACAACCAGATCGGCTTCACGACGTCGGACCCGCGCGATTCGCGCTCCACGTTGTACTGCTCGGATGTCGTCAAGATGATCGAAGCGCCGGTGCTGCACGTGAACGGCGACGATCCCGAAGCTGTCGTGCTGGCCATCCAGATGGCGATCGACTTCCGCATGCAGTTCCACAAGGATGTCGTCGTCGACATCGTCTGCTTCCGCAAGCTGGGTCACAACGAGCAGGACACGCCGGCGGTCACGCAGCCGCTGATGTACAAGACGATCTCGAAGCACCCGGGCACGCGCGCACTGTACGCTGAAAAGCTCGTGCAGCAGGGCGTCATCAAGGCCGACGAAGGCGAAGAATTCGTCAAGGCCTACCGCAAGGCGATGGACGAAGGCCACCACACGGTCGACCCGGTGCTCTCGAACTACAAGAGCAAGTACGCGGTGGACTGGGTGCCGTTCCTGAACCGCAAGTGGACCGACGCGGCCGACACGGCCGTGCCGCTCGCGGAACTGAAGCGCCTCGCCGAGCGCATCACCACCATTCCGGAAAACTTCAAGGTTCACCCGCTCGTCGAGCGCGTGATCAACGACCGTCGCGCGATGGGCCGCGGCGAAGCGAAGCTCGACTGGGGCATGGGCGAGCACCTCGCGTTCGCATCGCTGGTCGCGTCGGGCTACGCCGTTCGTCTGACCGGCCAGGATTCGGGCCGCGGCACGTTCACGCACCGTCATGCGGTGCTGCACGACCAGAACCGCGAGCGCTGGAACGACGGCACCTACGTGCCGCTGCAGAACATCGCCGAAGGTCAGGCGAAGTTCACGGTGATCGACTCGGTGCTGTCCGAAGAAGCGGTGCTCGGCTTCGAATACGGCTACTCGACCGCTGAACCGAACACGTTCGTCGCGTGGGAAGCGCAGTTCGGCGACTTCGTGAACGGCGCACAGGTCGTGATCGACCAGTTCATCTCGTCGGGCGAAGTGAAGTGGGGCCGCGTGTCGGGCCTGACGATGCTGTTGCCGCACGGCTACGAGGGCCAGGGTCCGGAGCACTCGTCGGCGCGTATCGAGCGTTTCCTGCAACTGTGCGCAGACCACAACATGCAGGTCGTTCAGCCGACCACGCCGGCGCAGATCTTCCACCTGCTGCGTCGCCAGATGATCCGTCTGTTCCGCAAGCCGCTGATCGTCGCAACGCCGAAGTCGTTGCTGCGCCACAAGGAAGCCGTGTCGGATCTGTCGGAACTCGCGAAGGGTTCGTTCCAGCCGGTGATCGGCGAAGTGGACGAAACCATCGACGCGAAGAAGGTCAAGCGCGTGCTGGTCTGCTCGGGCCGCGTGTACTACGACCTGGTCGCGCATCGCCGCGAAGCGAAGGTGAACGACGTCGCGATCGTCCGTATCGAACAGCTGTATCCGTTCGCTCACAAGCAGTTCGAAGCGGAATTGAAGAAGTACGACAACGCAACCGAAGTGGTGTGGGTGCAGGACGAGCCGCAGAATCAGGGCCCGTGGTTCTACATCGAGCACCATCTGAAGGAAGGCATGAAGGAAGGACAGAAGTTGGCGTACAGCGGCCGTCCGGCTTCGGCTTCGCCTGCAGTCGGCTACTACGCGAAGCACTACGAGCAGCAGAAGGCGCTGGTCGAAGGCGCTTTCGGCCGCCTCAAGAGCGCGTCGATCGCCAAGTAAAGAAACAGACGAGCCGGGAGAGCGCAGTGCGCTTTCCCGCGCCGCGCCGAACGTTCCCATGTGGTTCAGGCGCAGTGCGCGCGGTTCGCAGGCGGTCGTGAAAATGCGCCGTCACCCGATACGTATTCAGGATACTCATAATGGCTATTGTTGAAGTCAAGGTTCCCCAGCTCTCCGAGTCGGTCTCGGAAGCGACCATGCTGCAGTGGAAGAAGAAGCCCGGCGAGGCTGTCGCTCAGGACGAAATCCTCATCGAAATCGAGACCGACAAGGTCGTGCTCGAAGTGCCGGCTCCGGCAGCAGGCGTGCTCGCGCAAGTCATCTCGAACGACGGTGACACGGTCACGGCGGACCAGGTGATCGCGAAGATCGACACGGAAGGCACCGCAGGCGCCGCCGCTGTCGAAGCGGAAGTGAAGCCGGCTCCGGTCGCCGCAGCGGCTCCCGCGCCCGCGGCTCAGGCTGCTGCCGCAACGGGCTCGAACACCGCTGCTTCGCCGGCTGCCGGCAAGCTGATGGCCGAGAAGGGTCTGGCTGCTGGCGACGTCGCCGGCACGGGCCGCGACGGCCGCATCACCAAGGGCGACGTGCTGACCGCAGGCGCTCCGGCTGCCAAGGCTGCACCGGCGCCGGCTGCCGCACCGAAGGCTGCCAAGCCGTCGCTGCCGGACGTCAAGGCTCCGGCATCGGCCGACCAGTGGCTGAAGGACCGTCCGGAACAGCGCGTGCCGATGTCGCGTCTGCGTGCGCGTATCGCCGAGCGTCTGCTCGAGTCGCAGCAAACCAACGCCATCCTCACGACGTTCAACGAAGTGAACATGGCGCCGGTCATGGATCTGCGCAACAAGTACAAGGACAAGTTCGAGAAGGAACACGGCGTGAAGCTCGGCTTCATGTCGTTCTTCGTGAAGGCGGCTGTTCATGCGCTGAAGAAGTTCCCGCTCGTGAACGCGTCGATCGACGGTAACGACATCGTCTATCACGGCTACTTCGACATCGGTATCGCGGTCGGTTCGCCGCGCGGTCTGGTGGTGCCGATCCTGCGCAACGCAGATCAGCTGAGCCTCGCCGACATCGAGAAGAAGATCGCCGAATTCGGCCAGAAGGCGAAGGACGGCAAGCTGTCGATCGAAGAAATGACCGGCGGTACGTTCTCGATCTCGAACGGCGGCGTGTTCGGCTCGATGCTGTCGACCCCGATCATCAACCCGCCGCAGTCCGCGATTCTCGGCGTGCACGCCACCAAGGAACGCGCTGTGGTCGAAAACGGCCAGATCGTGATCCGCCCGATGAACTACCTCGCGCTGTCGTACGATCACCGCATCATCGACGGCCGCGAAGCCGTGCTGTCGCTGGTCGCGATGAAGGACGCGCTGGAAGATCCGGCACGCCTGCTGCTCGACCTGTAAGCGCCCGCCCGGAGCGCGCCGGCTTGTGAAACCGCAAGCCGGCGTCATCTAGTCAGTACGTATCTAGCATTTCGCAGTACGGGAACGGCGCGCGCCACCTTGGGTGGTCCGGCGCCGTTCCGCTATCAAAGGGATTGTCATGTCCAAAGAATTTGACGTCGTCGTGATCGGCGCAGGCCCTGGCGGTTATATCGCCGCCATCCGCGCAGCGCAGCTCGGCAAGACCGTCGCATGTATCGAAAAATGGAAGAACCCGGCCGGCGCGCTGAAGCTCGGCGGCACCTGCCTGAACGTCGGCTGCATTCCGTCGAAGGCGCTGCTCGCGTCGTCGGAAGAGTTTGAAAACGCGTCGCATCACCTCGCCGACCACGGCATCTCGGTGGGCGACGTGTCGGTCGATATCTCGAAGATGATGGCCCGCAAGGACGGCATCGTCGAGAAGATGACCAAGGGCATCGAATTCCTGTTCCGCAAGAACAAGATCACGTGGCTCAAGGGCCACGGCAAGTTCACCGGCAAGACCAACGCCGGCGTGCAGATCGAAGTGAGCGGCGAAGGCGAAACCGAAGTCGTCACGGCGAAGAACGTGATCATCGCGACGGGTTCGAAGGCGCGTCATCTGCCGGGCATCCCGGTCGACAACAAGCTGATCGCCGACAACGAAGGCGCATTGAGCTTCGACACGGGACCGAAGAAGCTCGCCGTGATCGGCGCGGGCGTGATCGGTCTGGAGCTTGGCTCGGTGTGGCGCCGCCTCGGCGCGGACGTGACGGTGCTCGAAGCGCTGCCGGAGTTCCTCGGCGCGGCTGACCAGGCGCTGTCGAAGGAAGCGGCCAAGCAGTTCAAGAAGCAGGGTCTCGACATCCACGTCGGCGTGAAGGTCGGCGAAGTGAAGACGGGCGCGAACGGCGTGACGATCGCCTACACGGACAAGGACGGCAACGCGCAGACGCTCGAAGCCGACCGCCTGATCGTGTCGGTCGGCCGCGTGCCGAACACCGACAACCTCGGCCTTGAATCGATCGGCCTGAAGGCCAACGAGCGCGGCTTCATCGACGTGGATGACCACTGCGCGACGGCTGTGCCGAACGTGTACGCGATCGGCGACGTGGTGCGTGGCCCGATGCTCGCGCACAAGGCCGAAGACGAAGGCGTGATGGTCGCGGAAGTGATCGACGGCCAGAAGCCGCACATCGACTACAACTGCGTTCCGTGGGTGATCTACACCGAGCCGGAAATCGCATGGGTCGGCAAGACCGAGCAGCAGCTGAAGGCCGAAGGCCGCGAGATCAAGACGGGCCAGTTCCCGTTCATGGCGAACGGCCGCGCGCTCGGCATCAACAAGGCGGACGGTTTCGTCAAGATGATCGCCGACGCGAAGACCGACGAACTGCTCGGCGTGCACATCATCTCGGCGAACGCATCGGACCTGATCGCGGAAGCCGTGGTGGCGATGGAGTTCAAGGCGGCGTCGGAAGACATCGGCCGGATTTGCCATCCGCACCCGTCGCTGTCGGAAGTCATGCGGGAAGCGGCACTCGCCGTCGACAAGCGCGCGCTGAACATGTAAGCGCGCACGCCTGACCGAAACGCAACCTTGGCATCACCAAAGGCGGGCGGGGTTCACTCCCTCCCGCCTTTCTTTTTGCAGCAACACGATGAACGTCACCGAATACTACGAAAAAGAACTGCAGACGCGGGGTTATCAATCCGATCCGGCGCAGCGCGCGGCGGTCGACCGCCTGCAGCGGTGCTATGAAGAGTGGACCGAATACAAGTCGCGCCGCTCGAACGCGTTCAAGAAGCTGATCATTCACCCGGATTTACCGCGCGGGGTGTACATGTGGGGCGGCGTGGGCCGCGGCAAGAGCTTCCTGATGGACAGCTTCTACATGATCGTGCCGTTGCATCGCAAAACCCGCCTGCACTTCCATGAGTTCATGCGCGAGGTGCATCGCGAGCTCGAAGAACTCAAGGGCCGGGCAGATCCGCTCGACGAACTCGCGCGCCGCATCGCGAAGCGCTATCGGCTGATCTGCTTCGACGAATTCCACGTGTCGGATATCGCCGACGCGATGATTCTGTATCGTCTGCTCGACAAGCTGTTCGAGAACGGCGTGCAGTTCGTGATGACGTCCAACTACGCGCCCGACACGCTGTACCCGGACGGCCTGCATCGCGACCGCATGCTGCCCGCGATCGAGCTGATCAAGCAGAAGCTCGACGTGATCAACGTCGACGCGGGGATCGACTACCGGCAGCGCACGCTCGCCCAGGTGGAGGTCTATCACACGCCGCTGGACGCCGCTGCCGGCAAGGCGCTGCGCGACGCCTTCGCGCGCCTCGCCGCAGTGCCTGACGAAAGTCCGCTGCTCCATATCGAGAAGCGCGAGCTGAAGGCGCTGCGCCGCGCGGATGGCGTCGTCTGGTTCGACTTCGCGACGCTGTGCGGCGGCCCGCGCTCGCAGAACGACTACCTTGAACTCGCGACCCGCTTTCACGCGGTGATCCTGTCGGACGTGCCGCAGATGTCGGCGCGCATGGCGTCGGAAGCGCGCCGCTTCACCTGGCTCATCGACGTGTTCTATGACCACAAGGTCAAGCTCCTGATGTCGGCCGCGGTGCCGCCGGAGGAGTTGTACGTCGACGGTCCGATGGCCAACGAATTCACGCGGACGGTATCGCGCATCGTCGAGATGCAGTCGAAGGAGTATCTCGATACACCTCGCCGAATCGTCGATACGTCTCTAACCTGAGCCTCGGCGTAGGACAGTCCTTAGGAATCGGAGTGGTCTTATATTCCGCGCGCGGGTGACTAGCTATCTTTTGTCGTTGTTCTGACAAAGGAGGAAGCATGAACTCGTACCGCGAAATCACCGATGAAGAATGGCAGCGCGTTGCGCCACTGCTGCCTGAACTCCGGCCGCGTGCCGAAATGCGTGGCCGTCCCCTGGCCAATACCCGCTCAGTGCTCAACGGCGTGCTTTGGGTCATGTATAGCGGCGCCACCTGGTCGACCATGCCGCGCCGCTACCCGTCGTATCAAACCTGTCATCGCCGCTTCAAGTCCTGGTACCAATCGGGCGTGCTCAAACACGTCACGGAGCAACTGCTCGGCACCGCAAGCGAAGATCTCTGCAGATTGATGGAAGCGCGTATGCGCATGCACGCGAGCGCGCCGCACAAGCGCGCCGGGGCCCGCCGCACAGCCGCGGCGTTCCGTGTTCCGCCCGCCGTGTACGACCAGGTATCCGCCACGGCAGTGTCGGCGACGCCGTCCGGTTACGCTGCACCGTTCAAGCAGGCAGCATGACCCACGCAAACAACTTGCCCCAATGAGAACGGCCGCGCGATTCTGGATCGCCGGCCGTTTTTTTATGCTGTACGTGCTGGTGCTGAGCGCGCCATCGTTGCAGCATGATGCGCTCATTCAGGCAACGTGCGAGGCCACACAAAGGCTCCACGTCGAACCTCACTGCTGCCGGATCCACGTCTGCGAGCGGCCGAGCAGCGCAACGCCAATATAGCCTCGCACCACGAGCTTGTTGCCGCCGTCTTCGAGATGCATCTTGCACTTGTAGACCTTGCCGTTTTCAGGATCGAGAATCTGGCCATGATCCCACGCGTCGCCATCCTTCTTCATGCTGTTGATGATGGTCATGCCGAGGATCGGTTGGTCCTTGCGCGCGTCGGTGCATGCGCTGCAGCGGCGATCCGGCTGGTCGTTCGCCCCGAGACCCTTGACGACTTTGCCGTTCAATTCGCCATTGCCGTCTTGCGTGATCTGCACGAGCGCTTTCGGTTGGCCCGTATGATCGTCGATGGTTTGCCACATGCCGATCGGTGTCTCGGTCTGCGCCATCGCGGTCACGGCGCTGGCGAGCAGGGCGCCGGCGAGCGCGGCATGACGGGCGGTGCGCAGCGCGAGCGCGCGCGCACGATGAGTGAATTGAGTCATTGCCTTCCTCCTTGATATGAGACGGCGCGATCGTGGTCGCGCGGCTTTATGGGCATAGTGGTGGGATGCGCGGCACCGGTCTTCGCGATGCGGGCCCATGCTAGCGGCGTGCCGTTTGCATCGCCAGCGCAGAATACGCGAAAGCGCATGCGCCGTTTGATAGAGAAGCTTCTAATCAGCACGCGTCGTTCGGAGGCGTGTCAATTCAGCTATGGGAAGAGCCTCGCGTTGAAGCGCTGTCCACCAGCGCATCAACGACCGCTTTCCAGACGAAAAGATCGAGGCTGTAATAGCGCGCCGCCAACGGAGCAAACGCGCAGGTGCCAAATTTTCGACGAAGAGCCCGGAACTCGCAAAATTGAGTAATAATTCCCCGTTTTCTACTAAAACAAGATCTGTTCAACAGGTGTCACATGGACCGAAAGTCAAAGCTACGAAAGATTGCTCTGGCCGCATGCATCGTATTGGGGGCCCTTCAGGGCGCGAATGCACAGGCTCTGCAGAACAGTGATGCGAGCGGTACGATCGTGTCCCAGCCGGTTCCCACGAGCGCGCCGACCGACACGTCGCAGGGCGGCCAGGCAGAGACCACCGCACTGACGCCGGATGAAAGCCGGCAATCCGCCACCGGGAATGTGGCTGAATTGCAGCAGATGATCCATGGCTCGGATCTGAGCGAACTGCGCACCACGTATAACGGCAGCTATGGCGCGAGCCTGCTGTTCTACGGGAAGGAGATGACCTACTACGTCGCGCTGTTCCAACAGAAAAACTTCTGGCGCGTGATCAAGACGCAGGACGCCGCGCGCGCCGAGCTGATCTACAAGGATTTCGCGCGGCAGACGATGCAGTTGTCGGACGTTGAGATCCGCCGTACGCAACTCGAAGCGCAGAAGGCGTTCACGCAGCGCCTGGTCGCGTTGTCGCAGGAACGCGCGAGCCGGCTGCAGGCCGACCTCGACGTCGCGCGTCAGCAGCAGAGCATCGTCGCGAGCCAGCAGGAGCAGAAGCGCGCCGAGGCGACCGAACTGGCGCAGCAGAAGGCCGCCGCGCAGGATCAGTTGCGCGTCGCGCAGCGTCAGGTCCGCAACCTGCAGCGTCAGCTCGAGAGCGGCTTGCCGCTGCGTTGAGCACGACGATGTGAGCCTCGGTGGACGGGCGGCACGGCGCGCAAATCGATACGCCGTGCCGCCCGTCCGCGGGCGTTACCGTCGTCAAGTTCGCTTGGTGCTTTCCGCACCCCGCCAACCCGCGCATCGCACTCTCGCCGCCGGGCTTTTCGGCATTTCCACTCGACATTGTTCGCGAGCCACGATGGCTCGCTGCCGCGCCATGGTGCGACCCAAGACGGCGCGATTTCAATGCCGCTTGCGCGTATCCGCCTGAGTCTTGCGCATCCGCTCGCGAAACGGCTCCGTCACATCGACGGCGATCGGATCGCTGGCGGGAAAGCTTTCCATCAGCGCTTCATCGAGCCGCGTGTCGGCGGACGTCGACGGCGTCCGGCGCGTGCGCGCAGGCCGGGAGGCATGCTGGCTTTTGCTGGTCATGGCGCGCTCCATCGGTAGAGGATCAATGATTCAGCATAGCGCATTGCGGCTATCGACGAACGTCGGCCGAATCGCGCAGGCGCGTCGTTTGAAACCGGCCCGCATCGATTCGTTCTCCGAGTGTCCCGGCCGCGCTTGAGCCGCACCTGAGCCGCGCTTTAGCCGCAAGCGACACCTCCATCGATCCATCACATAGCGAACCACATGAACGCGAAAAAGCCGGCGGGTACACGACGAGTGCTCGCAGCCCACGTCGTGGAAACTGAACTGGAACACCTGGATTGGGCGACGCGGCAACCGGCGCTGCACCTGTTCGACGCCGGCTACTGGCGCCGCCGCGTGCTGGCGGTCAAGGGGAGATTCGAGCTGACCGAGCGGCACCTGACCCAACTGGAGAAAATTCTGCAGCGCCTCGGTCCGTGCGCGGATTAGCGAGGCGCGGCCGTCACCGCTCCTTCGTATTTATTCCTGATTGCCGCTGGGGTTGCCGCTGCCGTGGTTGCCGCCATGATTGCCGCCTTCGCCGCCGGTGCCGAATAGACGCCGCCGCCGCGTGACGACCACCGGGCCTTCGGGGTTGCCGCTGCGCTCGCTCGGCGCGCGTTCCGCGGCCGGCGCGCCATACGATTCACGCCCCTCGCGCGGCTCGCGATGTTCGCGCGACCCATGCGGGCCGCGCGCGCCATGTTCGCCATGCGACGTTCGGCCCGTGCGCGGCGCCGGCCGCGTGCCGGTGTCGAGCTGGATCGTGGAGATCGCGCGCTTGTAGATGCCTTGCAGGCCAACCGGCGTGCGCAGCATCACCAGGTACTGATCGAACGACTCGATGCATCCGGTCAGGCGGATGCCGTTGACCAGATAGATCTCGACGCGCTTTCGTTCCTTGCGCGCGGCGTTCATGAAGTCGTTTTGCGGATGCGATTCTGCGGAAGCCATGGACAATTCAGGTTAGATAGACGGTGGTTCGCCGCGATTCTACCCTTTCTACTCCAGGCGGGGCAGTACGCGTCGACGGGGCGAACTTCGTCCACTATAACGGCTTGTGAGCCCATAAGCATCCGATACCGCGAGACTGTAACGTTGAGTTACGAATCTGCTGGTCAATGGCGTCTTCTTCCGGTCTCTCCAGGCATTGCCGGCAAGCGTGGCGGAAAAGGAAGAACATAGGGGTGTGCTGCGCGACCGCCCGCGGCGGCGTCGAAACGGCCCGAAAACGACCCAAAAAACTCCCGGAGAAAGCAGCGCAACAGCAGCGCAGCGACACGGCGCCACGGCCGCGATGGAATAAACCGCTCGGTCGCAGCGTTAAGCCCAGTATGGCAGCACCGCATTCGGCGGCCTGCCGCCCACCGCCCGCCACGCCTGTCGGTCGATCGCGCGCCGGGCATCCGTGAGGAGATTCAACATGATGAAAGCATCCCGTATTCTGTCAGCGCTCTTCGTCCTGCTCGCGCTCGCGTGCGGCTCCCTTGCTCACGCGGCCGACACCGACAACGCCGCGTCGAGTTCGAGCGGCAACAGCAACAGCAGCGGCGGCTACTAGAGCCGCGACCGCGCCTGGCACACCGGGTGAGCTTCGAATCGGAAGTGATCGCGTGGCTGCCGCAGTTGCGCCGCTATGCGCGCGCACTGACGGGCGACCGCGCCTGGGCCGACGATCTCGTCCAGGATACGGCGGAGCGCGCGCTTGCGCGCTGGTCGGCATTCCGGCCGAACAGCAACCTGCGCGCGTGGTTGCTGACGATCCTGCGGCATCTGTACATAGACCAACTGCGCGGGCGGTGCGAGATCGCCGTCGACGAGGAAAGCGCGCCCTGGCGCAATCTCGAGGCGCCGCACGGCGAGGTCGACGGTCTGGTTCTGCGCGACGTGCAGCGCGCGCTGTACTGCCTGCCACTCGAGCAGCGTGAGGTGCTGCTGCTGGTGTGCGTGGAGGAGCTGTCGTACCAGGAGGCATCGAGTGCATTGGGGGTGCCGATCGGTACAGTGATGTCGCGGCTGTCGCGGGCACGCGAGCATATGCGCGCGTTGCTGTGCGAGGAGCCGCCGGGGCCAATGCACGGACCGCAGCCCCGTGCGCCGCGGGCGGCGCACAAAGTAGCGCCGCTGAAAGTGGTGAGAAACCGATAATGAACAACGATAACCCCGAATCCGGATTGCCCGACGAGCCCGATCTGCGCTCGCTGTCGGCCTATGTCGATGGCGAATTGACGGATGAGCAGCGCGCCGCGGTCGAAACGCAGCTTCGCCAGCATCCGCAGGCCGCCGCGCGCGTCGCGGCGTGGCGCGCGCAGAAGGCGGCGCTGCGGGCGCTGTGCGGCGTGCCGGGCAGCGATGCTTGGCACGCGCAAGCGGGGCAGGAAGCCGACTACGAGCAGCAAGCCGCTGAACCGGGCGAGCGACATTACGCCGGCAGCCAGCCCGCGGAGCAGGAGCCGGCTTTCATCGTCGTGCGGCGTGCGCGGCCGTGGTGGCAGCGCGCCGGTCTCGCCGCCTGCTGGCTCGCGGCCGGCGCCGGGCTCGCGCTGGTGCTCGGTCCGCTCGCGCCGCGGCTGAGCGGCGGCGCGTGGAGCGGCTTCGGCGGCCAGCCGGCCGGTTTTGCGCAGCGCGCGGATGTCGCGTACGCGGTGTACTCGCCGGAGCGGCGTCATCCGGTCGAAGTCGCGGCGAGCGAAGAGGAGCATCTGATCGCGTGGCTGTCGAAGCGGCTGAATCGGCCGCTGTCGGTGCCGTCGCTGCAGGAGTATGGTTATTCGCTGGTGGGCGGCCGGCTGCTGCCCGGCGAGTCCGGGCCGGCCGCGCAGTTCATGTACGAGAACCAGGCCGGCGCGCGCCTGACGCTGTATGTGACCGGTGTCACGCGCGACGAAACCGTGTTCCGCCTGTTTCGCGACGGCAACCGCCGCACCTTCTACTGGGTCAGCGACCGCATGGGCTACGCGCTGTCCGGCGCGATCACGGAAGGCAAGCTGCGCGAAATCGCGATCGACGTGTGCAGCGAGCTCGGTGGTAAGCCTGAGGCGTGGCAGCAGTAGGGGGCGGTAGCGTGTCGTAAAGGCCGTCGGCGGCCAGGCACGCATTGCTGCTGCCACGCGGGACCGCACCCTCGGCTTACCCGACCGACAAGGAGACGCCTTGCCCCCGACGCTGCCGCCCAACCTGTCCGCCGCGCAGTTCGACCGTGCGCTTGCCGGCTGGCGCGCGATCGTCGGTGACGCGCACGTGCTGAGTTCCGACGCCGGCCTCGCCGTCTATATCGATCCGTTCGCGCCCGGCGAGCCGGGTGCGTTCGCCGCGAGCGCCGCGGTGCTGCCCGCGTCGGTCGATGAAATCCGCGCGGTGCTGCGCATCGCCAATCAGTACCGGATTCCGCTGTGGACCGTGTCGACCGGGCGCAACTTCGCGTACGGCGGCGCCGCGCCGCGTCTGACCGGCTCGGTCGTGCTCGACTTGCAGCGCATGAACCGCATCCTCGAAGTCAATGAAACGCTCGCCTATGCGCTCGTCGAGCCCGGCGTCAGCTATTTCGATCTGTACGCGCATCTGCGCGACAAGGGCTACAAGCTGTGGGTCGATCCACCGGCCGCCGGCTGGGGCAGCGTGGTCGGCAATACGCTCGAGCGCGGCTTCGGCTATACCGACTATGGCGACCACGCGGCCGCGCAATGCGGAATGGAGGTGATGCTCGCCAACGGCGACCTGCTGCGCACCGGCATGGGCGGCGTCGAAATCGGCACGGCGTGGCAGCTGTATCAGCCGGGCTACGGGCCGTCGTTCGATGCGCTGTTCATGCAGTCGAACTACGGCATCGTGACCAAGCTCGGCGTGTGGCTGATGCCCGCACCGCCCGCGTATCTGCTCGGCGAAATCCAGTTTCGCCGCGAGGCCGATCTGGAGGCGATCGTCGAGATTCTGCGGCCGTTGCGGCTCGACGGCACGATCCGCAATCACGCGGTGATCGAGGGCGGCTTGCGGCGCGCGGCGGGCCTGTCGCCACGCCGGCAGTGGTACCACGGCGCGGGCGCGATGCCCGAGAGCGCGGTGCAGGCGATGCTCGACAAACTCGGCGTCGGCCGCTGGAACCTGCATTTCGCGCTATACGGCACGCCCGAGGTGATCGACGCGCGCTACGCGCTGATCGAGCGCGCGTTCGCGCGGGTGCCCGATGCGCGGCTCGCGGCGGCGCGTTATGCGGGCGATGCGCAGCCGAGCGGCGGCGGCGACCGCAACATGGCCGGCATCCCCGCGATGACCGCGTTTCGCATGCTCGACTGGCGCGGCGGCGCGGGCGCGCACGTCGACTTCGCGCCGATCTGTCCGGCGACCGGGCGCGACGCGATGCGCCAGTACACGATGGTGAAAGCGCGCGCCGCCGAATACGGCTTCGATTACTACGGCGGCTTCACGGCGGGCGCGCGGCATCTGCATCACATTTTCGCGGCGATCTTCGATCGAGACGACGCGAACCAGGTGGAGCAGGCCGGCGCGCTGCTGCGCTCGCTGATGAGCGACGCGCGCGCGGCCGGCTACGGCGAATATCGCGCGCATCTCGCGTATATGGATTTCGCGGCCGCGCAATACAGCTTCAACGACGGTGCGTCGCTGCGCTTCGCGGAAACGCTGAAGGATGCGCTCGACCCGAACGGCATTCTCGCGCCGGGCAAGCAGGGCATCTGGCCCGCGGCGTGGCGCGACCGGCGAGGCTATACATGAAAAAGCGCGCGAAAAAGCGCGTGAACAAGCGCGTGAGCAAGCGCGGGATCAACGAGTGAATGGAACGTACACGCCAATGGATCGACGCACTTTCATGCTGACCGGTGCATGGCTCGCGACGGCCGCGGGCGGCGCATGGCCGTGGCTCGCGCAAGCCGCCGCGTGTGCCGACGATGCGCGCGCGTTCGCGATCGTCGACTCGACGCTCGAATGCGGCGCGTCGTTCGCGCGCTATGCCGCGCATCTGCGATTGCCGACCTTCGAAACCGGCGACGATGCCGGCGCGCTGTGGTTCACCACCCTCGCGCCGCTGCTAGACGACGGCCGGACCCCGCACCCGATGCCCGCGCTGATCGGCTTCACGCGCGCGTCCGATTACTTCGTGCTGCAACACCTCGCGCTGCGCACCGGACGCTTCGTCGAGCATCGTCACGAAGCGCGCGAGGGGCTGCATGCGCAACCCGTCCACGTGGCTTTCGCGCTGACGCCGCGCAGCGGGCGCGGCTAAAAAACTGGCAAAACCCGGCTAGAACTTATAGTCCTTGTTGGTCGGATCGAAGGTCGAATCGTCGAACGTCTTCGGCGTGATGCTCTCGAACACGATCTGCTCGAAGATCTTGCCGTCGTTGTCGTAAGACTCGATGGTGCGAAAGAACGGATGCCGCAAATCGAGCCCGAGCGTTTCCTTTTTCGCGTAGAACTGCGGCTGGCCGACCGGTGTTTCGAACGTGAACGCGACGACGCGCACATCGTCGATCGTCTTCACTTCGATCTGCACCGAACGCGGCAAGCCGGTCTGGCTGTATTTTTTCCCTTCACTCAGGTATTGATCGGCAACGTACTCGGTGCCGAGATCGCGCACGCTGTGATTCGATTGCGAGCGTGCGAGCGCGCCGGTCAGCGACGTCCACAACGGCATCACGTTCATGATGCCGCCGAGGTGGCCGAGCGTTTCGTCGCTGCGCTTCGATTCGTCATAGATGATTTCCTGGCCCGCGTGCGCGCCGTCGGGCAGCCACTTCGCGTAGATGCGCAGCGGATCGTGCGCGACGCGCACGAGCATGTGATCGGGCTTGTCGGGCCAGATGCCGCGAATGCGTTCGGAGCGCGACATCGTGAACTCGTACGACGGGTAGCCGTTCGGCCCTTCCTTGATATAGCGCGGCAGCGTCAGCGGATCGAGCGACTTGAACAGCGCGACCAGTTGCGCGTCGTCGAGTTTTTCGAGCGTGCCGCTTTGCTGCGCGGCGCGCAGCCATTTGACCTGCTGGTCGAGCGTCAGCTTGCCGACCTGCGCGGGCGGCGTGGTGGGCGGCTTGACGGCGTTCGCGGTGTCGAGCGGGGGCGGCCGGTCGTCGTTCTGCGCGACCGCCGCCGGCCCCGATAGCAGGGCGAGCGTGACGAGCAGCGCACCCGGCAGTGAGCGGAATCGCAAGCGGGGTTGCAAGCGGGGTCGCAAGCGATGAGAGCGGGCGGACATGCGGTGCTTCATGAATTTCTCCAGAAAGTGGCGCGGCCGCTCATGCAACATGCAAGGCAATAACCCAAGGCAACAAAGCTATAACGCATTGAAGCAATGCTTATTCCCGTCAGGCAGACTTCTGTTTCGCGAGTTCCTCGTCGCGCAATGCACGGCGCAGAATTTTGCCGACATTGGTTTGCGGCAACTCGTCGCGGAACTCGACGAGCTTCGGCACCTTGTAGCCGGTCAGATTCTTGCGGCAGTACGCGATCACCTGCTCGGCGGTCAGTGTCGGCGTGCGCCGCACGATGAACACCTTCACGCGCTCGCCCTGCGCGGGATCGGGCACGCCGATCGCGGCCACTTCGCGCACGTCCGGATGCGCGGCGATCACATCCTCGATTTCGTTCGGATACACGTTGAAGCCCGACACGAGGATCATGTCCTTCTTGCGATCGATCAGACGGATAAAGCCGCGCGAGTCCATCACGCCGATGTCGCCGGTCGCGAGCCAGCCGTCGTCGTCGATCACCTTCGCGGTTTCGTCGGGGCGGTTCCAGTAGCCCTTCATTACCTGCGGGCCCTTCACGCACAGCTCGCCCGCCTCGCCGATATTGGCCCAGCTGCCGTCGTCTTTCCTGAAGCGCACCTGCGTGGACGGCGCGGGCAGTCCGACCGAGCCCTCGAAGTCGCGCAGATTGGTCAGATCGACCGGATTCATCGACACGATCGGCGAGCACTCGGTCAGCCCGTAGCCCTCGACGATCGGCTTGCCCGTCACCGCCTTGAAGCGCTCCGCGACGCTCTTCTGCGTCGCCATGCCGCCCGCCATCGCGAGCTTCAGGTCCGAGAAATCGCGCCGGCAGAATTCCTCGTTGTCGAGGAACGCGTTATAGAGCGTGTTGACCGCGGTCATGCCGGTGAATTTTTCGTGACGCAGGATCATCATCACCCGCTTCATGTCGCGCGGATTCGCGATCAGGATGTTGCGCCCGCCGAGCCCCATGAAAATCAGCGCGTTCACGGTCAGCGAGTAGATGTGATACAGCGGCAGCGGTGTGAGCACCGTTTCGCCTTCACCGGACAGTTGCCCCGCGGCCCATGCCTTCGCCTGCAACAGATTGGCGATGATGTTCCGGTGCGTGAGCATCGCGCCTTTCGCGACGCCTGTCGTGCCGCCCGTGTACTGCAGGAACGCGATGTCTTCGTGGCTCGCGCGCACCGGCGTGTGCGGCCGCGCGTAACCGATCGAAAGCGCTTTCAGCAGCGGCACCGCCTGCGGCAGCTGGTAGGCGGGCACCATCTTTTTCACGTGACGCAGCATGAAATTGAGCAGGTGGCCCTTCAGGTTCACGCCGTCGGCGAGCAGATCGCCGAGGCCGGTCACGATCACGTTGCGCACCCTGGTGCCGGGCAACGCGTCTTCGAGCGTCTTCGCGAAGTTTTCGAACACGACGATCGTCTGCGCGCCGCTGTCCTTTAGCTGGTGCGCGAGTTCGCGCACCGTATAGAGCGGATTCACGTTGACGACCACGGCGCCCGCCTTGATCGTGCCGAACAGTGCGACCGGATACTGGAACGTGTTCGGCAGCATGATCGCGACGCGCTCGCCGGGCTCAACGCCGATGCTTTGCAGGTAGGCCGCGAACGCGCTCGCCTTGCGGGCCAGCTCGCCGTACGTCAGACTCGCGCCGACGCTGACGTACGCGACGCGCTCGCGGAACTGCGCGGTGCATTCGTCGAAGAACTGGTCGATCGATTCGTATTGCGTGACGTCGATGTCGCGCGGCACGTCGTCCGGATAGGACGCGTACCAGATGCCGTCGGTGTTCGGTGCGGGGTTTGGCGCCGCGTTTGGCGCCGGGTTTGACACCTGAGTGCTGCCTGCATCCGGCACGTGCTGCGGCGCTTGGGTGGGCTCGATCATCGGTTGCTCCTGAGATGTTGGTATCCACTGCCGCGCTAGCGCTCCAGAATCGCGACGACCCCCTGGCCGCCCGCCGCGCAGATCGAGATCAGCCCGCGTGCGCCACCAGCCGGTTTGTCGAGTTGCGCGAGCATCTTCGCGAGCGCGGCGACGATGCGTCCGCCCGTCGCCGCAAACGGATGGCCGGTCGCGAGCGAACCGCCGTTCACGTTGAGCTTCGTGCGATCGATCGACCCCGGCGCGCCGGCGAGGCCAAGCTGCGTACGGCAATATTCGTCATCCTGCCATGCCGCGAGCGTGCACAACACCTGGGCCGCGAACGCTTCGTGAATCTCATAGAAATCGAAGTCCTGCAACGCGAGGCCTGCGCGCGTGAGCATGCGCGGCACGGCGTAGGCGGGCGCCATCAGCAGGCCTTCCTGCCTGTCGAAAAAGTCGACGGCCGCGGTTTCCGACCAGCTCAGATACGCGAGCACCGGCAAGCCGCGCTCGGCCGCCCATGCTTCGCTTGCGAGCAGTACCGCGGATGCGCCGTCGGTCAGCGGCGTCGAGTTGCCCGCGGTCAGCGTGCCGGCGTCGCGGTCGAACACCGGCCTCAGATTCGACAGCTTTTCGAGCGACAGGTCGGCGCGCAGGTTGTTGTCGCGCGCGAGGCCTTTGTACGGCGTCATCAGATCGTTGACGAAGCCGCGCGCGTACGCATCGGCGAGCTTGCGATGGCTTTCGTGCGCGAGCACGTCCTGCGCCTCGCGTGAGATGTTCCAGCGCTTGGCCATCAGTTCGCAATGCTCGCCCATCGACAGCCCGGTGCGCGGCTCGACGTTGCGCGGCAACAGCGGCTTGAAGAACATGCCGGGCCGCAGCCTGCTGAGCGCGGCAACCCGTTGCCCGGTGCTCTTGCCGCGATTCGCTTCGAGCAGAATCTTGCGCATCCGCTCGTTGACGCCGATCGGCGCGTCGGATGTGGTGTCGACGCCGCCCGCGATGCCCGCGTCGATCTGCCCGAGCGCGATCTTATTGGCGACGAGGATCGCCGCTTCGAGGCCGGTGCCGCAGGCCTGCTGCACGTCGTAGGCGGGGGTTTCCTTCGCGAGCGTGGTGGACAGCACCGACTCGCGGGTCAGGTTGAAGTCGCGCGAATGCTTGATCACCGCGCCTGCCGCGACTTCGCCGAGACGCACGCCGTGCAGGTCGTAGCGATCGACGAGCCCTTGCAGCGTGAAGGTCAGCATGTCCTGATTCGATGCGCTCGCGTACGCGGTGTTCGAGCGCGCAAACGGAATCCGGTTGCCGCCGATGACGGCGACGCGGCGCACGGCGGGTTGCGGGTGGGACATGCTCGGCTCCTTTGGGTCGTGCCCGGATCATTGGTCGAAGCAATCGATGCAAACGATGCAAACGCTACGAACGGCGCGCTCGCGGCTCACAGCAGCCGCCACTGCATGCGCGCGCGCAAATGCGGCTTGACCCCGGCGATATCGCGCACCTCGAGATCGCGCTCGATCAGCGAAGGCGAGGCGCTCCACAGCGACGCTTCACCGGGCAGCAGCATCGGCAGCTTGAACTCGGCGGCGAGCGTCGCTTCGGCGAGCGGCTTCGGCGGCTGCAGCGACGAAGCAGCGCGCGCGAGCGTCCACATGCCATGCGCGATCGCGCGCGGAAAGCCGAACGCCTTCGCCGACAGCGCGCTCAGGTGGATCGGGTTGTAGTCGCCGGACACGCTCGCATAGTCGCGGCCCAGTTGCGGCGCGAGCTGCCAGCGCGCGATCCGTTGCAGCGCGTCGGGGCCGAGCGCGAGCGCTTCGAGCGGATGACCGAGCGCCGGCACCGCGCGCTTCAGATAGATGCTGTCGCCGTCCCACACCGCCTCGCCGCGTCGATAGATGCGCGTATGCACGACGAATGCCTGGCCCTTGTCGTGGCGCAGCATCGCGCCAAATTCGACCTCGATGCGCAACAGATCCTTGTAGGCGAGCGGCCGGCGCAGCCGCACGTGATTGGCCAGATGCACGAGACCGAGCGCGGGCCACGGAAACGCGGGGTCGGTCAGCATCAGCAGATGCAGCGGAAACGCGAGCAGGTGCGGGTAAGTGAGCGGCACGCCGTGCTCGGGAATGAAGCCGCACACGCGCGCATAGCGCCACGCGGGGCCGGGCTCGAGCACGACGGCGGGGCGCACGAGCCGCAACGGCGGCAGCCGCGATTCGCGGCCTCGCTTGACGATGCCCGTCAGCGCGCGCCCGTAAAGTTTCGCCGGCGCGGGCAGCGTTTCGATGACGACGGTTTTCGGCCGCGCGCCGTCGCCGCCCGGCGCGGGCGCGAGGTGACGGCTGCCGAACGGATCGCGTGGTTCGTCCATAGCCATGCTCCGGTTCAGGCGCCGATCAGGCTTTGACCGCACACGCGCACGACCTGGCCCGTCACGCCGGCCGAGCCCGGATGCGCGAGCCACGCGATGGTCTGCGCGACGTCGACGGGCTGGCCGCCCTGGCTCATCGAGTTCATGCGGCGGCCGGCCTCGCGGAGCGCGAGCGGCATTTTCGCGGTCATCTGCGTTTCGATGAAGCCGGGCGCGACCGCGTTGATCGTGATGCCGCGCGCGCGCAGTTGCGGTGCCATGCTTTGCACCCGGCCGATCACGCCGGCCTTCGACGTCGCATAGTTGGTCTGGCCGGCATTGCCCGCGATGCCGCTGATCGACGACACCGCGACGATGCGCCCGCCATCGCGCAGGATGCCGCCCGCGAGCAGCGCGTCGTCGATGCGCTCCTGCGCGCCCAGGTTGATGTCGATCACGCTTTGCCACGCGGCGTCGGTCATCCTCGCGATGGTCTTGTCCTTCGTGATGCCGGCGTTGTGCACGACGATGTCGACGCCGAGCTCATCGAGCGCCGCTGCGATCTGCGCGGGCGCTTCGGGCGCGGCGATGTCGAACGCGAGCGCGCTGCCGTTCAGCTGACGCGTCGTCGCATCGAGCGCGTCGCGCGCGGACGGAATGTCGACGCCGATCACATGCGCGCCCTCGGCCGCAAGCACGCTCGCAATCGCGGCGCCGATGCCGCGCGCGGCGCCCGTGACGAGCGCACGCCGCCCGGCGAGCGGCTGGCGCCAGTCGAACGCGGGCGCGCCGGGCGGTAGCGCTTCGTTGCGGCTGGCCGCGATCCGCACCACCTGACCCGACACATAGGCCGAACGCGGCGACAGGAAGAAACGCAGCGTCGCGTCGATGGCGCTTTCAGAGCCGTCCGCGACGTACACGAGATTCGCGGTGATGCCGCGCCGCGCTTCCTTGCCGAGCGAACGCACGAGCCCTTCGAGCGCGCGCTGCGCGGTCCACTGACGCGGGCTCGCGCAGGCCTCGGGCGGCCCCCCAGCACGACGATGCGCCCACACTTGCCGAGCGAGCGCAGCGTGTCGTGGAAAAAGCCGTGCAATGGTTCGAGATGGCTGCTGTCGTCGATACCACTGGCGTCGAACAGCAGCGCGGCGAGCTTGCCGGGCGCACCGGCTTCGGCCGGCTCGAAGCGGCCGGTCATCAGGCCGTGTCGATTGGCGAGCGGCACCCACAGCCCGGCGCTTTCGTGCGCGACGCTCGTCATGCCGATGCTGGCGATCAGACTCGCGAGCGCGTCGAACAGGCGCGGCTCGCGGCCCGCGCCGATCGCGATCAGACCGTCGAATTCGGGCCGGTCCGCCCGGTAGCGCCGCAGCACCTCGGGCTTCGGCAGGCCGAGGGAGCGCGCGAGGCGGCCGCCGAACGGCGAGTTGACGAACTTCAGGTAGGAGTCGTTCATGTTATCGGTTGCTCCGCTGGACGCGCCGCGGGTAGCCCCAGCGATTTTTCAGGGCTGCCGGACGTGTGTCAGTGTGCCTTGAGTTGCGTGACTCGGGTACGGGTTGCCGCGCCGCATCGGTAGTTTTTTCTGCGTGAGCGCGCGTCAGGCCGCCAGATCCAGCGCCTTTTCGAGCGCCTGCTTGCGCTGTTGCAAGCTTGCGAGCAGGTCGAAGTCGGCCGGGAAATCGTCGACCTTGACGACCTGCGCGCCGTAGCGCGCGTAGTCGTCGAGCACCCGCCGCTCGTCGGCGTCGATGAGGCCCTGACGTTGCGCCGCATCGGTCCATGCGGCGAGCTGCGGCAGGCTTTGCGGCAGCGGTTCGAGCAGGCCCTGTTCGACCGCGTCGCGCAGCTTGTGCTCGATTTGCGTGAACCGTGGATTCAGCGCGAACGCGAGCTCGCCATAGCCGAGCGCGTCGACGTCGGGACGCGGCACGTACGAGTCGGCGACGAGCCGCTCGCGCGCGGCGCCGGGCGTCTGCATCAGTTCGGCGATCTCGCTGCCGAGCCGGTCCGACGGCTCGCGATGCGGCAGGCCGAACGGGAACGCGAGCAGCTGCACGAGCGTCGCGGCGAGCCGGTTCGGATAGTTCGCGAGCACGCCGTCGAGCGCGTGCTGCGCCTTGTACAGTGCATCCTCGACGCCCCAGCGCACGAGCGGCAGGTCGTCCTGCTGACGGCCTTCGTCCTCGAAGCGCTTCAGCGTCGCCGAGATCAGGAACAGTTGCGACAGCACGTCGCCGAGGCGTGCCGAGATGCGTTCACGGCGCTTCAGGTCGCCGCCGAGCACCAGCATCGACACGTCGGCGAGCAGCGCGAACACGGTCGACAGACGCGTCGCCGCGCGGTAGTACGGATGGAGCGGCGCGTACGCGCGGCGCGGCTTCGCGATCAGCGCGCCGCCGGTCAGCCCATACACGGTGCTGCGTAGCACGGTCGACAGCGTGAAATTCGCGTGACCGAAGAAGGCCGCGTCGAATTCGCGCAAGGCCTTCGCGCGATCTGGCTCGCGCGTCGCGGTCATTTCCTTCAGCACGTACGGGTGGCAGCGGATCGCGCCCTGGCCGAAGATGATCAGGCAGCGCGTCAGAATGTTCGCGCCTTCGACGGTGATCGAGATCGGCATCTGCTGATACGCGCGCGCCAGAAAATTCGACGGCCCCATGCAAATACCCTTGCCGGCGACGACGTCCATGCCGTCGTTGATGACGCTGCGCGCGCGCTCGGTGATGTGATATTTGGCGATCGCCGAAATGACCGACGGCTTTTCGCCGAGATCGACCGCCTGCGCGGACAGGCGGCGCGCGGCGTCCATCACGTACAGGTTGCCGCCCATGCGGCCGAGCGCTTCCTGCACGCCCTCGAACTTGCCGACGGCGGTGCGGAACTGGCGGCGAATCGCGGCATACGCGCCGGTGCCGCGCACCGCGACCTTGGCCATCCCGACGTTCGACGACGGCAGCGAGATCGCGCGGCCCGCCGCCAGAGACTCCATCAGCATGCGCCAGCCGTTGCCGACCTGCGCGCGTCCGCCGATCACCCAGTCGAGCGGAATGAACACGTCCTTGCCCGAGTTCGGGCCGTTCTGGAACACCGCGTTCAACGGCCAGTGACGGCGGCCGATGTTCACGCCAGGGTGGTTGGTCGGAATCAGCGCGCAGGTAATGCCGGGTTCGTCGTTCGCGCCGAGCAGATGGTCGGGATCGAGCGCGCGGAACGCGAGGCCGAGCACGGTCGCGATCGGCCCGAGCGTGATGTAGCGCTTGTCCCACGTGAGGCGAAAGCCGAGCGTCTCGCGGCCTTCGTGCATGCCCTGGCAGACGATGCCGACATCGGGAATCGCGGCGGCGTCGGAACCGGCGTACGGGCTCGTCAGCGCGAAGCAGGGGATTTCCTCGCCGCGCGCGAGACGCGGCAGATAGTAGTTCTTCTGCGCGTCGGTGCCATAGTGCATCAGCAGCTCGGCGGGGCCGAGCGAGTTCGGCACCATCACCGAGACGGCCGCGGCCGTGCAGCGCGTCGCGAGCTTCATGATCACCTGCGAATGCGCGTACGCGGAGAACTGTTTGCCGCCGTACTGCTTCGGAATGATCATGCCGAGAAAGCCGTGCTGCTTGATGAACTGCCACGTTTGCGGCGACAGGTCCTGCCAGACCATCGTGGTGTCCCAGTCGTTCGCGAGGTCGCACAACTGCTCGCATTCGACGTCGAGGAATGCCTGCTCTTCGGCGCTGAGCGCGGCCGGGCCGTAGCCGAGCAGCGTGTCCCAGTGCGGGCGGCCCGAGAACAGCTCGGCGTCCCACCACACCGTGCCGGCTTCGATCGCGTCGCGCTCGGTCGGCGACATCTCCGGCAGGATCTTGCGGAACGTGTCGAGCAGCGGTTTCGCGAGCCATGCGCGGCGCAGCGGCTTGATCGTCAGCACGAGGGCGGGGAGCACGAACACGATCGCGAGCAAGGCCGTCAGCAGCGGGCCAGCCGCGCCGCTCAGGTGCGCGGCCGCGACCCAGACGATCAGCGCCGCGAGCCACCACGAGGCGCGCGCCTGCACGTAGACGAGAGCGAAGGCGGCGATGACGAGCGCCAGGATGAACCACGGCATGATGTTTCCTCCTCTGTCGTTGCTGCGTGCGAATGCGGCCCACGGGCGCGCACCGCTCGCGCTCTGCTGATTTTTTGAGTTGCCTTTTCTCTGGTCATGCAATCGCCGGGCCACCTGTGCGCCGCGCTACGCGTCACATGGCGCGGCGCACGCAGCCGCTTCGCCGCTGGTGTCTCGATGCGCATTAGCGAACGTGCCGACCGCGCCATCGTCGTCGGTCGCATCGCCGAGTACCGCCGCGAATGCGGCCAGTTGCGTGCCGTCCGGCAGCGGCGCCTTCAGCGCGGCGACGATCAGCGACGCGAGGCGCGCGATCAGTTGCAGATCGTTCATCGGCTTGCCTTGCGAGAACTCGCCAATCAGGCTGTCGGTATCGGTGCCGGCGAGCACCCCCGACAGCGCGCCGATCGCGAAGTGCAGCCGCCAGCCGAGCTCCTCGCGCGGCAGATGCGGCAGCGCGCGCTGGAACGCGTCGAAGAAGCGCATCGCCACCGACTCGTAATGCGCGTTCAGAAAGTCGCGGATAAACGACGACGGATCGGTATACGCACGCCCGAGCAGGCGCAGAAACGCTTTGCCGCCGACACGCGGATCGCGCGACAGACGCAGAGCCGGAATGAACATCGCGCCGAGCACGTGCTCGCAGCTCAGGCGCGCGCCGAGCATCGCGTCGAAGCGGTCGATGAGCTTCACGCGCTCCTCGTTCAGCGGATCGAGCCGGCGCGACAGCATCGAATGAATCAGCGATTCCTTGTGGCCGAAGTGATAGTTGACCGCCGCGAGATTGACATCGGCGCGTGAAGTGATCTGGCGCAGCGACAGCGCTTCATAACCGCATTCGATGAACAGCGTCTCCGCGGCGTCGAGAATGCGTGACTTCGTATCGCCGACATGCCGGCCCGTGGTGCGAACTGCCATGCTGCGTCTCCCAGTTGCCGGTGCTGCCGGCTCGCAAACACGCGATTCAAATCGGTATTTGAAACAATCGTTTTTTGCAGGATAAAAAAGGAGGGACGGTGCGAGCAAGGAGCGGGCTCGACTAACTCCTCTAGAAGAGCTGACGAAAGTCGTGCTTGCGAAGCGCGACTCGTGATACCGGCCGCGCCGGAAATGAAAAGGCCGTTCCGGGCGAACCGGAACGGCCTCGTATTGCGTTGCGACTTGATGCGCGCCAGGCGTTGATGCGAACGCCCGAAGCGGTTAAACGCGCTGTCCTCCTACCGCGCCGCCCGCCGATCCCGCGCCGACGATCTCACGCGCGGACTGCGTCATGTCGATGCCGCGGCGCTCGCGGCTGAACGGAATCAGCGCGCAGATCACGATCGCGACGATGCCGATTACGACCGCCATCACGAGCGCGTAGTTGTTGTCGTGCATCTCGGCGATCTTCGATTGCATCGGACCGTTGACGGAGGCGATCAGATTGCCCAGCTGGTACACGAGCCCGGGGAAGGTCGCGCGGATTTCATCGGGCGAGATTTCGTTCAGGTGCACCGGAATCACGCCCCACGCGCCTTGTACCGAGATCTGCATCAGGAACGCGCCGAGCGCGAGCAGAAACGGCGTGGTGGAGAACGCCCACACCGGCAGCACCGGCAGCGCGATCAACGCGGCGATGAAGATCGCGCGCTTGCGGCCGATCTTCTCCGATGCCCAGCCGAAGAACAGGCCCCCGCAGATCGCGCCGATGTTCAGGACGATCGTGATCCACGACACCGTGTGCGGATCGAACTTGAGCTGGACGCGCAGGAAAGTCGGATACAGATCCTGCGAGCCGTGCGAGAAGAAGTTGAACGCGGTCATCAGGATGATCGCGTAGATCGACAGGCCGATGTTCTGCTTGAGCGTCGCGACGAGGCCCGGACGCACCTTCTTTTCGAGCGTCTGGAACGCGGGCGACTCCGGCACGTGCGCGCGAATGTACAGCACGAGCAGCGCCGGCAGCACGCCGACGAAGAACATGCCGCGCCAGCCGATGTATTGAAAGAACACGCCGAACACGATCGACGCGAGCAGATAGCCGCTCGGATAACCGGCCTGCAGCAGACCCGAGACGATGCCGCGCGATTTCGGCGGCACGGTTTCCATGGTCAGCGCGCCGCCGACACCCCATTCGCCGCCCATCGCGATACCGAACAGCGCGCGCAGCACGAGCAGCGTCATCAGGTTGGGCGACAGACCGGACAGCAGTTCGAGCAACGAGAAGCACCCGATGTTGATCATCAGCGTCGGACGGCGGCCGTATTTGTCGGCGAGCCAGCCGAAAATCAATGCGCCGAGCGGGCGCATCATCAGGGTCAGCATGATCGCGACCGCGACCGACGGAATGTCCGTATTGAATTCCTGCGCGATATCTTTCAATACGAACACCATCAGAAAGAAATCGAATGCGTCGAGCGTCCAGCCTAGATAGGCGGCGATCGTGACGTTTCTCTGTTCCCGAGTCCAGCTCATTGATTGTCCTCCTGAGTATTCGCAAATCCGCGTTTGATCGCGGCCGGAAACGCAGCCCTTGCGCCTCATGGCAAGCGCTTGCCGGCGAGTGTACGCCGGGCATTAAGCGTTTGCGTGGTTGAAGCCGTTTTTCTCCGTGTTAATGCGAACAGCAATTTTCGTGCTGAATTCGTCATGCATGTTTAATGTCGGGTAAATGTAATTGTCGGTTTATCCGGGCGCGTTTTTGTAATATCTATCGGGATTTTCCGGGCGCCGTTTTTTTATCGAGTTTATGGCAATGGCGTTTTGTGCGCGGAACGGTCTCCTGCTTGCCGAAGCCCGGGATGAGCGCGAGAGGCTGCAACCCGGCACAACGACGCGGCGACTTCCGCGCCGAACAGAAACACCGCCGCGCAGAAGTACAACCACATCATCAGCACCGCGAGCGAGCCGGCCGCGCCGAACACGCCTGCCGTGCCCGCATGCACGAGGTAGAAGCTGAACAGATGCCGGCCGGCCGTGAACAGCAGGCTCGCGACGGTGCCGCCCACGAGCGCGGGCCGCAACGGCACCGCCGCGTCGGGCAGCCACTTGATCAGCGCGCCGAGCCCGACGGCCAGAATGACGAAACCGAGTAACGATTGCAGCACATCGGCAACGATGCCCAGCGCCGAATTGCCGAACAGCGCACCGCCGAGGGTCTGAATCGCCGCGTCGACGACGAGCGACACGACCAGCAGAAAGCTGAGCCCGATCAGCAGACCGATCGACACGAGCCGCGCGCGCACCAGCAGCGCCAGCCCGGCGATACCCTTGCGCGGGTGGGCGGCAAAGACGATGTCGAGCGCGGTATTCAACGATGAGAACGTGGCCGACGCGCCGACCAGCAGCAGCGCGATCGAGAATGCCGCGGCGACGCCGCTGCCGCCCGCGTAATGCGCATGGGCGACGATATCCTGCATCGCGTGCGCCGCGTCGTTGCCCACCAACTGCCGCGCCTGCTCGAAAAGCCGTCCCTGCGCGGCATCGCGGCCGAAGGTCCAGCCGATTACCGCGAGCACGAGCAGCAGCGTGGGCGCCAGCGAGAACGCCGAATAGAACGCGATGCTGGCCCCGAGCATCGCGCATCGGTCCGACAGGAAGCGGCCGGCGGCGTCGCTCGCGACGTTGAACGTGTGGCGCCAGCGAGCGGGTCGCGCTGCGGTTTTCGGTTGCGGTGCTGACATGCTGTCCTCAGCTTGCGGCAGCGCGCGAACGCTCGCCTCGCGCTGCCGCGACGATAAAGTGGCTGCGTCGAGCGCTGATGCAGCACGACGCGCGCCAGCCGCGAGCGGCCCGCGCCGGTCCGCGCGCCGCGCCGAACCTTCAGGTAAAGTTATTTCGCCAACTTATCGACATATCGCTATGTCCGTGACGCCATCGCCTTCGTTGCTCGACGAGATGCTCGACGCCGTCGTGCGCCGCTATCGCCTGCCGGCGCTCGCGGCCGTCTGCGCGCCGACGCCGCAAGCGAGTCCCGCCACCGTGCTCGCGCTCGCGATCGAGCAGGCTCGCGAGGCGAGCGCGCGCGGCGAAGCGCCGGATGCGGCGAACCAGCGCTTCTTCGTCGAGGCGCTGGCGCGCATGATCCGCGAGGCGCTGCGCGAGGACGCCGGCGACCCGGTGTTTCAGGCGATGCTGCTACGGCATCGCAGCGCGGTGGTGCGCGAGTACGCGTCGCTGGCCGCGCACGCGAGCGTCGATCGCCGGCTGATCTACGCGGCCGTCAATGCGATCGCACATCCGGCCAAACAGCAGCGGCTGCTCCCCGGTCCGCAACGCGACGCGCTGGCGCGTCTGCACGCGCTCGCGGCCGCCGAAGCGTGGCCCGAACTGGCCGACGCCGTGCAAACTTGCATCGATACGCCGCAAATCGCGCACGACGCGGCGCTGCAACGCGGCCTCGCGCAATTGCTGCAGAGTGCCGCGTTGCAGCGCTTACGGCGCCTTGACGCGCTGACGTCCGATGAGCGCGTGCGCCACTATCAGACGCTGTGGGATCGCCAGGGGCCGCGCCCGGGAAGCTCGACCGCGGTCGCGCGAGGCTTGAGTTCGAAGCAGCGCGGCGCCGCGGTCGAAGCGTTGGCCGCCGATGCACTCGACGCCCTCGCGCAGCGCCTCAATGACGCCCAGGGAGCGGTCGCCACCTACCGTGTCGTGAACTCGATGCGCGTGCCGGCCGCGATACCCGCGAGCCACGAGCGCGCCAAAACCGAATGGGATGTGGTGCTGCTGCGCCAGGCCCAGCCCCCGGCCGACGCCGCGGCGTGGGACGTATGCCTGCTCGTCGAAGCGAAGGCATCGGTCGACGCGGCCACCACCGATCTGCCGCGGCTCGTGCGCGGACTGACGCTGCTGGCGCACGCGGAACCGCACACCGTCTACTCGTTTCGCACGCAGCAGGGGACGGTGCATTTGAGCGGCGCGTCGCTTGCCGCGCTGACGGGCGACGCAACCGGTCTTCGCAGCACCGTGCTCTATTGCTGTGACGCTCCCGTCGAAGCGGCGCCGCGCGTGCTGAGTCCCGCGAGCCGGATGCAACTGCTGTCGGCCCAGGCCAGCCTCGATTTCGCGGGCGCGCTGGCGGACGGACGCGACGCCGACTGCGCGGATCTCGAACCGGTGTGGCATCAGTTGCTCGAATCGCCGCGATGGCGGACGGTGCTCGACCAGTACGCGACGCTGCGCGAGGTTCGGGAATTAATGGTTCATCCGGACGACTTGCGGGCCGCGGTCGGCATCGCGGACGCAAGACGGTTGAGCGCGGCGCGCTAGGCCTCTGATGAAGCGGTGGCGCGCGCGTTGCTCGTGGGATAGATCTTCGAGCAAAAAGGAGTGGTGATGGAAACACTGTCGAAGCGACTGTCGGACACGCAGGTGCAGGTTGCCAGCAAGATCTACGAATTTCGCTCGCCGCAGGAGGCGGACCGTTTCGTGGAATGTCTGCGAGGCGGCAATGCGAGCCGCTGCGTCGCGGACGTTCCGCCCGAGACCGCAACCGATGCCTATCCGCCGGGGACCCGCAAGGGGTCGGGCGCGGGCATCACGATCGGGCCGCCGCCAGGCGGGCTCGATAGCGACGAGTAACGCGGTTGCGACGTACGCGGTTGCGACGTGCGCTTTGCGGCTCACGCGTCAGCGCACCGGCTCCAGCATCACCGTGAGCGTTCCTCGCTCGCTTTGCACCCCCGCCGCGAGATCGATCTGATGCGGTGTCAGCGTGGCGATCGCGCGCTGCAGCCTTGGCGCGAATGTCGTGGCGAAGCGGGCGAGCGCCGCTTCGCGTGCGGCGCCTTCATCGTTGGCGACGTCGCGCAGCTCGTCGAGCGGCAAGCCGACGAACAGATCGAGCGGGTAGGGCGGCACTTGAGGTTCCATCGCGATGTCCGGACCGGCCGGCACGCGAATGCGCAATCCGGGCTGCAGATGCTCGCGCAGTTCGGCGAGAACCTCGTAATCGGCGTCGGCGGGAAGAGCGCTTCTGGCTTCCTCCCGCAGAAACGGCTCGACGCCTTCCAGCCGCGCCAGTTCTTCATCGCTCAGTAGCATGTGAGTTTCCTCCGAATCGGGCCGTGCTTATCGCTCGTCGTCGAGGCGCCGCTTCGACGCCGACAGGGGGGCGGCGTGCTCGCCCAGGGTCCGGTCGATCAGATAGCGACCCTGTTCGATGCCGGCGCGCAACGCTTCCTCCTCGGTGAGCCATTCCGGCGTGACGGGTTCCACGTTGGCCAGATTGGCCGGTATTTCCATCGGCCGGCCGTCGCGGGAAATCGACACGTCGGCGATCCAGGCGCCTCGCGAGTTCCGATGCGCGGTCACCGTGATCAACGCGCCGCGGTGCGCGCCATGCATCGCGTGCTGGGAGCCGCGCTCGTCGCGCGCGGCCGGCATCGCGCGTCCGTCCTCGGTAGTCATATCGGAGCCGGTCTCGCCGATGCTGGCGCCGGCGGTCTTGTCAGTGGGATCGGTTGGGGGGAGCGGGGTCATGCTGTCCTCGACGAGCGAATGATCTGCTGATTCGAGCAAGCTCTGTGCCGCCAGCGCGAACGCGTGCAGGCGTCCATCCGGCTACGGGCACGCGGCGTGCGATCGGTCAGCGCGGGCCCGGCTCTTGCGCTGCGTTCAACGCTGGTGTCGCTTCGCTCTGTCGGCCGAGGAGCGAAGTCTTTGCTTACCGCGGCCGGCGCAAATGAATCGTGAGGAGGACGGAATGTCAATCCATGCGAAGGTCACGAGGTGGCGCAACGTCGGGCGATTCTGCGTCGAACGCGTCACCGACTATAGCGAACTGTTCGCGCTGGAAGTCGAAGAGACGCGAAAACGCCTTGTGCGCGAGTTGAGCGCACTCGTGGCGTTGGCGGTCGCGGGGCTGTTCACGCTGTCCTTCATTTGCATCGCGATCATCGCCACCGCGTGGCAGACGGCTTACTTTCTTGCGGTGGCCTGGGGCGTGGCCGCCGCATGGCTGATCGTGTGCATCGCGTCTTTTCTCGTCTGGCGGGCGCAGAAACCGGCGCAATCGATTCACGTGCTCAAGGCCGAAATTCACTCCGATCTCGACGCTCTCAGGGAGTCGCTCAAATGAGTCAGCTACGTCACGCAAACGAGCTTGCCCGGCTCACCATTCTGGAACGCATGGAGGCATCGCGAACCGCCCTGGTGGTGGCGAACCAGACTGCCGCGTTGCCGGCGCCGCGGGCGGCGTCGCGCTCCCAGCTGAGCACTGTGCTCGCGTCGCTCGCGGAGGCGCCGCATGTCGCGTTGCTGCTTGCTTTGGTGGTCGGCGGCATCGTGCTGGGGCCGCGCCGCACGCTGTCGATCGCGGGCCGCTCCGGTGCTGCGGCGTGGATTGCCCGCAATGTGCGGCGCTCCATCGCGCAGTGATCGTTCACGCGCCGACAGGCTTCGCCTGTTTCGCCGCGAAGTCCCAGTACAGCGCCTGCTTCGTCTCGACCGGCGCGGGCAGCAGTCCCGCGCGATAGAACGCGTCGGCGATCGTCTGCTGCTCGCTGAAATTCGGCGGCGCGAGCGCTCGCACCAGATAGCTGCGCCGGGTGTTGGCGCGTTCGATCGTCGGCGCGTCGAGTCCCCACACCGGCGCGAGCGTGTTGGCCGCGTCGAGCGGATTCGCGCGCAACCAGTCGCCGGCCGTCTGCAACTGCTCGAACACGGTCTCGATGATTTGCGGATGCGCGTCGGCGTACGTGCGCGACGCGAGGTAGTAGCGCTGATAGGACGCGAGGCCCGCGCCGTCGCTCAGTATGCGCACGTCGCCGTCGCGCTCGACCGACGCTACATACGGATCCCAGGTGATCCAGACGTCGACGCTGCCGCGCTCGAACGCGGCGCGGCCATCGGCCGGGCTCAGGTAGTTGACGCCGACGTCGGCGGGCTTGAGCCCCGCGCGCGCGAGCGCCGCAAGCAGCAGATAGTGGCTGCCCGCCGCCTTCGTCACCGCGATGCGGCGGCCCTTCAGATCGGCCAGCGTGTGAAGCGGGCCGTCCTTCTTCACGATGATCGCCTGCGCGCCCGGCGATGGCGCTTCCTGCGCGACGTAGACGAAGCGCGCATGCGCGGCCTGGGCGAAGATCGGCACGGTATCGGCGACATCGGCGCTGAAGTCGACGGCATCGACGTTGAGCGCTTCCGTCAGCGGCAGTCCGCTCGCAAACTCGTTCCAGGAGATGCGCACGTTGAGCGGCGCGAGCGCTTTTTCCAGCGATCCGCGCGCCTTCAGCAACGTAATGAGGGTAGAAGACTTCTGATAGCCGATGCGCAGCGCGACAGGCGCGCTCTGCGAGAAGCCGCGCGGAGCGCTGGCGGCCAGTAGTGATGCCACTGCGAAGCGGGTGAATGCGCGCCGTGTTATTTGCGTCATGACGTGGGCGTCCTGTCGAGCGGTGAAAACGGGAGAATCGAGCCATCGTAACAACCCGATGTCATCGCGCTAACCGACGGATTTAGCTATCGATCGCAGTGATCGTCATATGCGGCAAGCCACAACGCTTTTCGCGACTTCGCGATCCGTACCTGCCGTCCAGTTGACTGCGAGCGTGCTCGCGTCAACGCTGACACAGCTGTCCGATGCCCATGAATTACGGACAGCGGCGGCATCGCGCCGGGTTCCTATACTGCGTCGTCCGCTGTTCATGGGGCGCCATGTCGACGGTGAGCGGAGCAGAACGTTGCGGACAAATAGAAGTAAAAAGCGCTGTGCAAATGAGAGAAGCCGAGACCGCGCGACCCAGCTGACCTACACTCGTCGGCAGCGGTATCGGCGCCGTATCGGCCCTTACGCCCGCCTTGCGCGCGGGTGCCAGTCAACGTCGGTGGAACATCATGGCTGCCAGTGCTGACGAATTAGCGAGCCGTCCAGCCAAAAAGGCTGATTACGCCCGAGAGAACCAGTCGCTGCTGCGGCTCGCGCGCGCGCAAACCGGCTCGCGTGAACACCTGTTGAACGCGATTGCCAGCGAGGCCATGGCGTTGTGCTGCGCGGGCAGCGCGGGCATCAGTCTGGTCGAGGGGCCACCGGACAGCCGGCGCTTTCGCTGGCTCGCGGTGGCGGGCCTGTGCGCCGGTCTGCAGGGACGCACGACGGCGTGGGACGAATGTCCTTGCGGCGTCACGCTCGAAGGGGGCGCGGCGCGCCTGTTCGTCGATCCGCAACAGCAGTTTCCCAGTCTGAACTTTCCGGGCGTCGAGGTGCCCGAGGGGATCGTCGTACCCATTCCGTGCGATAACGGCCACCTCGGCGCGATATGGGTGATGTCGCACCACACCGGGTGCCGCTTCGACAGCGAAGACGCACGGGTGCTGTCGGATCTCGCGATGGTCGCGGGCGCGGCCGTGACGATGGTCAACGTTCGCGACGACGGCGCGGACAACGACCGCCGCCACAACGAGTTCATCGCGATGCTCGCGCACGAGCTGCGCAACCCGATGGCGCCTATCGATGGCGCGATCGCCGCGGCCAAGCGTCTGGTGGTCGACAACGACAAGGCGGACGCGGTGCTGACCATCGCGCAACGGCAGATGAAGCATCTGCGCACCCTTGTCGACGATCTGCTCGACGCCGCGCGTCTGAAACACGGAAAGCTGACGATCCGGCGCAGCGATACGCTGCTGGCCGAGATCGTCTCCGACGCGGTCGCCGCGATCGACCACGACGTGCGCTCGCGCGGCCATACGCTGAAACTGACCGGTCTGGACAGCGCGATTCCGGTGCGCGCCGACCATGTGCGGCTCAGTCAGGTGCTCGGCAATCTGCTGTCGAACGCGGCGAAGTACACGCCGGCGGGCGGACTGATCGAGCTGACGGTTCGCGCTGGAGATCCGTCCGACGCGCGGATGCTCGTGATCGAAGTCAGCGATAACGGCATCGGCATCGATTCGTCGATCGCGCCGCATGTGTTCGACCTGTTTGCGCAGTGCTCGAGCGGCAGCGCGCGCTCGGAAGGCGGGCTCGGCATCGGTCTGGCCGTCGCCAAACGGCTGGTCGAGCTGCACGACGGCGAAATCGACATCCATAGCGATGGACCGGGCTGCGGCACCCGCGTCACACTGCGTTTGCCGATCCTGCGAACGCAGCCGCTAGCGCCGCCTGCCGACGCCTCGGACAAGGGCAGGGACTTCCGGGCGCTGCGCATCGTTCTGGTGGACGACAACGTCGACGCGTTGCATGTTTTGTGCGTGCTGCTCGACCTGGAGGGTTATCGCGTGTCCGCGGTCGACAACGGTCGCGCGGCCATCGACCTGATCACGCGAACCAGGCCGGAACTTGCCATCGTCGACGTCGCGATGCCCGTCATGGACGGCTTCGAGGTCGCACGCAGAATTCGCGCGAACCCCGGGCTGAACGGCACGATCCTCGTCGCGCTGACCGGCTATTCGTCGGACACGGACCGCAGCCAGACGCTTGCCGCGGGCTTCGATCATCATCTGAGCAAGCCGTTGTCGCTGGAAAAACTGCGGGACGTGCTGGCGAATTCGGAGTGGCTGGTTGGCGGCGGTCGGTGACCGGCGGAGCCTGCGCAACTCTTCCAGCCTGCTAGACTGGAAATTGCCCTGCAAGCCACGGAGGGAGATATGACGACCGTCTACGTCGTAAAGACCGGCGAGAAGTTCCTCTGCACCGCGGAGGACGGCGACATCGGCATGGCGCCGGAGATCAAGGAGGCCACGTCGTTTCGCTCGTACGAGGAAGCGAATAAAGTCGCGGCCGAGAACGCCGACCCCGGATACGAAATCCTGACCGTCGACGTGAACAAACGCTGATGATGTGTTAGCTGTTCGCGCTCAGGCGCTCAGCGAAAGAATCAGTAGTTCAGCAGGCGCCATGCAATATGGCGCGCGTGCGGGTGCGCGCGAAATTCGGCAACTACTCCAAAGGCTCGAGCGAGTTCGTGTTTTCGCATAGCACGACCCTCCATGCCGTCCCTGGCAGGGACGGCATGTTCTCCATCGTCGAGCCGGTCAGACGAGCACGCTTAAGATCCGCCAAAGAACACCGGCTTCATCCCAGTCGCGCCGGCCGGATGGCCCATCTGCTGCGTACCGCTGGTCGCAGGACCATAGCCGCTGCTCTGACCTGCGGCAGGGGCGGTGGTGGTCGGCATATAGGTAGGAAAGTCGACGGTATTCGCGTTGGCCGGATTGAAGCCGGCTTGCTCGAGTTGCGCGATCTCTGCCTGGACTTGCGCGTGCGTCAGCGTGCTTTCGGTCTGTGCCACCGATGCAATCGGCAAAGCCATGACAGCGACCGCGCAAACTGTGTGGACTAACGTCTTCATGATGGCCCACCTCCTTGTTAATTACTCCGGCTGACTCGCGCTTCGCTTTTCGCGGTCAGCTGATCAAAGATTAGGTGAGGAACCATACAGTGTTCGCTTATTTTTTATGGTATCGGATCGTCGATCAACCGACGCTGATCGACGTTCGCGCCCGAATGCGCAGATGCCGGCCGCGCATCCGACGCCAGCCTTCCAGGCTTGCGGACGCGAGCCGACATCAACGGATGCCGCCGTCGAACAGCTCAGGTGCGCGTAATCGAAGCCCCGCCGTCGACCAGCGAAGCCGTACCCGTCACGAAGGACGAATCGTCGGAAGCGAGGTAGAGCGCCGAGCGGGCAATCTCTTCCGGCTTCGCGACCCGCTTGAGCGCGTGCAGCCCGGTCACGAAGGTCTGCGATTCAGCGGTATCGTTCATGCCGCGATACATCTCCGTGTCCACCGCGCCCGGCAGGATCGCGTTGACGCGCACGCCTTGCGGGCCGTATTCGGCCGCGAGCGCTTGCGTGAGTCCGATCAGCCCGGCTTTGCTCGCGGCGTAGGCGGCCGTTCCCGGGAACGCGAACGAGTAGCCGACGAAGGTCGACGTGAAGATGATCGATCCGCCGCCGTGCTTGATCATTTCAGGAATCTGGTGCTTGGCGCCGATAAACGCGCTGGTCAGGTTGGTCGCCAGCGTCGCCGACCAGCCTGCTTCCGACACGCCGGTCGACGGTCCCATCTCACCGAGTGTCCCCGCATTGTTGTACGCGATGTCGAGACGGCCGAAACGGCTGACGGCGAGTGCGACCAGCGCTTTCGCGAATTCTTCGGATTGCACGTCCCCCGCCAGCGAGACAGCCGTACCGCCGTCGCGAGCAATCTCGCTGACCAGCGTCTCGAGTTCGGCTTCGCGGCGTGCGGCCACCACAACCTTCGCGCCTTCCGCGGCGAACAACTTTGCGGCGGCGCGACCAATGCCCGCGCTGGCGCCGGTGACGATAGCGACTTTTCCTGTCAAGCGTTGCATGTTGAATCTCCGGTTTGATCATCGGCCGACGCCCACTGCGTCGGCTCGTTGAGAAGCACTATAAGATTCCGTTCTTGAGACAGAAAGACCGAAAACATGGCGGTATCATTCAGCTTTTATGAATGATCGGAGCGCCACTATGGACCGGCTGCGCGCGTTTGAGGTTTTCGTAACGGTCGTCACCCGGGGCAGCTTTGCGCGCGCGGCCGATGCGCTCGAAACCTCGCCCGCGAACGTGACCCGCTATGTGAATGACCTTGAGGCGCACCTCGGCGCGCGGCTGCTGAATCGCACCTCACGCAGATTGTCTCTTACCGAGGCCGGCGAAACGCTTTATTCGCGCAGCCAGGCCATTCTCGAAGACGTTGCCGAAACGGAAGGACTCGTGTCGACGACGTCGATCGAACCGCGCGGACGGCTGCGTATCAATGCGCCGGTCAGCTTCGGCATCCAGCATCTCGCGCCGCTGTGGCCACGGTTCATGCAGCAATATCCCGACGTCGAGCTCGACATCACGCTGATAGACCGTGTCGTCGATATCGTCGAGGAGGGCTACGATCTCGCCATCCGCATCTCGCGCGCCGGCACGGTCGATCACGCGGCCCGCAAACTGGCGACGTCGACCAACATCCTGTGTGCATCGCCCGCTTATCTGAAGCGTTCGGGACATCCGCAAACGCCGCTGGAGCTGCTCGGACATCGATGTATCGGCTATACGTATGCGGCCACAGCGGACGTGTGGCAACTGATCGACAAAGACGGCAAAACGCATGCTGTCGAGGTGAACTGCCAGATGCACACCAATAACGGCGACACCGCGCGCGCGGCGGCGCTCGCGGGGCACGGCGTGATCTGGCAGCCGACGTTTCTGATCGGCGAGGACCTCCGCGCGGGCCGGCTGCTGCGGGTATTGCCTGAATACCGCTTGCCGGATATCGATGTGCTCGCGCTGTATCCGAGCCGTCGCCACGTGAGCGCAAAAGTTCGTGCGGCGATCGATTTTCTGGTCGATGCGTTCTCGGGCGTGCCGCCGTGGGACAAGACGTGAAGGAATGTGTGCCGGCAACTCCCGAAACGGGATGCCTGCAATAGCGGCAGCGGCCGCCGGCCATGGCGCGTTCGATAGCATGATTCAACTGGAATTCGGCCAGGCACCGTTCTTTAATGTGCGATATGGCGCGTAATGCAGGAGAGCTGCACCCCGGATGAAAGCTGCACATTGAATCGCCGGCACGGTCGCCCTCCAACAAGCTCACGCACTGCAGGTCGGATCAGCGATGTCCCGGAACAAGAACCGACGGGAGACATTCGTGAGAACACTGGGCGCCATCGGCGCTGGTCTGATTTGCTGTTCATGCGCGGCCGCGGCCTACGCCGCCGACATCAAAGGAGCCGGCAGCACGTTCGCCGCTCCTCTCTACACCCGCTGGGCCGCCGACTACCAGAAGTCGGGTGGAAGCAGGGTGATCTATCAGGGCACGGGTTCGTCCGATGGGCTCAAGCAGGTGATCGCGCGGGAGGTCGACTTTGCGGGCTCGGACGCGCCGCTGACCGACGATCAACTGGCCCGCAACGGCTTGCGGCAATTTCCAACCGTGATCGGCGGCGTGGTGCCCGTCGTGAACCTTCCGGGGCTCAAAGCCGGCGAGGTGATGCTGACGGGGCCGGTCATCGCCGATATCTTTCTCGGCAAGATCCAGTTCTGGGACGACCCGGTAATCGTGCGGTTGAACCCGAAGCTCAAGATGCCGAATTACCCGATCGCCGTGGTGCGTCGCCAGGATGGTTCGGGCACGACGCTGATCTGGACTCACTACCTCGCGCAGGTCAGTCCCGAATGGAAGCGCAGGGTCGGCGAAGGCACTAGCGTGCGATGGCCGCTCGGCATCGGCGGCAAAGGCAACGAGGGCATTGCCACGTACGTCGGCTATCTGCCCGGCGCGATAGGCTATGTCGCCTGGGATTTCACCAAACAGAACCGCTTGAAGTACGTGGCCATGACGAATGCGGCGGGCAAGGTCGTGCAGCCCAGCGCCGCGACCTTCAACGCAGCGGCGGCGAGCGCCGACTGGTCGGGTTCCCTGTCGCAGTTGCTGACCAACCAGCCGGGCAGGGATGCGTGGCCGGTCATGGGCGCGACCTATGTGTTGCTGCCCACGACGCCGAACCAGCCGGGCCACGACGAAGCCACGCTGAGGTTTTTCGAATGGGCGTTGAGCCACGGCGGACCGACGGTCAGCGCACTGGACTACGTCCCGTTGCCTGACCTGGTCGTGACGAAGATCCGCTCACAATGGCCCGCCGAGACGGGCGAAAAGCCGGTGCGCAAAGTGCTCGCGGTGCCGTGAGCCGAACTGCGCTTCGTGTTGCCGCGATGGCTAGCCTGAGCTGTCCCGCGCGGTCATGTCGCCGCAGGCGAGGCTTTTGCGAGTCGCTGCCGAAGCAGGCTTATGCGACGTGTATCCGGGGCGTGCATACAGGGACCGACGATGTACCCGAACTCGATGAAAGGGAGTCATCAGGACGAGTGGGGCGAGCTCGTCCTGATCGTGATGAAGACCAGTCTCGCGGTGGCGCACGAGCTGGAATTGACGCCTGACGCCGTGCTCGACTGTGCTGCGAGGCATCTGCGCTTCGATGATTTCCGGTGTTTCGCGGCGGCGATGCTGGGTGCGGCGCGGGCGCAAGCGTGGTGTCGCCGGCGCGACGCCGGTCCATCGGTGGAGGCGTCACACATCAAGACCCTTGCTGCGCGCGTCGATATCGACAGGAACGTGCTCGCGTTCATGCCGGCGCTGTGCGCAGCCGAACCTCCGGATCACACGAGCGCGCCTGCTCACGCCTATGAACAGGTCGTCGCGGCCCTTCAGCAGTTGAAAGAAGACGTGCAACGCGTCTTTTCGCGCGGCGGCAGCGCTTTCAGCCGTGCGGACATCGAAGGCGCATCCGGCTTCGCAAAGGCGCTCGAGGCGATCATGCCCGCCGACGACGATGCCAACGCCTTCGAGCGTGCGTTCGCCGCGCTTTTGCAGGTGCGGTTTTCATCGCAACTCCAGCTCGTGCCTGGCGATGCGGAGCCGGTGCTGCGGGTTCAGGGCGCCGATGTCGATGCTCGAGGCAGCCGGACGCCTCTACCTTGATGCCGAAGCGTTTTGTAAATTCGTGCAGTCGTGTGTTGCGCATGTCGATTTCTCCCGTGATGATTCGTCGTAGTCACTGGAGGCAGCCTTGCCTTCAGATATTTTCGTCTTCAAAGGAAAAACCCAAATGCGCGTCATGGTCATCATCAAGGCAACCCCCGAATCCGAAGCGGGGCAAATGCCGACTACGGAACTCCTCACGGCGATGGGGCAGTACAACGAGCAATTGGTCAAGGCCGGCATCATGCAAGGCGGCGACGGGCTGAAGCCCAGTTCTGCCGGCGCTCGCGTGCGGTTCTCAGGGAAGGACCGCACCGTCATCGACGGCCCGTTTGCGGAAACCAAGGAATTGATTGCCGGCTACTGGGTGTGGCAGGTTCAATCGATGGACGAAGCGATCGAATGGGTCAAGCGCTGCCCGAATCCGATGCTGAGTGATTCGGAAATCGAGATTCGCCCGTTCTTTGAACCCGCGGATTTTGGCGAAGCCTTTACGCCCGAGCTTCAGGAAGAGGAAAACCGTCTGCGCAAGCAAATCGACGGGCAGATGCGTTGACGATTCTCACGCAATTAGCGTGCGGGCTTCCAGTCCGTTGTCCGGAAGCCCGATTCCATGGTGACGATTGCCGTCAATGCGAAGGTATCTGCTCGATCTTGGCGGCGCTCAGGTCGCTCGGGAAGCAATGCGGATGTTCGAAGCCCGTCGGAGATCCGCTCGTCGAGTAGACGATGTTATCCGTGTTGTTCGGACCTTGACCGGCGGGCACACTGCCGAGCCCCGCGAGCTTGCGCATGCGATACGCGATCGCATGATCGGCGCAGGCGCTATCGCCGCTCACGCCTAATCCTCCGATGACTTTCCCTCCCGCATAAAGCGCGACGCCGCCGCCGAAGGTAATCACGCCGCCAAGCGTGTGTCCGATGCCGCTGCCCTGTTCGAGGAAGCGCGCGTCAAAAGGATTCGAATTATTCAGTCCATAAAGGGAGCCGCCGGGTTGCGTGGCCGCGTAGAGGTTCGCCGTGGATAGCGCGAGCGCATCGTTGCTAAAGCCGTTCGCGGTATAAGCCTTTGCGATCGCGATGGCCCGACTGCCAGGCCAGGCGTCCCCGGTCACGATCACCGAACAGAGATGTCCCTGCCGATCGACGATGGCCGCCCACATCCGATTGGGTGTGAAGATCCCGCCGTTGCCATCTGGCAGGTTCACGACCGTACGCAACTGTCTTTCCACCAATGCGACCGTACCTTGCGGTAGCGTGCATCGGGCTTGTGGGACGTCATCGTCGCCAGTCGCGCGACTTTCGTGCGAAAACGACGCAATGCAAAACGCTGCGACAGCGAGGGTAAGCATCTTACGCATGACGATTCTCCTGACGATCGATTTGACAGCAGGCACGCTGTAGGCGAGAGGGTGCGCAAACAGTAGGACAGCCAATGAAATAAACGACTCATTGCTGTTGAATGCGGGCGCGAGCTCATGAGAGCGAACTCGTGTAAATAGTGAAGACCATCATGCAAAGCTGAGTGGCCAAAACAAAGTCCACCTCGGCCACGCGGCACGTCAGTAACGTAATAAGTGATGGCGATGGTTTTGATCGATTTGATGGTGCGGCATATAGTTGGCGCGTGCGAAACACTTTTCCCGGAGATCGACGCGATGCCTTATCTGCAACTTGATGTAAACGATCACTACTCTGTCGAGAGTAAAAGACTGCTCGCGGCGAAAATGAGTGAGACCTATGCCCGGATGATGTCGGTCGATGTCAGGCGAATCAGCGTAGCCATACGAGAGCTCGGTCCGGGCGGCGTGTGGCGCATTGCCGAGGAGAGCGGGGAGCCGGTGCCCGTTGCCTTGATGATGCTCGATATCAGAAGAGGGCGGCCGCCGGAGTTGCGCATGGAGTTGGCCAAAGCCCTTTGCTCGCTCTGCATCGAGATTCTGGGCCTGCGCGAAGACCGACTCAACGTCGAATTCACGCAGCACTCGGGCGACGAGATGTATCACCCGGCGCTCGGAGGTTATAGTCCGGAATGGGAGCCGGGCCAGAGATGAGTGTTCGCAGGATCGGATCTACGCCGGTTGCGCCACAACCTGATTCGAAATAGGAGAAGGGCCATGAGCAGGCTTGCCACATCGCTGGCAAAGAATCGGCGGACGCGACCGTGGTGGATGGTCTTGATCGCCACGGTGTTCTGTTTCCTGTGCCACAGCGTCGTCGCGCAAGCGGACGACAGCGCGGCTCGCCTGCGCGAGAAATATCAAGGTCTGACGCAGCAACTCGCGCACAACCCGTTTCATCGGCCGCTGTACCTCGAATCGCAGGAGCTGCCGTCGGCGCTCAAGGGCGATATCTACGGTGTGCTCAACTATCCTTTCGCGGTGGTCAGCGGCGCGCTCAGCGACCCTGCTCAGGGCCCGGCCAACTGGTGCGACGTGCTGATCCTGCATCTGAACACCAAATACTGCCACGCGTCGATCAGCGATAGCGGTACGGTCCTCACCGTGAACATCGGCAAGAAGACAGAGGAAACTCTTTCGTCGTCGTACCGCGTGCAATTCAACTTTAGCCCGGTAGCGAGCACCGCTGACTATTTTCGCGTCGAGCTCTCCGCGGCCACGGGTCCGCTGAGCACGAAGGACTACCGTATCGTGCTTGAAGCGATCCCGGTCGGCGATAACCGTACCTTTATTCACCTGACCTACGCATACGGATACGGCACCGCGGGACGGATCGCGATGAAAACCTATCTGGCGACGATCGGCAGCGACAAGGTCGGCTTTTCGTTGACGCCCGATTCGTCGCCGAGCGAGCCGCAATACATCGGCGGCGTGCGCGGCCTGGTCGAACGCAATACGATGCGCTATTTCCTCGCCATCGATGCCTATCTTGGCGCGCTTTCCAGCCCGCCCAACGCCCGGCTCGACAAACGTCTGGCCGACTGGTTCGATGCGACCGAGCAGTATCCGCGGCAATTGCACGAGGTCAGCCGCGCCGACTATATGCAGATGAAACACAACGAGTATCAACGTCAGCAGACCGCCCAGTGACGAGCGCGGCGTCTGATCAATGCAAGGCCATAACGCGTTGAAGATTTTTTTTCGCCTGGATGTCGATCGGGTGGTGCGTCGATCGTCGTTAGCTGGTAAGGCAATCGGTCAGGAACCCCTCGTAATCCGACTCAGGAGCACACACTGTGAACAGACTCGACAATCCAATCCTGCAAGTTCTGGAAGGCTACACAGCCGCGGTATGGGCCAAAGACGTGGACGCGTTCGTCGCGCTCTACGACCGTGATGCGGTGATCTTCGACATGTGGGGTACATGGTCGTACAACGGCATCGCATCGTGGCGTGCGATGGCGGAGGGCTGGTTCGGTTCGCTGGGTGCGGATCGCGTGATCGTGGATTTCAGCGAGGCGCAAACGATGGTCGCCGCGGACCTTGCCGTCATTCACGCCTTCGCGACATACAAAGCCGTCGACGCCGGCGGCGCGGAACTGCGTGCGATGGACAATCGCCTGACCATGACGCTGAGGCAGCAGCCCGACGGATGGAAGATCGTCCATCAGCACACCTCTTCTCCGATCGAGGCCGGCACGGCGCAGGTGATTTTCAGGCGCTAGCGGTTTGGCGGTTCGACAGCGCGCTTCGACTCGCGAATAATCATGGCTGCGCGACTTTCCCATTAGCGACGTACCTTCTGTCTGACAGCAGCCATGAAACCATTGCTTGCCGGCCAATGCCTTTGCGGTGCCGTCCATTACTCGGTAAAGGACGAATTCGTCTATGCGTTGAACTGCCACTGTTCAAACTGTCGGCGCGCAACCGGCTCGGCGTTCAAACCCTTCGCGGGAATCGAGCGCGGCAAGCTGCGTATCACTGAGGGCGAACACAGCCTGCTGATTTTCGGCGATCAGCGCGCGTCGCACGATGTGCGCTGCAAAATATGCGGAAGCCTGATGTTCTCGGTGGTTCGAAACGGTGAATACGTTCACGTCACACTGGGAACCCTCACGGACTCGCCTACCATCTCTCCCACTGCCCACATTTTCGTGGGTTCCAAGGCGCCGTGGTATTCGATCACTGATCAACTGCCGCAACACGACGAATTCGGGTAACCCGGCGCGGTCTTGCGAGTGGCGCGACCGCCTGCTCGTCATGCCCTATGAGAAGGATTTTTTCTCTCCTAGTAGTACAGCGTGACGACGATCGTATCGATGTAATCGCCGACCGCGAGATTGGGTTGCGCTGGCACGAGACCATAAACGGTCAGCGAGGCCGTGTTGCCGGCAACGTCGGTCGTTCCCGCCACCATGCTTGCATCATCGTTACCCCACACCTGCGTAGTGCTGGCGTCCTGATACAGCTGGTAGCGGACGAATCCGCCCGGTCCGGACATGCGGCGCATGGAGCCATCGAAATTCAGACCATTGTCGAGGCCCACGCGCCAGGACGTGCCCGGAGCACATTGGACACGGATGTTGCCGTTCTCGCGCAACTGGCTTTGAGGCGGCGCCACAGCCCCGAAGTCGATGTCGGTGGCGGCGACCCAGCAGCCGTATTCGAAGGTCGCGTTGACACCCGACGAGCTGAACGTGATGGAACCGCCGCCGGTCCCGCCGGCGCTGCAGTCCGCCGAAGTGGGAAAGCCCGTGGTGCTGTACCGGTAACCCAGAACGCCCGTTATGCCGGTCTCCTGGAACGGGTAGGTCGCGGGAACCGCCTGCCCCGGGTACACCCAGCCGTAGACGGAAGCATTGACGGTCTGTGGCGTTGCGGGTGGCGTCGCAATATGCACCTGATAGACGGGCGTGGTGCCCGGTGCGCCGATGTGTTGGGTATGGGCGGCATCGGAAAACAGGTCGTAGTTGAGATAAGCGTTGTTGTAGTTGCTCATGCGCCGTGTCGGCTGCCCGACACTCCAGTCACCCGGGTTCAGATAGAGGCAGACCTGGTAGTAGTAGGTCTGGCCGCCCGAATAGTCTGGCTGGCAGTTCACGGTTATCGCGGACGTGGCCGCGCGGCCGCTGCTGCTGACGGTGCCGAAGCTCATCCCGAACGCGCCGCTGACATAGCAGGACTGCGAGTGAGCCAGCGGCGCATGAAGCGCGAGAGCCACGACGATCACGAGCCAGAACATCAGTGCGGTCGGCTTGCGCGGCGAAGCGCGGGCTATCGGCATGGCTGATCTCCGAGGTCGATCCGGCCGTGTTGGGGCAGTTGGGCCGGCAGGGTCACGACGCACTGACCGGTGCTCAAGGGCACGGAAAGCCGTGCGTCCGCGGGCGGATTCTCGAGGAACACGCGGCCGTCATAGCCGATCGTCACAGGGACGTTGCCGGGGTCGAGCACGGCTTGCGTGCCCGCCGGAATCGCCTCGCCGGCGACGCTGTGCACGGAGAAGTCCAGCATCAGCATGGTCTGGATCTCGAAGCGCGCCAGCATGCCGCTTCCTGTCGAGGGTACCGCCTGCATACGCACGCGCTCCACGCTGACATCGGCCGGAAGCGCTCGCGGATCTATGGACAGATCGTTGTTCTGCCATGCGTTCAGTGGTGTGACCAGCAGCAGGCCGTGATCGTCGGTGCTGCCGACCAGCCGGTTTTCCAGTTTGACCGGGACACCGGCTATGCCATCGGTCGATACCAGCGCGAAGGCATCGTAGACTCGGCGCATGGGGAACAGATGACCTTGCATCAGCAGCAGCCCGCCGGTGACGTCGGCATACGCGGTACTATTGCCCGCGCTCTGGTTCGCCACGTACTGGCCGCCGACCCGCCATTCCCCAAAGCGGGTGAGCTGGCTGATCTCGGCCTGGCCGCCCGCATCTTCTCCCGCGCTGCCCTGCACGCGCCAGCCCCAGCCGTCGGCGTCGCCGGGCACATCGCGCGCGGCGCCGACCGTCGCGGTGTTGCCTCGACTCTGGTGCACGGCGCTGGCCCAGGTTTGAACCCGGTTGCCGAGGGGCAGCGACCAGTAGGCAAAGGCCGAGGTTCCGCCATGGCCTTCGAGGTCACGGTTCGCGCCCACGCTGAAATAGCCGAAGCGCCCAAACGACTGCGACCAGCTCAGGCCCGCATAGCTCGCGCTCGGGAGGTCCTGATATGACTGACGTACAAAGCTGGCGCCCAATTGACCCCGTCCCACGTTCCAGCCGACGAACGCCTGGGAACTGCTCAGAGGCAAGGTCGAGCCCTCGAGCGTGCCGATATCGACGAACGCGTCGTTGCGGCGCAAGGTCGCGAGATTGATGCTGAACCCGTAGCCTTGCCATTGATAGCCGGCGCCGTATTGCTGCCCGCGCTGGTGACCATAGTTGCTGGCGGCGAAGGACGCGCTCACCACGCCGGCCTGGCCGAGCCGGACGGCCGCGCCGACACCGCCCATGGTCAGGCCATGAGAGGTCTCGCCATGCGCTTCGAGCGTCAGATAATCGGTCACGCCATAGCGGCCGCTGCCGCTGAACATCGCGTTGTCCGCGTAGGAGAACGAGCGAATGCCGTAATCGAGGCGCAATGCGCCGACCTCGAACGACCAGTCGCTGAGACCCTTCTGTAGCAGGTTTGCGCTGTTGTAAAACGGGATGCTCACGACGCGCCGCTGGCCGGTGATGTCGGTGACGACTATCTGCGCGGTGCCCGCCCCGGTGACGACCGGCGCGCCGACGACCTGGAACTGACCCGGCGCCACGGGCCCCTGCGCCTGCCGCACGCCGTTGATGTACAGGTCGACGAGCGATGGAACCGCCGTTTCGCCGACGAAAGACGCGAGCGGGACCGTGACGCGGTAAGGCTGCAAGTCGAAGTTGCGGGAGATACGCAGGCCGCCGAAGCGCATCGTGCGTGTCCAGGACAATGCGCCATTGAAGGCGTCGCCCAGCGTCACCGTCACCATGGAGCCCGGAAAATCCAGCTGCCAGGACGTGTCGAGGCGGATGTTGCGTTCGCTGTCGCTGCCATAGCCTCTGGACAATTGCGTCAGGTTACTGGTGCGCCAGACGCCAGGCCCGACCCCGAACATGCGCAGTTCGGTCCAGCCACTGGCGCTGGTCGAATTGCTGTCCGTTTGCGTGTAGAAGTCGTAGTTCAACAACAGGCCGGGCGCCCGCGTCGCGGGGTCCAGGTACGGCACGGGCGGCGTCCTGTAGCCCACCTCCGAGGGCGGACCTCCCAACAATTCGATGGGCGCAAAAATCTCCAGACGCTGGTTGGCTACGTCGTATCGGGTTTGCAGGTTCGGCAGATCATTCAGGTCAATCAGGCCGCTCGCAGTCTGTGCGCCGGGCCAGGTCAAGCCGAGCCCTAGCAGCGTGTTGACATCGGCATAGATGTGTCCGTCGCGCACGACGAAATGTTCGATCCGCCGGAGTTCCACATGATTGACCGCCACTTCGAGATAGAGGCCTTGTCCACGCGAGGCGTCGATGTCTGCCGCAGGGGCCGCGGACCGGGCAGGTGATAGTGCAGCGGCGAAAAGGCTCAGGCTAACGGCCAGCACCGTCCAATGGCACCGCCTGCACTTCAGTGTCGTCATCGAATCGGGCCTTGAGCGTCATACCTGGGGGCAAAGGATAAGGAACGTTCAGAGGCCAGCTCATGCGTTGGCCGGACAGGACATAACCGACCAGACCGCTATCCACGAACTGCGTCTGGCCGCCGGATGCCGCAGTGCTCAAGGCGCTGATGCGGATGGCGTGGGTGCCGTCATTACTGACGCTCAATTCGGCCTTGCCGTCGTTGCCGGCAGCGACCTGGGCGTGGACGCGGCTGAGGTCGGTCCTGATAGGGGTGGTGCCGTGCTGTGGTCTTGGCACCGGCGTCGTGTGCGTGATGTTCACGAAGACCGGAATCGAATAGCGCATCAGCAACCTCAAGCCGGTTCCGTGCGGCATGCCTTGCTGAGGCAACTCGTCGATCAGCAGGCGGTAGCTGAGTTCGCTCGCGGGCGTCGTCGGGTGGAGGCGGATCACCCGCACCGTCTGCTGGCCGCCGGGCGCGATGCGCATGATGGGCGGGCTGGCCACGAGTTCGCTCGATGCCGCCGGGCTCAGTTGATCCTGACCATCTTGCTGGGTCCAGCGCATGATGCGCACCTGTGCCTCGACGGCGTCTTGCCCCTTGTTGGCTATCTGGACCGTCTGGCCTTGCTGCGTGGGTTCGAATTCCATCCGGACCGGTGCGACCTGCAGGATCGCGGCGGCTTGTGCCGGCGCCGCGCCGCCGACCGCGGCGACCATGGCCGCGGCGCTGCAGACGGCACGAAGCATGGGTGGCTGAACCAGTGATCGCATGGCGTGCATGGACGTCCCCCATCAGTAGGTGATCGTTGCGGTGACCGTATCGAGGTACTGGCCCGCTGGTTCCGTACCGCCCACGGTTGCCGCTGCGTAGACCGTCAGCGAGATCGTGTAGTCGGAGCCGATGCCGATCCCGGTGCCGGTGTACCACGACGGTGCGGTGTTCCCCCAGTTCGTTCCTGTCGGCGAGTCGCGCCGCAACGTGTAGGGAATCTGGGTGGTGCCCGCCGTGGCTTGCATCGCGCGTGCGTTGACGTCGCCGGTGACGGTGCCGCCATCGAGTCCCAGCGTGAAGGGCAGGCCATTGGTGCACTGAACCTGAATGGTGCCGGTCTGCGTATACGTGGTCGCGGCCGAGAGCTGTGAGCCGAAGTCGATGTCGGTGGTGGAGGCGATCAGGCAGGTGCCTTGGATTGTGATCCTGACCTGGAAGGTGCCGGTGGCGGTGGTCTGAGCCTGCGACGAGGCGGCTACCGCTGTGAGGGCGGCGGTTGCCAGCAGCTTTGACGGGTAAAGAGAGGCACGCATAGGTTCTATCTCTCCAAAGCCGGATCACGGACGATCTAACGAAGGCGGCGCTGCTTCATCCGCCCGCAGGTTTCATCGACGGCGCGCGTTGCAATCCGGAAAGGCCGGCGATGATCGGTGACACACGGACCACGCCGTGCGGGAACCTGGAGGAGGCCGCGCGGATCAGCAAAGCGTTGGGTGCAATGCCGTAGACGATGGGCAACAGGCAGCCACCGATGATGGGTGGAGCGGGGAATCGAGTTGCGCAGCCGCCGTGGGTGGTAGCCGTTCGTGCGCTTGCGGTGTTCGCCGCTCAATGCGCCGCGGCCCGCGGCGAATGACGGCCGGGAAAAGGCAACGTAATCCAATCGGTCGAGGATGCTATGCATCGACTCGCTCCTTTGGTGTTGTTGGTCGGCTAACCCTTCCACGCTCGGGGGGGCATGAAGCTGGCGCCCGAAAGCCCACCTCGTAGAGGGTAATAACACTTTTACGACGAATCAAGAAAATGTGAAGTTCTCCTATCCGCGATTGACGGCTTTGCGATTGACGGCGAATTTTTCGCGTAATAGCACCACGCGGACTGCAAAACTTGCGCCTGTGGGCACCCGTATGCTTTGCGTAGGTTTCCTGCACGACCATCGGCGCAGGCACGCAGCTGATCCTGCACACTAGTCGGTACTTTCCTATCGCAGCATCGCCTCGAAAGACCGAACCACCTCGGCATTGAATCGTTGATGGAACGCCGCCCGGTCGAAGCCCGGCGCGCTGTCGCAAATCTGCGGGCGCAGCCGCGCAAGACGCGCATCGCAGGGCGGCAGAAAGTCGTAGTGGCCTGCGTTGGCCACCACGCGATAGTCGGCAGCGCGGGGCAGGTCGTCCCGCACCGGCTCGTCGTACCACGGATGCGGCTGATGACGATCGTCGGCGGCGCTCCACAGCTGGAGCGCAGCGCGCACGCCGCTCAAGCCCGTGCGGCCGAACGCGAAGCCGAACGAAGGCGCGGCGATGACGACTGCCTTGATGCGCGCATCGTGGACCCAGACACCGGCTGGAACATGCGCGGCGAAATCGACGTCGACGCCCGCATGCCGCAATGCTTCGCACAAGTCATGGTCCGCGTGGACTTCGCAAAACGGGGCGATCTTCGACAGATCCGGGATGCCGCCCGCGGCCACGAGCACGGTGAAGCCACCGTTTGAAAAGCCGAATGCGCCGATGCGGTCTGCATCGAGCCGCTCGCGCCCCGGCCAGTCGTCGAGCATGTAGTCCACCAGCCGATGAAGCTGCGCGGGGCGGCGCCAGAGTTGCAGCACGCGGCTCTGGTCATCGAAGGTATCGCCGGCGTGGCTGACCGCCGCTGCGACGAAGCCCGCGCGAGCCAGCGCGACAGCCGTGTCGTAATGACCGCCGTACCAGCCGCCGCCGCCGTGCGACAACACCACCAGCGGCAGGTGATCGCCCGTGATCGGAGCGTCGGCGGCGACGGTCTGGGTAGCGCCGCCCAGCGCGTGCGGTGTGGCCGGCGCGTCGGTCGGATACCAGATTCCGGCAGTAAGCGGCGGCTCGGCGCCGTTCGGTATGTCGACCTTCTGAAAGCCGACCCCGGCGGCGCCGGCCGGCGCGCCGGGCATCAAGGCCAGCAGAACGGCGACGATCGCCAACCATTTCACGGCGTTCTCCTATGAGACCAAAGTCCAATTGAATCTTTGAGGTGCGGGTTCAATAGTAGTGAAACGCCGCGTTCTGTCGACGACAAGGCCGGCGCGATTCTCTTCCTGAAGATGCCGGAATTGCAGGCAGGCCTTGGTATTGGCGTCAAAAACGTTCCAGTGGGTTCGAGTTTTCGCGATTGCTGGCAAATCACGGTGTCGCCGCGCCACCGCGCCGCGACCTCGCCGGAGAGGAACCTATGCTGCTCACACCGCTTTCCCAACGCACGCCTGCGCGAGAGATGCTCGACGTGCTGATCCGCGCAGGACTCATTGCGATCCTGGCCGTGTTCTGCTTTCGGATCTTCGCGCCGTTTCTTAACCTGATGGCCTGGTCGGTGATTCTGGCGATCACGCTGTATCCGCTGCAGGTCCGTCTGCGCCATACGCTCGGCGGCAAGGATGGTCTGATCGCCACGCTGATCATCCTCGTCGCGTTTGCCGTGATTCTGGTGCCCACGTATGCATTGGGTCTCGCGGTCGCCGATTCGATCGAGAAATCGATAGCCATTGCGAAGAGCGGCAGCTTCCAGATTCCGCCTCCGGCCGAGTCGGTGGCGAGTTGGCCCATAGTCGGCCAGCGCGTGTACGACTTCTGGCTACAGGCATCGACGGACCTGACCGGCCTTGCGCATAAGTTCGCCCCGCAGCTGAAGGAGGCCGGCCTTGCCGTGCTGGCAACGGTGACGGGCCTCGGCGCCGGGCTGGTGATATTTTTTGTCGCGCTGATCATCGCTGGAATCCTGATGGCCCACGGTGAGAAGGGCTATCACAGCGCGGTGCAGATCGCCTCGCGCATCTCGGGACCCGAGAACGGGGTTCAGATCGCCGATCTGTGCACGGCGACGATTCGCGCGGTGGCTCAGGGCGTGGTGGGTATCGCGTTCATCCAGATGCTGCTGATCGGCATCGGCTTCATCGTGAAGGGCATACCCGGCGCGGGGCTGCTCGCGCTGGCCGTGCTGCTGCTCGGCATCATGCAACTGCCGGCCACGCTGATCACCATTCCGGTGATCGCCTTCGTGATCGTCACGGACGGTGTGAGCACCGCAAACATCATTTTCGCGGTTTATGTGTTCGTCGCGGGCCTCGCCGACAACGTGCTCAAACCCTTGATGCTGGGCCGCGGCGTTGCGGTGCCGATGCCCGTCGTGCTGATCGGAGCGCTCGGCGGCATGGTGACGGGCGGCGTGATCGGGCTATTCGTCGGGCCCGTGATGCTGGCCGTCGGTTATCAGCTGTTCTGGCGCTGGGTCCGTGACCAGCCGCAACCCGCGCAAGCCGCGCAGATCCACGAACAGAAGCAGACCTGAAGCGCGAGGATGGCTCCGTGTCACCGTTCACGCGTCCGTACGGGATCGCAGCGCTCTTGGGGGCGCTCGGCCTGAGCGGATGCATGCGGGTGGGTCCGGACTTCAAGCCGCAGCATGAAGCGTGGAGCGAGCACTGGAGTAGTGCGTCGATCACGCAGGTCACGCAGCAAAGCGCACAGCCCGACGTGCGCCAATGGTGGCTGATTTTCGGCGACCAGAATCTCGAACGTCTGATTGCGGAAGCCGACGCGAACAACGGCGACCTGAAGATCGCCGGACTGCGCGTGCTCGAGGCGCGCGCGCAGCTCGGCATCGCGCTCGCGGGACGCTATCCGCAGGTGCAGCAGGCGAGTGCCGATGTACTCGCGTCGGCGCGCAAGCGCTCGGGGGGCTCCAATCCGCGCTCGGGTCTCTTCGTGCAGTACGGCGCGGGTTTCGCGATCGGCTGGGAGCTGGATTTCTGGGGGCGTTTCAGCCGCGCGATCGAATCGGCCGACGCCGCGTTCTTCGCCGCGCAAGCGACCCGCGACGATGCGCTGGTTCTATTGCACGCCCAGGTCGCGGATACCTATTTCACGCTGCGGGTCGCACAGGCGCGGCTACGGATCGCGCGCGAGAACGCCCAGTTGCAAAAGCGCAGCTATGACATCGCTCAAAAGCTCTTCAAGGCCGGCGAATCCGATGAGCTCGACTTCCAGCAGGCAAAGACGCAGTACCTCGGGACACTGAGCAGCATCCCCGACCTCGAAAGCCAGATCGTGCTGGCGCGTCATGCGCTGTCGGTGCTGATCGGACGAGCGCCGGGTCCGCTGCCGGAACTCGACGTGCAGCCGGGCAAGGAAGGCGTAGTGCCGCTGGTGGATCATGCGGTGTTGCAGGACGTGCCGGCCGATCTGCTGTTGCGCCGCCCGGACGTTCGCGCGGCCGAGTATCAGATGGCTTCGCAGTCGGCGCTGATCGGCGTGGCCAAAGCGGATCTGTACCCGTCCATATCGTTGCTCGGCACGCTCACGTGGACCGCCAGTTCGCTCGCGGGCGCACCGAGCACACTGCTCTTTGCCGCGGGCCCGAGCGTCACGTGGAACGTGTTCGATTACGGCAGGATCACGAACAACGTGCGTGTCCAGGACGCGCGGCTGCAAGAGTTGACGGTCGCCTATCAGAACACGGTGCGCGAGGCGGCGCGCGAGGCCGACGATGCCGCGACCGCGCTGATCGCCGCGTTGCAGCGCGACACCATTCTGAATGACGCGCAACGCGCGGCGCGGCGCTCGCTGACCCTCGCCAATACGATCTATCGGGAAGGGTATTCGGACTTCCAGCGGGTGCTCGATGCGCAGCGCGCGCTGTTCGCGCAGCAGGACGCGTACGTGGTCAATCGCAGCAATGCGCTCGGCAGTGTGATCGCGCTTTACAAGGCGCTCGGAGGCGGCTGGGAGACCGAACAGCCGCTCGTCGATGCGGCGACGCGCGCGCAGATGCGGCAACGCACGGATTGGGGCGACCTGCTCGACGAAACGGCGCGGACTTCCGGTATGCCGGCGCAGGCCGAAGGGGCGTCACGATGAGCGATACCCAGGATACCCGCGAGCCGCAAACCGCCGCTTCGCCGAAGTCGCCGACGCCTGCCGCGGACCCTTCGCGTAGGGCGGTCAAGGTGGTCGTCTGTCTGATCGTGCTAAGCCTGATCTGGTATCTGCTCGCCGACCGTTTCACGCCGTATACGCAGCAGGCGCGGATTCAGGCCTATGTCGTGCCCGTCGCCGCAGAGGTGTCGGGGCGCGTGACCCGGGTGTTCGTCCACAACAACCAGGATGTCAACGCGGGGGACGTGCTGTTCGAAGTCGATAGCGAGCCCTACCGCATTGCCGCCGACCGCGCGCGCGCCGATCTGGAGTCCACGCGCCGTCAGGTCGGGGCCAGCACGGCCGGTATCGAGTCGGCTCTCGCGGCGTTGCGGGCCGCCATCGCGAACGAGGTCAAGGCGCGCCAGGACAGCGACCGTCTCGAGCGGCTCTATCGTGAAGACGAGGGCACCGTTTCGCTGCGACGTCTCGAGGTCGCGCGGGCGACGCATGCACAGGCGCTAAGCCAGGTCGACGGAGCGCGTGCCGAGGTCGAGCGCGCGCGGGAGCAGCAGGGCGGACACGAGGCGGAAAACGCTCAGTTGCGCAGCGCCGCCAGCGCATTGGAGAAGGCCGAACTCGATCTCGCGAATGCGCGGGTCAGGGCCCGTTCGAGCGGCGTCGTAACCGATTTGCGCACGGAAGTCGGTCAGTTCGCGGCGGCGGGCAATCCGGTGATGACGCTGATCGCGATCCGGGACGTGTGGGTTAGCGCCGACATGACGGAGAACAATCTGGGTCATCTGAAACCCGGCACGCGTGTCGAGATCGCATTGGACGTGCTGCCCGGTGAAGTGTTCGACGGGCGGGTTCGCAGTGTCGGCTACGGCGTGAGCGTGGGACAGACCACGCCGGCCGGCAGCCTGCCCACCGTGCAGAATAGCCGCGACTGGCTGCGTCCCGCGCAACGCTTTCCGGTGATCGTCGAATTCGACGACAGCGAGCGCGCGCGCCTGCGCGATCTGCGGGTGGGCGGGCAGGCCGAAGTGATGGCGTTTCCGACCCAGGGCAATCCGCTCAATCCGCTGGGACACGCGTTCATCCGGCTGATGAGCTGGCTTTCTTATGTCTATTGAGAAGCCCATGCAGCTCGTGACCCAGCGCCTCGGTTATCGCGCGATACGTGTTGCGCTGGGAACGGCGATCGCTGTTGCGGTCAGCTTTGGACTCGATTTCCCGATCCCGGTCGTCGCGCCGGTATTCACGGTCTTTTTGCTGGCCACGCAGAATCGGCCGCTGTCGTTGAAGGCTGGCGTGATTCTGTCGCTGGTCGTCGCATCGACCACCGGCAGCGGCTTGCTGCTGGTTCCGTTGCTGCGTCACTACGCGCTGGCCGGCGTGATGATCGTCGGCCTGATGTTGTTCTTCGCGTTTCGTTATGGCTTGCGCGGCGGCAACAATCTCGTCGCCACTTTTCTGGTCGCGGGACTGACGATGATTTCCGCCGCGGGCACGGCCGACTTCGAGCTGGCATTGACGGTCGTCGGCGCGCTGGCGAAGGGGCTGCTGCTGGCCGTGCTGGTGTCGACGCTCACGCACAGCTTGTTTCCCGAGCGCATGGATGCACGAGAACAGCCCGCCGCGGCAGCGATGGCACAGGACAAGGCGGCCTATATCGCGCTGCGTGCCGCGCTCGTCGTGATGCCGGCCTATCTGCTCGCGATGACCGATCCGGCGAATTACATGCCGATCATCATGAAGTCGGTCAGCCTCGGCAGACAAACCTGCACGACCTCGGCTCGCGGCGCCGCACGCGATCTGATCGGCTCGACGCTGCTCGGCGGTCTGCTTGCCATCGCCTTCTGGTTTGCGCTGAGGCTGTTCGTGCATCTGTGGATGTTCTTTCTGTGGATGCTGCTGTTCGGTCTGCTGGTGGGGCGCAAACTCTACGGCCTGCAACCGACGCGTTGCTCGCCGGGATTCTGGCTGAACAGTCTCGTGACGATGATCATTCTGCTCGGGCAATCGGTGCAGGACAGCGTGGCGGGCAAGGATGTCTACACCGCCTTTGCCGTGCGAATGGGGCTCTTTCTGGCCGTCACGGTCTACGCATGTTTGATGCTTCTGCTTTTCGAGCAACACCGCCGTGTGGAGTGAGGCGGTGCGTCATGCCGCAAAGCCGGCCCGGTGATCGCAACAGGAGCGTGCAATGGGAAATGCGACAGGCGAAGGCGCGGGCCGACCCCGGGCCGGCGAGATCCTGAAGGAAATGGCGATCACCGTGTGGTATCTGCGAGCGATTCTGATCGGCCTGCTTCTGCTATTCGTGCTGCTGACCATCGGCATGTACTACTGGGGCGCGCCTGTCGAGACCGCGAACCGCACACCGTCGCCACTGGGCGAAACCGTGTACTTCTGTGCGATCACGGCGCTTACTATCGGGTACGGCGACGTGGTGCCCACTTCGTCGTTTGGCCGGATCGACGCCGCATGCCTCGGGCTGATCGGCGTGGTCTTCACCGGCTTGATCGTGGCCGCCGCTGTGCGCGGGGTGCAGGAGGCCGCGCATCGGGCGCAAAGGATCGGATAGCGAGGTAAGGTATCGCGGGCGGGCAGAGTCCGGCCGTGCATGTCGGCGTCGCCGTCGCCGGGAAGACGGGCTGGCGCGCGGAATGCTTCCCTCGAAGTCTTGACGCAATGGAGACGACACACAATGGCACGCTTGCTTTGCGATATCTGCGGTGTCCGGCCGGCGACGGTGCGGCTTGCGGTACTTCAGAACAACCAGCGTCAGGTGCTCGACGTCTGTGATTTTCACTACGCGCAACTGACCCGCCATCAACGCTCTATTTCGCCGCTGGAAGCGCTGTTTCGCGCGCAGGCATCGGCCCAGGAGCCGTCCGCTGCCGATCCGTATGCCGCGCAGCAGCCCGTCGAAGGCGGCGAGGCGTTCAGCATCGAGCGGCATTTCAGCGACGTCGCGATGGAGATGCTGCAGCGCGCCGCTGAAACCGCGGCACAGTTCGGCCGTCGCGAGGTCGATACCGAACACCTGCTGTACGTGCTCGCCGACCATGCGGCCGTCGAAGCAATCCTCGCTTCGCTCGGCGTGAAGGGGAGCGATTTGCGCGCGTATATCGATGCGAACGCGGAGAAGCGCGAGCCCGCCGCACCGAGCCCGCGCGAGCCGATGGGCGTCTCGCCGCGACTGAAGAGCGCGCTCGATCGCGCGTTCCTGGCGTCCCGCCAACTGGGTCACAGCTCGGTCGGCGCCGAACATCTGCTGATCGGTCTGGCCGAAGTGCCGGAGAGCTTTGCGGGGCAACTGCTGGGCCGGCTCGGGGTTCAGGCGCCGGCGCTGCGTCAGCAGACGCTGCGCGCGGCCGGTGTGCAGAAGCCAGCGGCGCCGCGCCAACCGTCGCGCACGCCGCAGCTCGACAAGCACAGCCGGGACCTGACGGTACTGGCGCGCGAAGGCCGGCTCGACCCCGTGATCGGAAGGTCCAGCGAAATCGAAACGATGGTCGAAGTGCTCGCGCGCCGGCGCAAGAACAACCCGGTGCTGATCGGCGAGCCCGGCGTCGGCAAAACGGCGGTCGTCGAAGGGCTGGCACAGCGGATGGTCAACGGTGACGTGCCGGAGTCGCTGCGCAACAAGCGGCTCGTCGAGCTCAACGTGAATTCGATCGTCGCGGGCGCGAAGTATCGGGGCGAATTCGAAGAGCGCGTGAAGCAGGTGATCGACGAAGTGCTGGAAAACCAGGAATCGCTGGTGCTGTTCGTCGATGAAGTGCATACGATCGTCGGCGCGGGGCAGGGCGGTGGCGAAGGCGGTCTCGACATCGCCAACGTGTTCAAGCCGCCGATGGCGCGCGGCGAACTCAATCTGATCGGCGCAACGACGCTCGCCGAATATCAGAAGTACATCGAAAAGGATGCGGCGCTCGAGCGGCGCTTTCAGCCGGTGCTGATCGCCGAGCCGTCCGTCGTGCAGACCATCAACATTCTGCGCGGACTGCGCGACCGGCTGGAGGCGCATCACAAGGTGACGATCCAGGACGATGCGATCGTCGGCGCGGCGGAGTTGTCGGATCGCTATATCTCCGGGCGCTTTCTGCCCGACAAGGCAATCGACCTGATCGATCAGGCCGCGGCGCGTGTCAATCTGTCGTCGACGTCGCGTCCCGCCGCCGTGCTCGAACTCGAAGCGGAAATCGGTCAATTGCGCCGCGAGCAGGACTATGCGGCATCGCGCAAGCAATTCGATCGCGCGCATGCGCTCGGCAGCGAGATCACCGCGAAGGAAGAGCAGCTGCGCGAGTCGACCGACGCGTGGAAGAAGAGCATCGGCACCCACACATCGCATGTGAGTATCGGGCAGGTCGCCGAAATCGTCGCGCGGCTCACCGGCATTCCCGTCGTGCAGTTGACGGCCGAGGAAAAGGAGCGGCTTCTGAATATGGAGCAGCGCTTGCATCAGCGCGTGATCGGCCAGGATGAAGCCGTCGTGGCCGTCAGCGATGCCGTGCGGCGCGCGCGTGCCGGCTTGCAGGCGCGGCACCGGCCCACGGCCGTGTTTCTGTTTCTGGGGCCGACCGGTGTCGGCAAGACCGAGCTGGCGAAAGCGCTCGCCGAAGTCGTGTTCGGCGACGAGGATGCGATGCTGCGCTTCGACATGAGCGAATACATGGAGCGTCATACCGTCGCGCGTTTGATCGGTTCGCCGCCGGGATACGTCGGCTACGAAGAGGGCGGGCAACTGACCGAACGCGTGCGGCGCAGACCGTACAGCGTGATCCTGCTCGACGAAATCGAGAAGGCGCATCCGGACGTGTACAACGTACTGCTGCAGGTTTTCGACGATGGACGCCTGACGGACGGCAAAGGACGCGTCGTCGATTTCAGCAATACGCTGATCATCGCGACGAGCAATCTCGCGTCCGACGTGATCACCGGACAGAACCGCACGGGGCCCGGATTTTTCAGCCAGGCGGGTTCCGTCAGCGTGGAAAGCGGCGTGATGAACGTGCTGCGGCAGCATTTCAGGCCGGAGTTCCTGAACCGGATCGACGACATCATCGTGTTCAAGTCGCTGGGCCGCGACGAGACGCGTCAGATCGTGCGGATTCTGCTGGAGCAGGTGCGGCGCATTGCCAGCAGTCAGGACATCGAGCTGAGCTTCGACGACTCGCTCATCGACCATCTCGCGACCGAGGGCTACCGGCCCGAGTTCGGCGCGCGCGAACTGCGCCGGCAGATCCAGCAGCGCGTCGAGAATCCGTTGGCGAAGGCGCTGATCAATGGCGAAATCGGTGAAGGGATGCGGGTGGTTTGCCGCTACGATTCGCAGGAGCAGCGGGTGGCGTTCGAGCCGGTCTCCGAAGCAGGGGGATCATCGTCGTAGAAGGCGATCGAAACGCTTACAGAGCCTCCTCGCTGGGGGCTCTCGGCTATTGACTACCGGCGCGAAAAGGGGGAGCTTGTCTGTTTGGTTCAGGTTCGCTGTTGTCTCGATCAGTTCGACTATCCGAGGTGACCATGTGGATCTTGCGTTTAGGGCCGGCCATCCTTAACCGGTCCAATACCTCCGTCGGCAAGGTCACGACCTGAGTGGAGGTGGACACATGAAACCAGCGGCTTCCACGCGCTCTCATCTGCATCACTCGCCGTTTCTGCAAGGGCTTTTGCCCTTCAATTCCTCTCAACTGCCGCGCGACATCATCGCCGGGCTCACGCTGGCGGCACTCGGCATACCCGAGGTGATGGGATACACGAAGATATCCGGCACGCCCACCGTCACGGGTCTTTATACGATCCTGTTGCCGCTGGTGGCGTTCGCGGTTCTGGGTGCTTCGCGTCAACTGGTAGTCGCGGCGGACTCCGCGACGGCCGCGATCCTCGCCGGTACGCTGACGAGCGTCGCTGCATTGGGCAGCAAGGAATACATCGGCCTGACGAGCACGGTGGCCCTGACGGTCGCCGTGATGCTGGTGATCGCGCGTATCTTCCGGCTCGGCTTTCTGGCCGACTTTCTTTCACGTAGCGCGTTGATCGGCTTTCTGACGGGGGTAGGCGTGCAGGTCGCGGCGGGGGAACTCGCCGGGCTGCTCGGGCTCGCGAAGCACGGGCATGGCCCCGTCATGCAACTGGTGAGCGTGGTGCAACGTGTGGCCGAGGCGAACTATCCGACCACGCTCCTTTCGCTTGTCGTGCTCGCGGTGATCATCGGCTGCAAGCGTCTCGCGCCGCATGCGCCCGGCGCGCTGATCGCCGTGATCGGCTCCATCGTGGCGAGCGGGGTCTTTAATTTCGCCGGGCATGGCATCGCGGTGACGGGTGAAGTGCCCGGCGGACTGCCGTCGCTGTTCGTGCCGCCGTTGCACATGAGCGAGATCAACCAGGTGCTGGCGACGGCCGCCTCGTGCTTCATCGTCATCATCGCGCAGAGCGCGGCGACCGCGCGTGCCTACGCGACCCGCAACAACGAGAAGGGCGACGATAACGCCGACATCATCGGACTCGCGGCGGCGAACGCGGCCGCCGCGTTCACCGGCACCTTCGTCGTGAACGGTAGTCCGACCAAGACCGAGATCATCGACGACGCGGGAGGACGCACCCAGCTCGCCCATCTGACCACAGCCGTGATCGTGATGCTGGTGCTGCTGTTCCTCACGAGGCCGCTCAGCCTGATGCCGGCCGCCGTGCTGTCGGCAATCGTCTTCATGATCGGTGTGAAGCTGATCGACGTGAAGGGGATGGCCGAACTGTTTCGCATGCAGAAGGACGAATTCGTCGTTGCGTTGCTCGCGGCGGGCGTGGTCGTGTTCGTCGACGTGATGCACGGCATTCTCGCTGCCGTCGTGTTGTCGCTGATCGCGCATGCGCGGCATAGCTATCGGCTGCGCACGCGTGTGTTGACGCGCGGCCCCACCGGCCACTGGATTCCCCATCACGTCGAGCCGAACCTGCTCGCGGCACCCGGCATCGTCATCTACCGGTTCGAAGCGGATCTGTTCTATGCGAACACGGGGCGCTTCACCGAGGAAGTGCTGAAACTCGTCAACGAGGCGAGCGTTCCGTTGCGCTGGGTCGTGATCGACGCAACCGAGATCAGCAATATCGACTACACGGCAGGCAAGACCTTGCTCCAGCTAGGTGCGGAACTCGACCAGCGCGGCATGGGTATCGCCGTGGTCGCGGTGCCGGCTGGCGTGCGGCACGAACTCGAGCGGTACAAGGCGCTGCGGGTGAGCGGCGCGCATCGCGAGATCTTCGAGACGGTCGATGCGGCGATCGACGCACTGCGCGATCTGTCGCCGCCCGCGTGGGCGGCTGCACCGGACGCCGACAAGCCGCGATGAAGCAAAGCGAGCGAAGGCGAGTGAAGGAAGTGAGATGACAAGGCCGCTTGATCCCCGATCCGAAAAAGGAGTGACGCGTGTCTGATTCCGCTGCTGAGAAGTCCATCCAACCCGCCATGGATCACGCCGATCCGAAGACGCTGGCGGCACAGGAAGATCCGTCCATGCTGTTCGCCGGGCGGGGCTCGCTGGCCGCGCGCATGGAGCAGGGCAAGGCGGCGCGCAAGAAGGCGCCGCGCGCGCAGCTGGGAATCTGCAGGATCGCCGATCGCGATCCGATCGCTCTGCTCGATGCGTCCAATGTGGGCCGGGTGCCGGAGCTGATACCGATCCGCTACGGTCGGATGGTCGCGAGTCCGTTCGCGTTCTATCGGGGTGCCGCGCCGCTGATGGCGCACGACCTGTCGAAGCTCCCGCATTCGAACGTGACCGTGCAATTGGGCGGCGACGCGCATCTCGCAAATTTCGGGCTTTTCGCGAGTCCTGAACGGCGCATTCTTTTCGGCCCCAACGACTTCGACGAAACCCTGCCGGGTCCGTTCGACTGGGACGTGCGCAGGCTCGCCGCTTCGTTCGTGATTGCCGCGCGCGAACGCGGCTTTGCGATGCGCGACCAGCGCGCGGTGGTACGCCGGCTCTGCGAGACCTTCCGGCAACGGCTCGCCGGATTGAGCAGCATGGACACGCTCGACGTCTGGTATTGCCAGTTCAAGGCAGCGAGCATGCTGGCGATTGCCGATTCGGTGGAGGAAAGGCGGAAAGAACTGGCGGTCATCGAAAAGGCGAGGCAGCAGTCATCACGTTCGGTGCTGACTCACGCGACCGAGCTTGTCAACGGCAAGCTGCGCATCAAGGACTCGCCCCCGCTCGTGTACCACGTGCCGCTCGAGAGCAAGCACGACCAGAAACAGTACCAAACGCTGGTACGGCGCTTCTTCGCCGACTATCGGCTGACGCTTCCCGATGACAGGCGCGCACTATTCGATCGCTATGAACTGGTGGATATCGCCATTCGCGTGGTGGGCATCGGCTCGGTGGGAACGCGTTGCTACGAGACGCTCTTCATGGCCGACGGAGAATGCCCGCTGTTCCTGCAACTGAAGGAGGCACGGGCTTCCGTGCTGGAGGAGTATCTGGGGCCCAGCCGCTATGCCAATCACGGCCAGCGCGTGGTGAGCGGGCAGCGTTTGCTGCAGTCGGCCAGCGACATTTTCCTCGGCTGGTCGAAGATGCATCACACCGGCAACGACTTCTATGTGCGGCAATTGCGCGACATGAAGGGCGCGTTCGATTTCACCACGTTCGACGTCGAAGATCTGGGCGAATACGCGGTGTCCTGCGCTCACGCGCTGGCGCATTCGATGGCGAAAGCAGGCGACCCCGCATTGCTCAGCGGATATGTCGGCAAGTCGGACGCATTCGACGAAGCCGTCGTGCAATTCGCGCTCGCTTATGCCGAACAGAATGAGGCGGACTGGACGGTTCTGAAAGCGGCAGTCAAGGCGGGACGTATTCAGGTCGTTCGTGAGTGAGGTTCAAGTCCCAGCCTGATTTTTTCTCAACCACATCGCCTAATTGCCTTCCGGCATTTTCGACGAATGATGGCTGGTAATCAGCCACTTGTGCCCATTCCACGCGTAGGTGAACGTATAGCGCGCCTTGACGACGGAACCGTCCGCGAACTTGAACGTATAGAGCCCCGAGTCGATCGCCGTATTGCATTCGATCATGATGTCGCGGAAGTCGATCGTGCCGACCGGTTTGTTTTCGAGGAAGTGTTTGAAATAGTCGAGCTTTTCGTCGGCGGTCAAACGCGGCTTGTTCGAGACGGTCGGCAACAGGATCGAGTTCGGCGCGTAGTTCGCGACGACCTTCTGCGGGTCGCCGGTCTTCAGCGAGTCGTTCCAGCGATCGAACAGTGCGGAAATCTGCATCTCCGACGCGGGATGGCACGCTTCGGACCTCGCGAATGCGCTGCCATGCACCACGACCGCGACCGTCGCGAGGATGACGGACGGCCCATATACGCTGATTTTCATGATGCCCTTCGCGATGGGTGGCCGGTGGGTTGTTCCGCCAGTAGATCGAAACCGCGCGCCGCATATCCGCCACAGCATCGACATTAGAGGACAACCGACCGGGTAATTTGGATAACTTCAGCTCGCTTCTTCCAGGACCACGACACTGCGCGCTTCCACGCGACATTGCTCGCTTTCGATGGCGCCCTGCTGCGCAGCTTCCACGATGTCATCGGGACTATCGCGCGCGGTATCGACGATACGCCGCCAGTGCCGCGCGTCTGGCGCGGGCAACTCGACCGTGCGCGCGCGATCGCTCATGTTGAACACCATGTGCAGTGCCGGCTCGCCGGGTTTTTCGCCGCCCAGCGTGACGGCGAGAAGCCGCGCGCCGGCATCGTGCCAGCCGGGCTCGTTCAGGCGCTCGCCATGCCATGCGACATCCGGCCGGGTTTGCCCGGGCGATGGCCGGCCGGTCAGGAAATTTTGCCGGCGCAAACTTGCGTGGCGCATGTGCAGCGCAATCAATTCACGCACGAAGCGCGACATGGCCGAGCCGGCTTCAGTGGGTGTCCAGTCGAACCAGCTGAGCGCGTTGTCCTGACAATAGGCGTTGTTGTTGCCGCGCTGGCTGCGCAGCACCTCGTCGCCGGCGAGCATCATCGGCACGCCCTGGCTCAGGAACAGGATGGCCATCAGGTTGCGCGCCTGGCGCAGCCGCAGTGCGAGAATCGTCGGGTCGGGGGTCTCGCCCTCGGCCCCGCAGTTCCACGACAGGTTATTGGAGTTGCCGTCGCGATTCGCGTCGCCATTGACCTCGTTGAGTTTCGTCTCGTAGCTCACCAGATCGATCAGCGTGAAACCGTCGTGGCAGGTGACGAAGTTGATGCTGTTGTCGGGCAGCCTGCCGTCGTCCGCATACAGGTCCGAGCTGCCCGCGATGCAGGTGGCGACTTCCCCGATGAGGCCCGGGTCACCGCGCACGAAACGGCGAATCACGTCCCGATAGCGGCCGTTCCACTCGGCCCACGCCATGCCGGGAAAGGCGCCGACCTGGTACATGCCGGCGGCGTCCCACGCTTCCGCGATCAACGGCACGCGCGCGAGCACACGCGAAGACTCCATCGCCCAGGGCAGCGGTGGATCGGCCATCAGCTCGCCGTGCTGGTCGCGCGCGAACACACTTGCCAGATCGAACCGGAAACCGTCGACGCCCAGCTCCTCCACCCAGTATTCGAGGCAGTGAACGATGAACGCCGTCACCAGCGGGTGGTTGCAATTGACCGTGTTCCCGCAGCCGGTGTAATCCCGATAGCGACGCCGGTCGGCCTCGTCGAGGTGGTAGAAGATATCGTTGACGAGGCCCTTGAAGTTGATGACGGGTCCCGTCTCGCCCGCTTCCGCCGTATGGTTGAACACGACGTCGAGCAGCACCCCGATGCCCGCGGCGTGCATCGCGTCGGTGAGCGCGCGAAACTCCTGCGGCGCGCGCGCGGGGTCCAGGCAGTAGCGAGGATGCGGGCTGTAGAAGCTATGCGTGCTGTAGCCCCAGTAGTTGATCAGGCCGAGGGCTGCTGCCCCGGGCGGAACGTCCTGCTCGTCGAAGGCCATCACCGGCAGCAGCTCGACGTGGGTCACGCCGAGTTGCGCGAGATACGGAATCTTCTCGATCAGGCCGGCGAAGGTGCCGGGATGCTGGACGCCGCTCGACGGATGACGCGTGAAGCCGCCCACGTGCAGCTCGTAGATGATCGCGTTGTCGAGGCCGCGCGAGATCCGGTTGGGGGGCGCGCGCAGCGGTTCCGTCACGATCGCGCGGTGCGTGGCGTGCGCGTTGGGGTTCGGGTCGCCGGCCGGACGCCGTGTCCACAGAACGTCGCTGACCGCGCGGGCATACGGATCGAGGAGTTCGCGCTCGGGATCGAACGCGGAGCCGCCGGACTGCGTATCGCGCGGACCATCCACTCGCCACGTGTAGTGCGTGCCGAACGGCAGTCCTTCCACCATCACATGCCAGAAGAAGAAGGTTCGATTCTCATCGGTACAAAGAGGGACGATCTGAAACGGCTCCGGGCTGTCGGCGGCCTCGTACAGCAATAGCTCGACGCGCGTCGCGTAGCGGCAGAAGATGCAGAAATTGATGCCCCCGGGCACCACGCTGACACCCGTCGGAAACCGCGAGCCGGGGCGAACCGCATGAGCACGCAGCAATGCCGTTTCAGGGTCATTGGTCAAGGGTGATCCTTATCGGGCAGATCCTCCAGATCTTCTTGCAGTATTCGCCGATGGCCCGGTCGGAGGAGAACTTGCCCGAGCGCGCGGTGTTCATGATCGACATGCGGGTCCAGCGCCCCGTGTCCTGCCAGGCGGCGCTGACGTCGTCCTGACGCGCCACGTAGGCGGCGTAGTCGGCGAGCACCAGAAACGGGTCCGAGTGCAGCAGATTGTCGACGAGCGGGCGGAACATCTCACGGTCGCCGCGCGAGAAATGACCGTCGGCGATCAGTTGCAGCACTTCGCCCAGTTCCGCGTTGTCCTTCACGTAGTCCGCGGGGTGATAACCCGCGCGCTTCACGCCTGCCACTTCGTCGGCGGTCAGGCCGAACAGGAAGAAGTTTTCGTCGCCGACTTCTTCGCGGATTTCGACGTTGGCGCCGTCGAGCGTGCCGATCGTGAGCGCGCCGTTCATCATGAACTTCATGTTGCCGGTACCAGACGCCTCCTTGCCGGCCGTCGAAATCTGCTCGGACAGATCGGCGGCGGGGTAGATGAAGTGGGCATTCTTCACGTTGAAGTCCGGATAGAACACGACCTTCAGCCGGCCGTTCACGACCGGGTCGTTATTCACGACTTCGGCGATGCCGTTGATCAAACGGATGATCAGCTTGGCCATCACATAGCCGGGCGCGGCCTTGCCGCCGAAGACGAAGCAGCGCGGCGTCAGCGCGAGTTGTGGATCGCGCAGCAGGCGCCGGTACAGTGTGACGATCAGCAACGCGTTCAGATGTTGCCGCTTGTATTCGTGGATGCGCTTGACCTGCACGTCGAACAGCGCGGCAGTGTCGACGCCGATGCCGGTGACGCGGCGGATATGCTCGGCGAGCACCTCCTTGTTCGACTGCTTCACGCTGCGCCAACGCTGCTGGAACGCGGCGTCGTCGGCATAGGCTTCGAGCTTGCGCAAACGCGAAAGATCCGTGACCCAGCCAGCGCCGATGGTCTCGTCGAGCAGCCGCGCGAGGCCCGGATTGCAAAGCAGCAGGAAGCGGCGCGGCGTGACGCCGTTGGTGACGTTGTGAAAGCGCTCGGGCCACAATTCGGCGAAGTCCCGCAGCACGGTCTGCTTGAGCAGCCCGGAATGCAGTTCGGCCACGCCGTTGATCGCGTGGGCGCCGACCGTCGCGAGATGCGCCATGCGCACGAGCTTGTCTCCGCGCTCGTCGATCAGCGACATGCGTGCGATGCGCGCTTCATCGCCCGGAAAGCGTTGCCGGACTTCGTCGAGGAAACGCCGGTTGATCTCGTAGATGATTTCGAGCAGGCGCGGCAGCAGGTTGCGCATCAGCGGCAGCCCCCAGGTTTCAAGCGCTTCGGGCAGCAGCGTGTGATTGGTGTACGCGAGCGCGCGCCGCGTGATGTCCCAGGCCTCGTCCCACGGCAGCTCCTTGTCGTCCACCAGCAGACGCATCAGCTCGGCGACCGCGATCGACGGATGCGTATCGTTCAGCTGCACGTTGAACAGATCCGCGAAGTGTCCGAGCGGTTCGCCCTTGATTTCGAGCAGCCGCAGCATGTCCTGCAGCGAGCACGACACGAAGAAATATTGCTGCGCGAGACGCAGGCGCTTGCCGATCTCGGGCTCGTCGTTCGGATACAGCACCTTCGATAGCGTCTCGGAGATCACCTTTTCGTTGACGGCCTCGTAATAGTCGCCGGCGTTGAAGTCCTGCAGGTCGAACGACTCGACCGCCTCGCTTTTCCACAGCCGCAAGGTGTTGCAGGTGTTCACGCGATAGCCGGGCATCGGGATGTCGCACGCTACGCCTTTGACCTGCCGCGTGGGGGTCCAGCGCACACGCAGATGCCCGCGTGCATCGGTCTCGTTGTGCGTGCTGCCGCCGAACCCGACGTAGTACGCCACCTCGGCGCGCACGATCTCCCACGGATTGCCTCTTTGCAGCCACTTGTCGGTGGTTTCGACCTGCCAGCCGTCGCGAATCTGCTGGTCGAAGATGCCGAACTCGTAGCGGATGCCATAGCCGATGGCCGGGATTTCCAGCGTCGCGAGCGAATCCAGATAGCAGGCCGCGAGCCGGCCCAGCCCGCCATTGCCGAGCCCCGGCTCCTCCTCGATCTCGAGCAGCGTATCCAGGTCGACGCCGAGCGAGGCCAGCGCTTCACGCGCGTTGGCCTCGATGTCGAGGTTGGCGAGATTGTTGCCGAGTTGCGGGCCGATCAGGAATTCGGCGGAAAGGTAGCAGGCTACGCGCGCATCGTTGACGGCGTAGGTCTGGACGGAGGCGGCCCAGCGCGCCAGCATGCGGTCGCGCACACTGTAGGCGAGCGCCATGTACCAGTCGTGCGGCGAAGCGATGGCGGGATAGCGGCCGAGCAGACACAGCAGATTGTCGAGCACGCCGCGCTGCAGCGCGGCGGCGCTCAGGCCGGTGCGCGCCGCATCCGTGCTTTGCGGCGTGGTCGTGGTGGGAGCATCGTCCATGGAGCTTTCCCCGGTGCGTGCTGCGCGTGAGGTTCAGAAGGGCCGGACCCAGTCGGCGACCCCGGCGCGGTCCGTGGCGTGGGATGCGCATGGTGCAGGCGTGTCGGGCGCGCTGCGCAGGCGCTTCGATGATTGACGAAGTCCGGATCGCACCTGTAAGCGAACTTCTACGTCCGGGCATTTTTTGCCAGCCGACGAAGATTCATAACGCAGAATATGTTACTGCGCGAAGATTGCAAGGATGATCCGGCACCGTATTGCGCGGCCTGGAAAACCGCCTCTGGTATCAGGCCGCGATCCGATGTTCGTAGAACGGCCGGTCCCGATCGTCGAGAATCGCGTACAGCGTTGCCAGGTCGCGCGGATCGGGATTCAACCATGCGTCGATATGCTCGGGCTTGATCGGAATGATGCAGCGATCATGGCCGGCGGCGGCAATCTCGGGTGGCGGATCATCGGTGATGGCGGCGAAGGACAAGAGATCGGGCTCGCCTTTGCCGCTCCAGCGTGACCATAGGCATGCGACCAGCATGTCGTGAGGCGGATTGGGGCTGAACTCCAGCCGGACGTTTTCATCTTTGTCGCCGGGCGCCAGTTCACGGCCTTCCATCCGCGCGCGCGATACGTTCTCATAGAACGAACTGGCCAGCACGAGTCCGTGCGAGTAGCCGAATAGTGTTTTCCAGAAACCTTCGAGACTGTCCCGACGAGCGTTGTAGGTGCCCGGATAGCGGGTGTCGTACGATGCGGGCTTGCCGGCGAGGCGGCACTGATAGCGCATCGGTTTGACGACGCGCTGGCCGTTTTCCATCACCAGTACCGGCGCGTAGTAGCCTGGAAAGATGCGCGAGTCGGCTGCTTTGGGATCGACCCGGCGGAGGTCGTCGAGGCGTTCGAGCGTGCGGTCGATCTTGTCTTTGGCGATCCGTTGGCTCTCGGTCGCCGCTTTGGTGACTTTGGTCTGCAAGGAGCGCTCGGCATCGGCGAAGCGGGTGCGCTGTTTGAACAGTTCCTGTTCGAGCTTTGCGGTCTGCTGCGACCGGAAGCGTTCGATCAGCGCCCAGACTTCCCGTTCCGCGTCGGACTGCGGTTCCGAGAAGGCGTCTTCCATCGCTTTGGGAATCCTGGCCTGATTGTCCTCAGCGCGTTCGAAGAAAAGCCGCGCGAATTCCTCGATGCTCATCTGCGCGCCGAACATGCGGACGTAGCGCCGGTAGTCCGCCAGAATTTGAGCCGAATAGCACATGGATGCCCTCCGTTTGCTGTTCCGATGATACGCATTCGCGCGCTTGCGTCAGCAGAAGTTTCTGCTCGTCGTTTGCAACTTGCCCAGCAGATGGGACATATCGACGAGCCGCTGCGCGACGAGGTGCCGGACTTCTCCCTGACACTGCCACGTGCCGTACACGGCGAGCAGCGTGGCGCCCAACGCTTCCTTGCGCTGTTTTTCGAGCAGGCCCGGCCAGATGATCACGTTGACGTTGCCCGTCTCGTCTTCGAGCGTGACGAATACGACGCCCTTGGCCGTGCCAGGTCGCTGACGCACCGTCACCAGTCCACAGGCGCGCGCGAGGCGGCCGTCGCGATAGGTCCGCAGCGTCGAGGCCGGCATCAGCCGGTTCGCGAGCAATTGCGGCCTGAGCAGCTCCAGCGGATGGCGGTTCAGCGTCAGGCCGAGCGAGCGGTAGTCGGCGACGATGTCGTGCGCTTCGCTCGGTGCGCCCAGTTCGGGCGTTTCGTCCTGAGTCGCGGCGGCCGCGAGCATATCCTTGTCCGGCACCGCGGCGACCGACTGCCACAGCGCTTCGCGGCGGTTTCCCGCGAGCGCTGCCAACGCATTCGCATCCGCGAGCGCATGCAGGTCTTTGCGGTCGAGCTGTGCGCGGCGCGCGAGATCGTTGACGCTCGCGAACGGACGAACCGCGCGCGCGTTCTCGATCCGTTCGGCGGCGCCGTCCTTCATGCCGCGCAGCAGCGAAAGACCGAGCCGCACGGCAGGGCGCGTCGCCCCCGCACGGTGTTCGAGCGACGAATCCCAGCCGCTCACCGTCACGTCGACCGGCAATACCGTGACGCCGTGCCGCTGCGCATCCTGCACCAGTTGCGATGGCGAATAGAAGCCCATTGGCTGGCTGTTCAGCATCGCGGCGAGAAAGGCTTCGGGTTCGTGACACTTGAGCCAGCTGCTCGCATAGACGAGCAGTGCGAAACTGGCCGCGTGACTTTCGGGGAAGCCATATTCACCGAAGCCCTTGATCTGCTCGAAGATCGCCTCGGCAAAGGCCTGGTCGTAGCCGCGCTCCTGCATGCCGAGCACGATGCGGTCATAGTATTTTTCGAGCCCGCCTTTGCGTTTCCACGCGGCCATCGCGCGCCGCAGCTGATCGGCTTCGCCGGCGGTGAAGCCGGCCGCGAGAATCGCCACCTGCATCACCTGCTCCTGGAAGATCGGCACGCCGAGCGTGCGGCCCAGCGCTGTTTTCAACGCGTCGCTCGGATAGGTGACGGGCTCGAAGCCCTGGCGGCGCTGCAGGTACGGATGCACGGCGCCGCCCTGAATCGGACCCGGCCGCACGATCGCGACTTCGATGACGAGGTCGTAGAACGTCTTCGGCCGCATGCGCGGCAGCATGCTCATCTGCGCGCGCGATTCGATCTGGAATACGCCGACCGTATCGGCGGCTGAAATCATCGCGTAGGTCGCCGGATCTTCAGACGGAATGTCCTGCATTTCGAAGCGTTCGCCGCGCTGTTCCGACACGAGGTCGAGCGTGCGCCGGATCGCGGACAGCATGCCGAGCGCGAGCACGTCGACCTTCAGCAAGCCCAATGATTCGAGGTCGTCCTTGTCCCACTCGATCACCGAGCGCTCGGCCATCGCCGCGTTTTCCACCGGCACGAGCCGCGTGAGCTTGCCGCGGCTGATCACGAAGCCGCCCGAATGCTGCGACAGATGGCGCGGAAAATTCAGCAGCTGCGAGGCGAGCTTCGCCCAGGCCTGAATCAGCGGCTTGTCCGGATCGGGGCCGGATTCCGCGAAGCGCGCGAGCAGATCCTGGCGGCCATCGAACCAGTGATGCGACTTCGCGACCGCATCGACGATCTGCGGATCGACGCCGAGCGCCTTGCCCGTTTCCCGCAGCGCGCCACGCGGACGATAGGTCGACACCGCCGCCGCGATCGCCGCCCGGTCGCGGCCGTACTTGCGATAGATGTACTGGATCACTTCTTCGCGCCGCTGGTGCTCGAAGTCGACGTCGATATCGGGCGGCTCGCCGCGCTCCTTGCTGATGAAGCGCTCGAACAGCATGTTGCCGCGCGCGGGGTCCACTTCGGTCACGCCGAGGCAGTAGCAGACCGCCGAGTTCGCGGCCGAGCCGCGCCCCTGACACAGAATGTGCTGACTGCGCGCGAAGCGGACGATGTCGTAGACGGTCAGGAAATACGGCTCGTACTGCAAGTCCGCGATCAGTTCGAGTTCGTGCTCGATCTGCTGCTGCACGGGATGCGGAATCCCCGCCGGAAAACGCCGCTGCGCGCCGATATAGGTCTCCTGGCGAAGATACGAGGCCGGCGTATGGCCGGCCGGCACCAGCTCGTCGGGATACTCGTAGCGCAGCTCGTCGAGCGAAAACGTGCAGCGGCTCGTGATGTCGACCGTCGCGGCGAGCGCGTCTTCCGGGTACAGGTTGGCGAGCCGCAACCGCGAACGCAGATGCTGCTCGGCGTTCGGCGCGAGATCGTAGCCGCACTCATGGACCGGCTTGCCGACCCGGATCGCGGTCATCGTGTCTTGCAGCGGCTTGCGCGAGCGCACGTGCATCACGACTTCGCCGAGTGCGACGACGGGCACGTCGCGGCTCTTCGCGACGAATTCGACCGCGCCGCGATGCATGTCGTCCATCGCGCGTTGATGCAGCACGAGGCCGACCCATGCGCGGCCGGTGAAGGTTTCGTCGAGCCATTCGACCTGCGCGTCGAGCGCGTCTTCGCTGGCCGGGAAATCCGGCACCAGAATCGCGAGGCAGTCGGGCATGCCGAGCAGGTGGCGATATTCCTTCTCCGGCCGCGACAGATCCTGCGGCGTGAGCCGGTATTCGCCCTTGGGCGCGCGCATGCGCGCGAGCGTGATCAGCTCCGACAGATTGCCGTAGCCGTTGCGGTTGCGGGCGAGCAGGATCAGGCCGAAGGCCGGCGAACCATCGGCATTGACGAGCCGGAAATACGAACCGACGATGAACGGCAGCTTCGCTTCCTTCGCCGCGACATGCGCGCGCACGACTCCCGCGAGCGAGCATTCGTCGGTGATCGCGAGCGCGGAGTAGCCGAGTTGCGCGGCACGCTCGGCCAGTTCCTCGGCGTGCGACGCGCCGCGCAAAAACGTGAAGTTGGAAAAGCAGAACAGCTCGGCATATGCCGGCAGCATCGTGAAGGTGGTGTCCATGGCCGTTCATCCGCGCATATCAGCCGCGCCTGTCAGCCGAACAGGCCATGAAGGAACCAGCGTTGCTCTTCTTCCGCGTCGCGGCTGCTCACGCGCTCGCGGTAGATCCAGTAGCAGCTCTGGTCGTCCGCCTGCGCGACGAAGTAGTCGCGCGTGACGAGTTCGCCGTCGAACCAGCCGCTCTCGATGCGCTCGCCCGGCGACACCATGCGCAACGGCGAGCCATAGAACGGGCGGTGCTGGCGCATCAACAGACGCACCGGCGTGTCGAGCATCCACGTCGGGCGTGGCAGATTCTGCGGCAGCGGTCCGAGCTTGACCGGCTGCGACACCGGCAGCCAGCGGTTCGCGATCTCCGGGCGATGATCGGCGCTCGGCGCGGGCTTCAGCACGTTCTCTTCGCCGAGCCGCGCGACCAGCAGTTCGAGCAGGCGCTCGTGGTCTTCCTGCGAGCCGCCCGGTTCGGGAAAGAGGGTGGCGGACGCGGGCGCGGCCGATTCGACGTTCGATGCGTCGAGCCGCAACGCAATCACGGGCGCGGCGAGCTCGATGCGATGCAGCCGTTCCTTTAGCAGCCGCATCAGATGTTCTTCGCGCCAGGTCGGCTCGCCGAGCGCGATGTCGATCGTGGTCGGCTCGATCGCATTGCGTCCGCGCTCGTGTTCGAGCGACAGGCGGATGCCGCTGACCGCGAGCTGCTTCGCGCACAGCCATCCGCACAGCTGCACGACGAGCCGCTGCGCGCCGAACACCGCGCCATCCGCGTGTTCGAGCCGGTCCGGCATCTCGATGCGCGCCGAGAACGTGGGCGGCAGTTCGAGCCAGTCGAACAGTTCGGGCGCGGTGCCGAATGCGCGGTCGAGCGAGTCGAGCAGATGTTCGCCGCAGCGGCGCTGCAAGCCGGCGCGGGGCAGGCGGCGCAGATCGGCGATGCGCTCGCAGCCGAGGCCCGTGAACCAGTCAGCGAACGGACGGACTTCGGGCACGGCGAGCATCGGCAGCGCGCAGAGGCGCTGTTCGAGCGACGCGAGCTTCAGCACGCGGCGGTTGCCGAACTTCGCGAGCAGCCACGCGCCCTGGCCGGTCGGCGCGGCACTGATGCGCGCGGTGAAGCCGAGCGCATTGAGAATGGCCTTCGCGTCGCGGCACAGCGCGAGCAGGCCGCCGAAGAGCCGCAGACTCGCGCCGATCTCGACGACCACCGTCGCCTCATCGAGCAGCGCGACTTCGGGTGAGAAGCGCATCAGCGCGATCCCCACCTCGCGATGAGCCGCCGCCTCGCGGCCGCTGTCGCGCTCATACATCTCGGTTTCCGGCGACAGCGTCAGCACGCCGCCACGCTTCATGCCCGCACGCACGCCCGCCGAGCGCGCGGCGGGATCGGCCATGACCACCTTGTCTTTCTCCAGCACCGCGCAGCCATGCGCGGGCTCAGGCGACCACTTCGGTCTGAAGACCTCGAGCGGCAACTTTGGCAGATGAACGGCGAGAAAGACGCGCATGTCGGGAAAGCAGAACGGGTGTGGGTTGAAGGGGAATCGACAGGGGCTCTGCGCGAGCGGGCCCTCGTCGTTTCACGATGTCGATGGTCAGACCTTCGGCCGATGGCCTGAGCGCGAGCCGCAGCAGCGCGGGCGACGCGTCCTGCGCGGTGGCGAGCGGCCGCACCATGATGAACAGCGTCTCCGACGACTGCGCGGCCAGATGCAGACGGCGCAGCGACGACGCCTGCGCGTACTGCGCCCAGAAGATCAGCGCGCCGCAACTGCCGGCGCGCAGGATCTGCTCGGCGGACCACAGCGCGTCGGCGGTTTTCGGCGCATTGATGCGCAGCACCTGCTGCAGCGACAGGCCGATGTAGTTCAGCCCGAGGCCGTCCGGCGTATGCGGCGGCTGCACGAAGGCGACCGGACGCTCGCCGACGGCGCTGAGCGCCGGCTGCAACAGCCGCAGTTCGCCGACGCCGGCCTGCTGCACCAGCAGATCGACCAGCGCGCCGAGCGGCCAGCCGCCGCCGGGCAATTCCGCCGACAGGGCCGGATAACCGGTATCGACGCTGCGGCCGCGGCCAGCGCCAAGTTGGGACGCCCGCCACAAGGACGGGTGAATGGCTTCCGGTGCTGGCAGGGCGGTTGTCATTTGCGAAAATACCTGTATGGATATACAGTATCCTACATCGTTTTAAGATATGGCGAATAGGCACTTTTTCGGGAGCGGATGAATGGACATGCGAGTGCGCAAGCCGGCCGGGCATCCGATGCCCGAGATCGCGGCGTTCGTGGCCGAACTGAAGGCGGTGTTCGGCGAGCCGGGCATCGATGAAGCGATTCGCCGCGGCAAGGCGGGCGAGCCGAACTTTCATGCGCGGGAAAACGGCCGCTCGGTGGGAACGGCGCGGCCGGCCGAGGCTAACGTCTGGCGCGTGGATCGCGCGGTGCGCGACCGCCATTACTGCGAGGGTTGCGACGGCTCGTGCGTTGGCAGCGCGAAGTCGTGCCGTCCATAATTGCAGCTGCCCTCAACCTCGGAGAACCCCATGCTGCGCACGTACCTCGGAAGTTGCCACTGCCAATCCGTGAAGTTCGAGGCTCGCATCGATTTCGACAAGGGCACGTCGAAATGCAATTGCAGTTATTGCAGCAGGCTGCGGTTCTGGCACGTGCAGGTTCGTCGGGAGGACTTTCGTCTGCTTTCGGATGAAGCCACGCTCAGCGAATATCAGGGGAAAAATGCGGTTGCGCATCACCCGTTCTGCCAGCGCTGCGGGGTTCACGTATTCGACCGCATCGATATGCCGAACGGCACGGGGTATCCGTATATCAACGTCAACATCATGTGTCTCGATGAACTCGATCTCGATGCAGCGTTGAACGCGCCCGTGACCTATCGCGATGGCTTGCACAACGACTGGGGCAATCCGCCCGAGCAAACAAGGCATCTTTGATCGCGCGGGTCAGGGCGCTCTTCGCGGATGGTGGGGAATGTCAGGCAGGTGAGCGTCAAGTTGATGGCGTTCGCACACGAACTGAGTGAACTCGGGCTCGAACCGCGCAGGATCATCGAGCGTGCCGGCGTAGAGGGTCACTATGTCCGGTGCATGATGCGGCGTGCCGAACAGCAGGCTGCCGCAATGAGCGCAGAAGTTGCGCGTCGTCGGCATGCCGCTGCCGCCGGTCTTCGTATAAGGCCTGATGTCGCCTTTGAACGAAAAGCCGGCGGCTGTCACTACGACGACCGGCAACCCTGCGGAACCGGAAGCGCGCTGACAATCGCGGCAATGGCAGATCAGTTGCGCGAGTGAATCACCGTGAGCTTCGTATTGCACCGCGCCGCATAGGCACCGGCCCGTCCAGGGACTCGACATCGATCTTCTCCGGTTCAAATGCTCTCGCTGTTTGCGCTGTTTGCACTGTTTGGTTGGAGAGCCTAAGAATACGCGCGGCGGACGGTAGATTACCAGCGCTCAGGTTCTTGGCGCATAGACATTACACCAGCCGTCCGCCGCAACCGATTTGCCGGGGAACATCGGGCACGGTCCGGCGGCCTCGCCCGCTGCGCCGGTATAGAAGCGACAGTTCGCGCAGGTCTGGCCCGCGTGGTACTTGGGGAACTTCGCGGTGTCGACGCTGCTCGCTTTCGCACGATAGCCGAGCGAGCTGGCGGTGGCGTCGTTTTCGTCGACGGGCGGCGGCGCGGCGAGCGCGAGGTCGGCGCTGGCGAGCGCGGCGCACACGCCCGCGGCCTGAAGAATGAAGTGTCTGCGATTGTGAGAGACCATGATGGTGTCCTGAGAAAAGAAATGGGTCGTCCACGCCGCATTCCATTCGATCGAAGCGGCGTGGCGTTGCAATGCAGTGCGATGCAACGTGTCAGTGGCGCGGCCCCGCATTCAGCGGTGTGGTTGAGGATTGCGCGGCCTGCGCGGTCAGCTTCACGTTGCCGGTGTCGTAGCCATTCGTATAGAGCAGGAAGGCCATCAGATCGGCGTACTCCTCGTCGCTCATCTTGCCGGGATGATCCGCGGGCATGTTGGTCGACATGTACTGATAGATGCCGCCGATCGTCAGATGCGAGTTCGCCGCTGGCGCGAAGGCCGGTCCGCTCAACGAAGGCGCGGTGTTGCCTTCGAGCTTCTCGCCGTGGCATTTCGCGCACGAATCGGCATACAGATGTTCGCCGTGGGCGACCTGATCGTGATCGAACGACGGTGCCTCGGTCGTCGCCGCGACCTTGATGAAGCCGCCGGCGGCCGGCATGCCGCTCGCGCGCCATACGTCCGCACGCGGCGACGGCTGCGTCGGGCCGTCGAGATAGCGCGCGGCACTGCGCACGAGGCTCGCGTGAGGGGTCGCCGAATCGGTCGCGATCGTGGCTGGTAATGCCCAGTTGCGCGTCAGCGCCGCGAGCCGGCCATCGCTGCGCAAGCGCACGAGCGCTTCATCGATGCGCTTTTGCAACTGCTGCGTGCCGGGTCCCGATGCGAACACGAGTTTCCAGTCGGCATAAGGCGATTCGGCGGCGGCGACGTCGAAGTGCTGCTGCGGGTGCGCACGCCGATATGCGACCACGGCCGGGTACCAGACGATCGCGCGTTGCGCGCGTCCTTTCGCGACGGCGTCGACGGTCAGCCTGGAGGTGGTTTCCAGATCGAAGCGCGCGTTCTTCTGCTGGACCGCGATCAGTTGCGACGGGCTCGACCAGGTGGCCGCAATCGTGATCTTGCCGTCCGGCGCCGCGACGCTGGGGTTGGCCGCATGGGTGCCGCGCAGCGTGACGCTGACATAGCCAGAGTGCAGATAGCCCTCGGAAAAGAGCAACTGCGAGTCGGAGCCGTCGGCCACGCTCGAACGCGGAAAGCCCGCGATCACATCGCAGTCGCGCTGCAGCGATTTGGACAGCTCACGAGCGGAGATGCCGTCGTCGCCGCCGTCGTCGTCGATGCCGCGCGACGCGAAGTTCGCGGCGATGCCCGCGGCGTTCAACACCGCACGTGCAACGGACTTGTCCAGCTCGGCCGAAGGGCTGCCTGGCATCGTGCATACGCGCACGCTGGACGACGTCTGCGTGGCCGCATGGACGGCAACCTGCGCGGCGCCGGCGACGAGCGCGCCGGCGAGAGCAACCTGAGTGAGTCGAATGTTCATGATGGTGCGTTCCTGTGATGGCGGGAACACCGCGCCCGCCTGAACTGCGTGCGGGCGCGGAGAGATGCAGCTGCGAGAGTGCGAGGTGCAGAACGATGAGGATGCAGTGGCTGCGTTCAGCTGCGATCGAGCGCGAACACATACAGCGTGCCGCCGCGCGGGACGTCCTTCGCGACGTCGGCCATCGGGCCGCCCCAGATCGGATTCGCACCGCCGTAGCCCGCGAGCACGGCCACGTATTCCTTGCCGTCGACTTCGAACACCGAAGGTTGCGCGACGATGCCGCTCGCGAGTTGCGGGCTTTCCCACAGCACCTTGCCCGTGGTCACGTCGAACGCGTACAGATGGCCGTCGAGCGAGCCGCTGAAGGCGAGGCCGCTGGCCGTCGTGGCGACGCCGCCGTTCCAGGGCATTTTGGTCCAGTGACCCCACAGCTTCTTGCCGGTATTGACGTCGATGGCCTGAAGCTCGCCATAACCCTGGCTGCCCGGTTCAGGCTGGATCTCGAAGCCTTCGCCGAGGTAGGGCAGGCCCTCCATGTAGCTGACCGACTTGCCGGACAGGCTCATGCACGCATGCAGCGACGGCACCACCGCGATGTGCCGCTCGGGATCGTAGGAGGTCGACCACCAGTTCTTGCCGCCGAGAAAGCTCGGGCAGGTGTTGATCGTCGTGCCGGCCTTCGGAAACCGGCTGGCGTCCTGAACCGGTTTGCCGTCGGCGGTGTAGCCGGTCACCGACAGCGCCTTGACGAACGGCTCCGCGTAGATCAGCTTGCCGGTCTTGCGGTCGATCGCGTGGAAGAAGCCGTTGCGGTCGGCATGGATGATCGCGTCATACGGCTTGCCCTTGTAGCTGATGTTCGCAAGGACCGGCGTGTTGACGCCGTCGTAGTCCCACGTGTCGTTGTTCGTGTATTGGTAGTGCCACTTCAGCTCGCCGTTCTTCGGATTGAGCGCGAGCAGTGAATCGGAGTAGAGGTTATCGCCGGGACGCAGCGCGGCGAGCCACGGCCCCGGATTGCCGACACCCCAGTACAGCGTCTGCGTGGCTGCGTCGTAGGTGCCGGTCAGCCACGCCGCGCCGCCGCCATGTTCCTGCATGCCGTCGGGCCATGTGTCGCTGCCTTTCTCACCGGCACTCGGGATCGTATAGCGCTTCCAGATGATCGAGCCGTCGTCGGGATTGAGCGCGGCGATATAGCCGCGAATCCCATATTCGCCGCCCGACGTGCCGACGACGATCGCGCCGTCGAGCGCGAGCGGCGCAAGCGAGAACGCGTAGCCGAGACCCGGCTCGAACATCTGCTTCTTCCACACGAGGTTGCCGCTCTGCGCGTCGATCGCGGCCACCTCGCCGCTCAGCATCGCCACATAGACGTTCTTGCCATACAGCGCGACGCCGCGATTCACGACGTCGCAACAGGCGGTCTTGAACGATTCCGCGCCGAGCTTCGGCTCGTATTTCCACAGCTGCGTGCCGGTTTTGACATCGAACGCATAGACGTTGTCCTTTGGCGTACTGACAAAAAGGTATCCGCCGTTGACGATCGGGGTTGCTTCGAAGCCCTGCTTGAGTTCCGCGGGGAAGCGATAGCTCCAGGCCTGCTTGAGTCCGGCGACGTTCGATGCATCGATCTGCTTCAGAGGGGAATGCGACTGGCCGCTATAGCTGCGGTAATAGGTCAGCCAGCCCGGGTCGCTTTGCGCTTGAGCGAGGCGCTCGTAGGTCACCGCGGGATAGTCCGGGGCGGCGCCCACCGGAGCCACGTTCAGTGCCATCGCGATCGCGATGCTCGCTCCAAGGACAGCCAGCCGGCCAGCGGCGGGCGAACGGTTCTTCATGGTCGTCTCCTGAGTGTTTGTCGATGCAGTGCCGGGAGAGGCGTCGCCCCTTCGTTCCGTGCGATCCGGTTGCGATGCCGTTACTGCAAGTGGCATGCCATTTTTGTGAACGAGTCCGAAAGGGCGGCGCGCCTGAAACGCGCTGCGGGACATCTCGCCCGCATGGCGCTCCATCTGTTGCGTCCCGGTACAACGCCGGACGATGGAGTGTTGAGAAACAGCACAATCGCGGCGCTCGCGCGCATCGCTCGGGGCGGGGGCGACGCCAGCAGCGCGGATCAAGCGCCACTCGGGGTGACTCCGCATATCGCAACGCGTAGGGATTTGCGGTAATACAGCCTCTTCGCTTCGCGACCGTCGATGAAATGAATGGCCTGGAGCTTGCTTAAGGGAACGGAGAAAAGTCTGGCAAGGTACCAGGCTCTGCTGGAGGGAGACAATGCGCGATGACGTTCATCCGGCCGTGACTCAGACGGCCGTCCGGTCCAATGACTTTCCCGCACCGGCGATTCAGAAAGCACACGAACGGTCCGAGACGTTTGGTCTGTGCGCGTCGGCGCGACCGGATTACGAGGTTCTTTCGAACGCGGGACTCGTGCTCAAACGCGAGCAGAACCGGGTGCTGTGCGCGCACGCGATGCCGGTGATGGAGACGCTGCGCGAGCAGATCGCCAACACGCAAAGCATGATCGTGCTGACCAATGCCGAAGGGCTGATCCTGCATTCGATCGGCGACGACGACTTCCTCGCGCGCGCGGAGAAAGTCGCGCTGCGGCCCGGCGCGAACTGGGCCGAGGACCGCCAGGGCACCAATGCGATCGGTACGGCGCTGGCCGAGCGCTGCGCGATGGTCGTGCACGGCGACCAGCACTACCTCGCGGCCAACCGCTTCCTGACCTGCTCGAGCGTGCCGATTCTCGATCCGTATGGCGACGCGATCGGCGTACTCGACGTGACGGGCGATTACCGCAGCTATCATCAGCACACGATGGCGCTCGCCAAAATGTCGGTGCAGATGATCGAGAATCATCTGTTCACGACCACCTTTCACGAAACGCTGCAAGTGTCCTTCCATAGTCGTCCGGAGTTTCTCGGCACGCTGATGGAAGGCATCGTCGCGTTCACGAGCGACGGGCGCTTTCTGTCGGCCAACCGCAGTGCGCAGTTCCAGCTCGGCATGCCGCTCGCCGGGCTGCGCGCGCATACGTTGTCATCGTTGTTCCAGACCACCAGCGCGCAACTGATCGATCGTGCGCGCGCGAGCCTCGACCCGCACCTGCTGCTCAACCTGAGCAGCGGCGCGGTGGTCTGCGCGCGCGTGCAGTTCAGGCGGGCGTCGCTGGCCGAAGGCAGCCGCCCGGTCGCCGTGCACGAGGGCGCGCGGGCGGCGGCGCACGAAGAGCCGCCGCCCACCGCTGCCGGGCTTTCACGTCTGAGCTATCTCGACACGGGCGACCCGCAGGTCGCCGCGGTCATTGCGAAGGTCAAAAAGGTTATCGGCAAGGACATTCCGATCCTGATCAATGGCGAGACCGGCACGGGCAAGGAACTGCTCGCGCAGGCGATTCACAACGATTCGCCGCGTCACGCGGGGCCGTTCGTCGCCGTCAACTGCGCTTCGATTCCCGAGACGCTGATCGAATCCGAGCTGTTCGGCTACGAGGAAGGCGCATTCACCGGAGCGCGCCGCAAAGGCGCAATCGGCAAGCTGCTGCAGGCGAACGGCGGCACGCTGTTTCTCGATGAGATCGGCGACATGCCGTATTCGCTGCAAGTGCGGCTGCTGCGCGTGTTGCAGGAACGCGTCGTCAACCCGCTCGGCTCGACGCGCAGCATTGCGGTGGACGTCGCGATCATCTGCGCGACGCACCGGGACCTGCGCGTGATGATCGCGCAAAACCGCTTCCGCGAGGATCTCTACTACCGGCTCAATGGCCTCGTGGTGCGTCTGCCGCGGCTGCGCGAGCGGACCGATCTCGCGGTCGTGATCCAGAAGATGTTGCTGCGCGAATCGCTCGCCAGCGCGAACGGGCACCCGCTTCACGTCGCGCCCGACGTGATGGCGATGTTCGAGCGCTGTCCATGGCCGGGCAACTTCAGGCAGCTTGGCAATCTGCTGCGCACCGCGGCGGCCATGGTCGACGCGGACGGCGAGATCCGGCGCGAGCATTTGCCCGATGACTTCTTCGATGACCTGCGCTGTGACGTTGCGTCGAGCGGCGCGGCGGATACGCGAGGCGCGGGCGGTGCGTCCGTGCCGGAGTGCGCGCGCCTCCAGGACGTGACCGTGTCGGTGATTGCCGCGGCGCTCGCGCGGCATGGCGGTAATGTGTCGGCGGCGGCGCGCGAGCTCGGCGTGTCGCGCAACATGATCTACCGGAAGATGCCCGCGGTCGAGCCGGGTCGTGCGGTGGACGACTTTTGAGCCCATCGCGCCGCTTGCATCGGCACTTCTGTTTCGCTCACGTGCTGTCGCACCGCTGTTGCATCCCGCAACGGTGGTGCTCCAAAAATCAACACTGCCCGCCTCCCGAATGCCCCCCGCCTCGCGTGACGACACCGGCATATCCTTTGCTTTGAAGGGAGCGGCCGCGCATCGAGTGCGGTTTTTCATCCAATCGCAAACAAGGAGACATGCCATGCAATGGATCACCCCGTCGTATGCCGAAGTGCGTTTCGGCTTTGAGATCACGATGTACATCGCCAATCGCTGAGCGGGCCGCGGCGTGCCGCCCGCGCTGCACGTAGTGCGCCGCGGGCGGCGCACGCAACGAACGACCATGAACACACTGGGATCGCGATGAACAAGCGTGATTCGAATAGCGGCGTGCCGCTGCGCCCCCGTCTGAGCAGCGTCTTCCGCCTGCAGTGGGAAGCGGCGCAGGACGCCTACGTGCTGCTCTATCCCGAAGGGATGGTGAAGCTCAACGCTAGCGCCGGCGCGATCCTCGCGCGTTGCGACGGAGAACACGAGCTCGACGACATCATCGGCGAACTCGAACGGCTTTTCGGCACGTCCGAACTTGCGCCCGACGTCTACCGCTTTCTCGATCATGCGCGGCTGCGCGGCTGGCTGGATTGACCAGCCCCAGGACTTGTGCGCGTCCCACGCAGATTCGATCGAGAAAGATGTTCGATCATCTCGAACGATTTCAGCGCCCGGATCGTACGGCATTTCCATCGAAACGGCGCATCATTGAATCGCAGTAACTCACCTGACTCATTGGAGAAAGTTATGACGCGATTTCATGGCAAATCTGTATTGATCACTGGCGGTAGCAGCGGAATCGGTCTCGCCGCGGCAAAGGCGTTCGCCGCGGAAGGCGCACGGGTCGTCATCACGGGCCGTGACAGCGCGGCGCTCGAAGAGGCGAAACGAGGGCTTGGCGCCGACGCGGTGGCGGTTCGCAACGACACAGGATCGGTTGCGGCCGCGCGCGAGCTCGCCATCGCGATCGGCGATGCAGGCATCAAGCTCGATGCGGTCTTCATCAACGCGGGCGCTGCAAAGTTCGCGCCCTTCACTGACGTGGACGAAGCGCTCTGGGACGCGAACTTCAATATCAACGTCAAGGGCGCCTATTTTCAGATCCAGTCGCTGCTGCCGCATTTGAACAAGGGTGCTTCGGTGGTGATCAATGGCTCGATCAACGCGCACATCGGCATGCCCGGTTCATCCGTTTATGCGGCCAGCAAGGCTGCCGTTATTTCGCTCGCCAGGACCTTGTCCTCGGAGCTATTGCCGCGTGGCGTGCGCGTGAACGTGGTGAGCCCCGGGCCAGTGCAAACGCCGCTGTACGGCAAGCTCGGCCTGGATGCCGATACCCTGAAAGCGACTGCCGCTCAAATTCTCAATCAGATTCCGCTGGGACGCTTCGGCACGCCTGAGGAAATCGCCGCCACCGTGTTGCATCTGTCGTCACCCGAATCGGCGTTTATCGTCGGCACGGAGATCATCGCTGATGGCGGGATGAGTCAGCTTTAAACGACGCGATCGAATCTGATGCGCTCTCAGGTGCGGTCCAACAGCGGGCCGAAGATGTGAATCAGGTTTCCCTCCGGATCGCGCAGCATGGTTGAGCGCCGCTCGGCGCTCAACGGCTGGTCTGCCCACACCATGTCCACCCGATGCTCCTCCATCAAGGCCGTGGTCGCCTCCAGGTCGTCGGTTTCGAACACCATCGCCTTGAGGCCAAGCACCGCAAGATGATCCGGCGGGGGCGTGCGGTCCACCGGACGTTGCACCGCGCTTGCGCGTGCCACCAGTTCAATGCGCAAACCGGCAGCCTCGAGGATTGCGTAGTCCGCGCCTCCCGCGTCGAAACGGCCGCGCCCGGTCACGACGAAACCGAGCCGGGATTCGTACCACGCGACCATCGCGTTCAGGTTGCTCACGGCGAGCGCGACGTTATTGAGTCGCAGACCGCGAACCGGAGGCAGCATCAGATGAGCCTTGTACATGACCGAGGTTTCCTACTTTGCACGCGCGAAGCGCGCGCGATCGTGCGGGGTGGAGAAGTCGAGCACCGGTCCAAGCGGCACGATGCCCGTGGGGTTGATCCCACGATGGCTTTCGTAATAGTGCCGTTTGATGTGCTCGAAATTGACCGTTTCCGCGACGCCCGGCATCTGATAGATATCGCGCGTATACGCGGAAAGGTTGGGGTAGTCGGCGATCCGATGCAGGTTGCATTTGAAGTGACCGACATAAACGGCGTCGAAGCGTATCAACGTCGTGAAGAGACGGATGTCCGCTTCGGTGAAGGTGTCGCCAGTCAGAAAGCGTTGTGTCGAGAGCTGCTCCTCGAGCCACGCTAGCGTTTCGAACAGCGGCTTGACGGCTTCCTCGTACGCGCTTTGCGTTGTTGCAAAGCCGGACTTGTAGACGCCGTTGTTCAACGTGTCGTACACACGGCCGTTGATTTCGTCGATCTCGCGTCGCAATGGCGCCGGATAGTAATCGCCAGGCGTGGCGCCGAGACCGTCGAAGGCCGAGTTCAACATACGAATGATTTCCGACGATTCGTTATTGACGATCGTCTTCTGCTGTTTGTCCCACAGCACGGGCACGGTGACGCGTCCGGTGTAGTGCGGGTCGGCGGCGGTGTAGACCTGATGCAGCAAGCTTGCGCCGTTGACGGTATCGGGCACGGTGCCGGGCCCCTCGGCAAAGGTCCATCCGCGCTCGAGCATCAGCCAGTGGACCACCGACACACTGACCATCTCGTTCAAGCCCTTGAGCGCCCGCACGATCAGCGCGCGATGTGCCCACGGGCAGGCGAGGCTCACGTACAGGTGGTATCTGCCAGCTTCAGCGCGAAAGCCGCCACGCCCGCTGGGCCCCGGCGAGCCGTCGGCGCTCAGCCAGTTGCGAAACGCGGCGTCCTTACGGACAAAGCGACCGCCCGTCGACGCCGTGTCGTACCAGCGGTCTTGCCATTCACCATTGACCAGCAGGCCCATGTCGTTGCTCCTTGTTCGCGAGACGTTCAGGTTGGTTACAGCATGATGGACCATCAGGATGGTATTGCCGTACGATCGTCCAGATGAGCACGTTCGACGGAGTGGAACATGTTGTCGGCGGAAGAGCTTGCATTGCTGGAAGCGATTCGGGAAACCGGGAGCCTGTCGCGCGCGGCCGCGCAACTGGGCAAGGCGCCGTCAACCGTGTCGCATGCCGCGCGCCAGCTCGAGAGCCGCTTCGATGCATTGTTGTTCGATCGCCGGCGCTACCGGTTGCAGCTTACTCCGGCTGGGCATGCGCTGGCGGAGGAGGCGGGACGGCTCATGCAGGACGTGGCTCGCATGACTCAGCGGGTTCGGCAGATCGCGAGCGGCTGGGAGGACCGGTTATGGATCGTGACCGACGAGATCATCGAGTTCGAGCTTGTGATGCCAGTCGTCCGCGCATTCGACGCGTTGCAGTCGGGGGTAAAACTCCGGGTCACCAATGAAGTGCTCGGCGGCACGTGGGAGGCGCTGCGCGAAGGTCGAGGCGACCTGGTTGTCGGGGCGACGAACGAACCCCCGGCGATCCCCGGCCTGCGGTGGTTCGAGCTGGGTGTGATGGAGTGGGTGTTCGCGGTCGCGCCGCGTCATCCGCTGGCGGCAGCCAAAGGTCCGCTCAGGCGCGAAGATATCGCGGCCCATCGTGCCGTCGTCGTGGCCGATTCGTCGAGAATGATGCCGGGCCGCGCCTATGGCGTGGTTGGCGGCCAGGCTTCGCTGGCCGTTCCCAGCATGCGCGCGAAGATTCTGGCTCAGCGTGACGGGCTCGGGGTCGGCTGGCTGCCGAGACGCAGAATTGCGGCGCTGCTCAAGCGAGGCGAACTCGTCGAGAAAGGCACGGCCGATCCCCGTGAACCCAACGTGCTCTACGTTGCCTGGCGCGGCGACCACGAAGGCCGAGCGCTTCAATGGTGGTTGGAGCAATTGCGTCAACCGCGTCTGGCCAAACGACTGGTGAACGGACTGGATCTGTTTGCATAAGCGATCCGCATAGCTGGATGGGCAGCTTTCCCATGCGAGGTCGCGTAGGTCACCCCTCGATAGAAAGCGATAGCGTCGCGATGACACGACAACGATTCCGCATTCGTTGTCCGTGTGACCGTTCATGTCTGTGACACGCGCAAACGATAAATTTCGCGGGTCGAAGGGCAGGAACACTCGGAATTCATTTGCCACGGCATGAAGCCGATGCAATGCGCTGCATTGGAATGGAGTCAATGAGAACATCGCCATCCCGAATCGCCATCGCCGTCTCCGCTGCAACGTTGTCGCTCGCCACCGGGGCGAATGCGCAACAGACTGAACCCGCGGCCACTCAGCAGACCGAGGCGCCGGTCACTCTGGGACCCATCGTTGTCAATGCGACGAGACCAGCGGCCGCTCCCGATAACGTGGACGACCCGGAACAGATCGTGGGCGTCAGCAAGACCGGCACTCCGCTCGGCGACCTGCCGATGAGCGTGGAGGTCGTTCCGCGCGGCATTCTCGATGAACAAGGCGCCATGTCGTTGCAGGATGCGATCCGCAAAGGCAACGTGTCCGGAGTGAACTACGGCGGTACCGATTCGAAGGGCTTCACCGACCACTTCATGATCCGAGGCCTGCAGGCGCAGACCTATGACGACGGTTTTTCGGACGGCGACCAGGTCAACGGCCCAATGCATTCGCTGCTGGGCGTCGAGCGCATCGAGGTGCTCAAAGGTCCGGGCTCGGCGCTGCTCGGCAGCGGTCCTCCGGGCGGCTCGATCAACCTGATCCACTACACGCCGTCCGCGCAGTTCCATTGGGGCGGCGATATCCAGGCCGGCTCTTTCGGTACGGTCAACGCGAGTGGCTACGTCACCGGTCCAAGCGGCATCGACGGACTGAACTATCGTGTCGACGCCAGCGCCGGCCGCTCGGACGGCTACCGCGACCTGGCATCGTGGAACAGGGAAATCCGGCCCGATCTGCAATGGAAAATCGGCGACCACAAGGTTGAATTCTCGATCGACGCGCAGGAGTACATGGCAACGCCCGACTCATACGGGATCATCTACTACAAGGGTGCGCCGATTCGCAATGTCCCGTTCAACGCCAAATATTCGACGCCCTTCGCGAACGCGCACGGCAACTACGTCCGTGCCACGCTGACGGACGAGTGGCGCATCAGCGATTACCTGACGATCAATAATCGCCTGTCATACATGCACCACACACTGGACTTCTACAGCAATGGCGACAGCACGCACGCGAAGGTCAAGGGCAACGCATTCGTCGGCCGCCAGTTGCGCGATCAGAACGATTCGCTCAACACGGTCGACTACCAGTTCGAACCAGTCTGGAAATTCTCGACCGGCAGCATCCGCCATACGCTGCTGACAGGCTTCGAATACCTGAACCAGGATCTCAACAGCGCGAAGACGACAGCAGACCTTCCGGACATAAGCGACATCTTCGCGCCGGTGCCGCTGGAAACATCCATCGCAAGCCTGCACTTCCAGTGCGCGCCGTCTCACTCGTGCCAGAACGATCATGTGAGCGCGAACTTCTACAGCCTTTATGCGACCGATCAGGTGGACGTGACAGACAGGTTCAAAATCCGCGCAGGCGTGCGCAAGGACTGGTTCGGTACGTCGCTGACCCTGAACCCGGTCCCCGGCGAGCCGAATCGTACGGCCAACGACGGCATCACGCTGGTTCCCGGCAACACGTATACGCGCAACGATGCCCCGACCAGTTGGAGCGCCGGGATGTTGTACAAGCTGACGCCGTGGATGACGCCGTACTTCGGCGTATCGCGCAGCTATCTCGCGAACTTCAACTCCGAAAACACGGCTTTTTCCATCGGCCCACCGGAATCAGCGCTGCAATACGAGCTGGGCATAAAGTGGTCGTTCGACGACGGGCGCTACGTGCTCAACACCGCGCTGTTCGACGTAAAGCGGGAACACGTGGCGACCCCGTTCGGTGAAGACCAACTCGCGTTCGATTCGCAGCGCACGCGCGGCGGCGAGGCTTCGTTCGACGCGGATCTCACGTCGAACTGGCACGTGTACGCGAACTTTACCGGACAGCAGGCGCACATCACTTATAGTCCGGACACTCCCGGTGCGGTCGGGACCGCCCCGCAGGGCGTGCCGGCCTTTATGGCGAACCTGTGGACGACATACCGCTTCAGCCTCTTCGGCAAGACAGGTTTTCATGCGGGTGCCGGCATCGACTACATGAGCCGGATGACGAACGGCTTTGCCAACGGCTACGACTGGGCACCGGCCTCCGTGATCGCGAACCTGCAGTTCGGTTACGCGGAGCGTCACTGGGGAGCCGATCTGAACATCGACAACGTCACCAACCAGCGCTACTTCATCGCCACCAATGTGGTCGGTGCGTACCTCGGCTCGCCGTTAGCCGCGTACGTTCGCCTGCACGCGGACTTCTGATCGTGGACGACAGCGGGCGGCTGTCCATCTGGACAGCCCCCCGGCGATGGCAGCTACTGCGTGTGCAGCGCGACGGGCGATGCGAACCCTCGATCAATCGTCATCGTCGTCGGCAGCGGCGACCGTCTTCGTCCCTTCAGCAGACATCTTCGTGTAGATCGAATGCGGCGCCGGATACGGCTTGTCGCCCATCACGCCGGTCCACAGCACGCGGTTGAAGAGTTCCGGCGGAACGCGATCCTCCTTGGAGAAATCGAAGCCCTTCGTCACGCTTGCCCAGTAAGTCGCGTCATGCAGCGGATGAATGTCCGGACCCTGCGCGTACTGATTGCCGTCATTGCCGGCGGATGTCGGGCCGGTGGCAACGTTGCCCACGTTCGTACCCCTCAGGATCGTCGACGCGACGGCAGTGTAGGTCCACGAACCGTCCGAGCCAGTGTCGAAGACGTCGGCCATCGGTTGCGCATACGCGGTGTTCAGATTGATGTGCTGGGTGCCGAGCACGTCTTCCATGGTACGGATCGCGTTCACCTGGCTGTACGCGGTGCTGACAACGGCGTTCTTCTTCACGTATGCGCCAACGACGTAGGCCGGCGCGCGGTGCGAGTCGACGTGATCCGAACCGGCCTGCGAGTCGTCCTCGACCACCACGATCAGTGTGCTTTTCGCGTACGGGCTGTGTGCGACCGTCTCGATCAGCTTGCCCACCGCGAAATCGTTGTCCGCTTGCTCCTGTTCAGCCGTGCCCATCTGACCGACGTTCTGCGCATAGCTGCCGGTGTGATCGGAACCCATGCGGACGAACTCAAACGACGGCAGACGGCCGTTCGCGACGTACTGCTGGAACTCGCGGTTCCATTCGAGTTCGCGGAAGGTGTCCGGATAGGCCTGGTCGAAGCCGCGGTAGTACGGGTCCGTCAGCGTGACGAGCGACGGCTTGAGCGGGTACGCCTGAATGTTGCCGGCAGCAAACGGGTTGAGGAGGGGGCTCGCGATCGTGCCGATCGAGCCGCTGTTGTTGACCATGCCGCCGTAGTTGCGGACCGTACCGCCCGCTTGCAGCACCGCGTCATAGATGCTCGCCTTCTGGTAGCCGAACGGCGCATCCGGGACCGAAATATCGGCGATACCCGGCAGCGCGTTGGCAGTGCCGCCCGGCAGCGACGACGTAACCGTGCTGTAGGCCCCGCCGGAGGCACCGTCGCGCATCGCGGTGGTGGCGAGGCCAACCGGCAGACCGCGATTGGCGCCTTCGGATTCATACGACATGCCGCGGCTCACGCCAGCGTAGTTTTCCTGCTGCGACACTTCCTCGGTCGGCGTGACGTGCGCGTGCTGCACCCACGACCAGCCATCCATCGAGCCGTCGCCCGGATCGGCGAAGTTGTCGATCGTGACGAAATTGCTAGCGATATTGTGGAAGTTCGGCGTGGTGGCCTTGCCATACATCGTCAGCGACGGATCCCCGTTCGAGCCGTTGCCGAGGTCGCCGAGAATCTGGTCGAACGTCCGGTTTTCCTTGACGACATAGATCACGTGCTTGATGTGATCGTGCAGGAAATTCATCGTCTGGCGATCGCTTTGCGACTCTCTGACCGAATAGTGGTTGTTCTCGTCGACCTGGCTGGTCAGCCGCGCAAGCACGTCGCCCCTCGGGACCGGTGCGCTCACGAGGCTGCTCTGTTCGAGACCGAACTGGTACTGGGCCGTTGTGCCCGACGTGTAGAGCGGGTTCGGGCCGGTGTTCGACTTGCCGTTGATGATGTACATCTGCGAGCCGTCGGCGCTCAGCGTGACGTCCTTGGGCGCATACGCGGTCGGGATCAGGCCGGTGACGTGGTAGCCCTCGTTGCCATCGAGCGAGATCACGGCGATCGAGTTGTCGCCGTTGTTGACCGCATACAGGGTTCGCCCGTCGCGCGATACGGTTACGTTGACCGTGTCGCGGCCGCTGTACTTCCTGTTGCTGCCGCTGCCCTCATCATTGCCGTCGCCGGACTGGCTAGCGATGTCGATCGTCTTCTCGACCCGGTGGCTGGCCGTATCGATGACCGCGACCTGGTCGGTATTCGCCACGGCGACGTAGAGCTTGGACTGATCCGGCGAGAGGGTCATTCCGTACGCATTGCCTTTCACCGGAATGCGAGTGATGAATTGCGGCGCGGCCGGGTTCGACAGGTTGAGCACCACGACTTCACGGTCGCGCACCGACGAGATGAACGCCGTGTCGTCGGATTTCAGCGCAACGGCCCACGGGTATTCGCCGCCGGCAACGCCCTGCGTGCCCGACGTATTGAACGGGCGCAGATCGTATTCCGACATGACGGTGTTCGATGTCGTGTCGATGATGGTGATCGAGTCGTTGTAGTTGTTGGCAACGACGAGAATCCTGCCATTGCCGGAGAGAGCGAGACCCCCGGCGTTCGGCTTCACGCCCGACCCGACACCCTTGCTGTGGTTCAGGGCGATGGCTGCGGTTTGTGACCATTGGGCCGACGGAAGAGCCGACGGGCGGCTATAGACATAAACCGCGTCGTCCGCGCCACCGGTACCGTACAGGGTCTGGTTGCCATTCCATGCGAGGCCATCGAACGCATTGTTCTGGTGGATGGCCTGCACGAGCTTCGGGGTGGCCTTGTTGGCGCCCGACACGTCGTAGATGAAGATGTACTGGGTCGAGTCAGTCTTGTCCAGCGTGCTGTTGCTGGCACCCGTGTAGACGGTGTTATAGCCGGCCGTAATCACGGCCAGTGTGTTGCCGTCCGGGCTGAGTTGCGACTTGATCGCACCGCTGACGATCTGGGTCGGCTTGGCCGAAAGCTGCGGGTTGAGCAACTGCTGCACGGCACCTGGTATGGCTCGCGGAGAAATGAATTGCCCAGTCGGCAGAAGCTCCATGTCGCCCTGCGGCGCCGCAAATGCAATGCAGCTTGTCAATAGTCCTAATGCAAATCCAGATTGAATGAGATTTCGATGCATTTTGTTTCTCCCCAGATAATCAAAACAAAATAGCCAAATTGGATTGGAATGGAATCATTTGTCAGGTGGGTTGCCTCTGGTCGAGGATATGTGCGAGCGATTCGTCCAGGCGGGAAGCATTGAAACGGTGCCGCGCTGGAGCTTTCAGCACCGCAACATTTAGTCAGTTTCGAATGTCAGTGGAATGACATGTCTGAACCATGTGCATTCCGAATAAATTTTTACAAAAATTATCTCTCGATCGATATGTAATCGTAATTTAAACGTAAAAATATTCCTGAAATAAAGTGCTCGTCGTAAACATCGTGGCAAGAGGTGACTCGCAGGGCCCACCAGGTGTGTAATATGGACTGGAACGTCTCTTTGGGAGCAGTCCCATGCTTCGGGTACTTGAGCCGGGCGACTACTTCGGCACTACCGCCCTGCAATACAGGGATGATGGTATCTCGGTCGTGGAGACCCAATTCGCAACGGATCTCATCATTCCGCAGCACGAACATGTGAATCCGTTTTTCTGTTTCGTGCTGGACGGCTGCGGTACACGATCCTGGCCGTCACGCCGTGGCGAAGATGGGCCGATGTCACTGACGCTTTTCCCCGCAGGCGTACCGCACGCAAATTGCTGGTACGGGGCCGGCGGCAAGGCGCTCCATGTCGAATTCTCGTCCTCGTGGCTAGCGCGGCTTGGTGGTCGGACCCAAGTCCTCGATCGCCCGGATGACTTTGCCAGCGGAGCTCCGCTGTCGTTCATGCGCCGTCTGGTCCGCGAGTGCCATGAGCAGGATTCGGCTACGTCGCTAGCAGTCGAAGGGTTGGTACTCGAACTTCTTGCAGCGTGCGAGCGGGCCGCCCCGCGCACGGCGACGGTTGGCGGCTCGCGTCGATGGCTCGGTCGCGTGGAAGCACGACTGCACGATCGTTTTCGTGAGGCATTGACGTTGGACGAAATCGCTTCGGATAGCCATGTTTCCGCCGACCACCTCGCGCGGGAATTCCGCAAGCACTATGGCTGTACCGTCGGAGACTACGTGCGCCAGCTTCGGCTCGATTTCGCGTGCGCTCAATTGACCAGTGGACGCCATTCGCTCAAAGCGATTGCTCAGGCCGCCGGTTTCGCCGATCAAAGCCACTTTACGCGCGTGTTTCGGCGCAGGATGGGGCTGACACCAGGCGCGTACCGCGCGCAGTTGCTCGAAGATCGCTCCTGTACCAAAGATTGACGGTCCGGTACAAGACCAACAGAACTGGCAAGGGCTACAGTGGCTCGCATCTTCGACACGAACTAACGTTCATGGAGACTGATGTGAGCACCGATCCCTTTCCATATCTGACCCGCCTTAACGTTCTCTACTCCTTCGGCGAAGTCATCGACGTGCCTGCCCTCGTGGCGGCAAACGGCCATCCCTGGTACAACCAGACGCTGTGTCAGGTGAACCAGTCGGTAGTCCGGCTGGGTGTCGTGCAGGGCGAATATCATTGGCACAAACATGACGCGGAGGACGAATTCTTTTATGTTGTTAGCGGACGTTTCCTGATCGACCTCGAGGACCGGGTCGTCGATCTAGCCCCGGGACAGGCGTTTGTCGTGCAAAAAGGCCTGCTGCATCGCCCTCGAGCGCCTGAGAAAACGGTGATCCTGATGGTCGAGGCGGCGGGAATCGTTCCCACCGGTGACACCTGATGCAGATCGTCAGCGAGGATCGGTCAGCGGTACGGTCTGGCCAGTCGAATCCAGACCAATTCCGCCGTCGCATATGATCGTTTGCCCAGTCATGAAGGAGTTCGAAATCAGAAACTCGATCGCCATGGCGACGTCGTCTGGCTGGCCAATTCGTCCTACGGGCGTTCTCGCCGCATAACCGGCAAAAGCGGATTGCTTGTCTTTCTCCGGCAGGAAGTCCCACCACGGCGTATCAATGACGCCAGGCGAAACCGCGTTAATCCGCAACGGGCGTAGCTCTGCCGCCAGGATCGGCACGATCGCGGCAATCGCCGCGTTCGCTGCGCCGAGGCCCGCTGTTCCGGGCATGGCCGAGTGTGCCGACACGGCAGAGAGAAAAGTGATACTTCCGGTTTTCGCAATCGACGCAAGGGCCGCCTGGGCACACGCGAAATGAGGAAATACTTTCTCATCGAATCCCATACGAACCGCATCGAGACTGACGGCTGAAAACGGGCCTCCACCCTTGCCACTGCCGAGCGCGAGAACCAGGTGATCGATTGCGCCAATCTCGGCAAACGTGCCGGCGATGGTCGATGCATCGGATGCATCGAATCTCACCGTATTTGCAGCGCCGTGCAATGCTGCCTTCGCTTTGGCCAGTTTCGCGGAATCTCTCCCTGCAATCGTAACCGTGTATCTCCGATCCAATAGCCGGCTAGCTGTCGCGAAGCCAATGCCGGAGGAGCCGCCGACAATGAAGACATGTTGTGACATGGCTGAAGTTCCGCTTTTTGAAAAATGCCGGGTATCCGGAACCCAGGCGGGGCCGACATCGAAATTCGATGTGTCAATGTGCCAGCGACGGGTCCGTCAACTGAAAGCTGAGCTGACGCAGTCGCTTGCGAAGCGTGGGGTCGTAGGCGTCGGGATGAGCTCTGGCGAGCCTCGTGCCGTCGAAATAGAGGCCGGTACAGCCTTCCATTGCGGTTGTCGCCGCAAGATGAAGAACCGCGTCGGCGCCTTCCGCGACCGTGCTGAGCGGTGTGATTCCGCCATTCCTCACCATGGTTGTATCCATGTATGTGGCCGGATGCAGACAATTTGCCGTCACGCCGGTCTGCGCCAGTTCGTCGGCCAGATCGAAGGTGAACATGATTTGCGCGAGCTTGCTCTGGCAGTAGGCCGCGGTACCGCTATAGCCGCGGCTCAACATCACGTCGTCGAAATCGATCGGGCGTTGTCCCACGGAAGCGACATTGACAATCCGCGATCTCGAGCCCTTCAGCAAAAGAGGCAGCAGAAGCCTGGTCAGGGCACAGCCCGCGAGGTAGTTCACGGCAAACCGCAATTCGATTCCATCCGCCGTGACTTGCCTGGTCGAGCCACGCGGACCGGTGCCGATGCCGGCGTTGTTGATGAGCAGGTCGAGTCGATCGTGCGCGCGTCCGATCGCGCTCGCCAGCGATCTAACTTCCGCGAACGTAGACAAATCAGCCGGATAAAAAGTAGCTTTGCCTCCCGCATCCGCTATCTCGCGAACGACGTGTTCGCCCCTTTCGATATTTCGCCCGTGAATGAGCACATGCGCGCCCTGGGCTGCGAGTCGCTTCGCGACGCAGCGTCCGAGTCCGTCGGTCGAGCCGGTAACCAGCACAAGCTTGTTCGTCATGTTCATGATTGAATAGACTGAAAGTTGGTTTGGTCTTCATCCTGTGCGCTTTGCCGCGCGACAAACAGTGCTGGATCGATACTGGTATAGGGAGCTACCACGATGACGATGAACGTCAGAACGCTCGCCGCCGAACGGCGCCGTTGCGAGCTGGGTGCATTTCTGAGGTCGCGGCGCGAGCACCTGAGTCCGGCCGCGGTCGGATTGCCTGACGGGTTTCGACGACGCACGCCGGGGCTGCGCCGCGAAGAAGTCGCGATGCTCGCGGACGTCGGCATCACGTGGTACACCTGGCTCGAACAGGGGCGCGACGTCCGCGCGTCCGAAGAGGTGCTGATCGCAATCGCGAATGCGTTGCGGCTGGACGCCGTTGAGCGGCGGCATCTGTTCGTACTGAGCGATCGTCCGTCGCCGGAACTCCAGTCGACGAATCCAGAAAAGCTCGAAGAGCCGGTGCAACGGATGCTCGCCAGTCTGTCAGGCCAGCCCGCTTACGTCACTGGCCGTCGCTGGGATATCCTGGGCTGGAATCGGGCCGCCACCTTGGTGTTCGGTGACTACGGTCAGCTTTCGGTAGATGAGCGCAATCTGATGTTCATGGTCTTCGCGAATGCGCGGCATCGCCGTTTGCTCGTTGACTGGGAGGACGTGGCGCGTGCGTCGCTAGCGATGTTCCGCAACGACAGTGCACGCTATGTGGGTGATCCTGATTTTGAACGGCTGATATCGACGCTGCGACACAGGAGCGACGAATTCAATGCGTGGTGGCGCAGGCATGAGGTGCTCAATCCGTTATCGAACATCAAGCGCATCAGGCATCCGCGCAAAGGCCTGATGGTCTTCGAATACACCAGTTTCGCGCTGCTGGACGGCTCCGATCGCAAGCTCACCGTCTACACGCCGCTTGATGAATGCAGGACCGCGGACAAGCTGGACGCTCTCATCGTGTCCGCCAGGCGCGAACTGTAAAGCATTGACGCAATCAATTCAGCGCGCGGGATGCCAGACTCAAGCAAATGAGGTGGATGGTGTTCTTTCCGAGTGCAGTCAACTGAGAGACTGAAGTTTGCAGCGCGATGCCCAGGATCTTCATCAGCCACGCCAGCGCAAATAACGCTCTCGCGCTCGCGGTCGGACACTGGCTTGCCGATAACGGCTGGGATGACTACTTCGTTGACCTCGAGCCGGTCGAGGATTTGGCTCATGACGAACGCTGGCAGGAAGCGCTCAAGTCTGCGGCCGACCGCTGCGAGGCCGTGGTGTTTCTGATTTCGCCCGCGTGGTGCGACTCTCGCTCGTGCCTGGCCCAGTTAACCCTTGCCAGGTTTCTGGGCAAGACAATCTTCGGTGTGCTCGTCGAGGCGATGCCGCTCGACGCCTTGCCGAAAGAGTTGACGGTGCGATGGCAGCTCTGTGATCTCGCCACCGGGACTCAACGCCAGAGCTTCCGGGTCTCGCATGAGCCGCTTGTTCCGGCAACTGAAGTCTCTTTCGCCAAAGCGGGGCTTGCCCGGCTCGAGTTTGGGCTGCGACAGGCCGGGTCCTCTCCGTCGGGCTTTCCGTGGCCGCCGGCTAACGATGCCGAGCGGCCCCCTTATCCAGGACTGAGAGCGCTGGAGGCCGAGGATGCGGCCGTGTTCTTTGGCCGGGACACGGCGGTCTTGCGCGGGCTCGATACGCTACGCAGCGTCCGTGAGCAGGGGGGCGAGCGGATGTTGGTGATCCTCGGCGCGTCCGGAGCGGGCAAGTCGTCCTTCCTGCGGGCGGGCCTGTGGCCGCGTCTGAAGTGCGATGACCGAAACTTTTTGCCGCTACCTGTGATCCGGCCAGAGTGCGCTGTTCTTACCGGTGCCACGGGACTAGTCGTCAGTATCGAGCTGGCCTTTCAGGAACTCGCTGCACCCAGGACGCGCGCCGAGATCCGCCAGGCAGTTCAGACTCCTGATGGATTTGAGAAACTGCTTGGCCAGCTTCAAACGCTGCACTGCTCGCGGCTCGGATCAGATGCCGTGGCGCCGACCGTTCTGATCTGTATCGACCAGGGCGAGGAATTGTTCAGCGCAGAAGGCGAAGAGCAGTCTTCGCACTTCCTGTCCTTGCTTGCGAGGACGCTCGCGACCGCGGAAAACGGGGCGATTCAGGCGATCGGCAAACGGCAGCGTGCGCTTGCGGTCGTGGCGATCCGCACAGACGCTTACGAGCCATTGCAGAGCGCGCCAACGCTGCGCGGCATACCGCCGCGCGTCTTCAGCCTCCCTCCATTCGAGCGCGCGGAATTCAAGGCGGTGATCGAGGGGCCTGCCGCGCGGGCTACCGCCGCCGGGCGTGAGCTGACGATCCAGCCAGCGCTGATCGAGCGGCTTCTTCACGATACTGAAGGGACAGACGCATTGCCCTTGCTGGCCTTTTCGCTCGAGCGGCTATTTACCGACTATGGCGCCACAGGAAGCTTCAGCCTGGCCGACTATCAGGCGATAGGGGGTATGCGCGGTTCCATCGAGGCCGCGGTCGAATCGGCATTTGCCGATCCCGGACGGGCGCCTGCTGTTCCAGCAGATAAGGCTGAGCGCGAGCGTCTACTGCGCGATGGCTTGATCCCATGGCTCGCGCACGTCGAACCGCTGACGCAACAGCGCAAGCGCCGTGTGGCACGCTGGGATGAGCTTCCCGAGTCCGCCCATGCCGTGCTGAAGCGTCTCATCCGGTATCGATTGCTATTGGAAGACCGACGCAAGGCCGAAGCTGGCGATGAGGAAATCACCATCGTTGAAATCGCGCACGAGGCGCTGTTACGGCAGTGGCCTGTCCTTACCACCTGGCTCGACGCGGACGCAGATGCGCTCAAGACAGTCGACACCGTGCAGCGAGCGGCGCAGGAGTGGCAAAAGAACGGGCAGGGGACGGCCTGGCTAGCCCACGCCGGCGAGCGGCTGGCGAGCGCGGAAGCCATCCTGCAGCGGTCGGACTTCGAACGAATGCTGGGCGCGGATGGCCTTTCCTATTTGCGGGCTTGTCGCGGGCGCGAGGAGGGCGCACGCGCGGAGCGCGAGTCGCAGTTGCAGCAGATCGCTCACACACGGACAGCGTCTACGCAGCGAGTCATCCAGGTACTGATGGGCGCAATCGCGTTCATTCTGATTGCGACAGCAGGGTGGATCATTCACCAGACCCGGACGGTCGCGCGCCAGACTTCTGTTGTGCTGGCGTCGGCCGCGACGATGGCGAACGACGCGGGAATTTACGATCGCGCAATGCGCTTCGCGATACTGGCGATGCGCAAGAGTTGGCTTTCGCCGGGATCGGTTGACGCGGAGCTGGAGCTCATGCGCGGCGCGCAGGCGTCGATGCAAATTGCGGTGCTCGGTGGGCATCAGGATGCGGTCGATTCCGCCGCGTTCGGCCCAGAAGGCAAGCGGGTGGTGACCGCGTCCTGGGATGGGACCGCGCGGGTGTGGGACGCGGCTACCGGCAAACAGATCGTGCAACTCAGCGGACATCAGGGTCTGATTTATTCCGCCGTCTTCGGCCCGGACGGCCGGCGCGTGGTGACTGCGTCCGCGGACAGGACCGCGCGGGTCTGGGACGCGGCGACGGGCAAACAGATCGCGCAGCTCCGCGGGCATCGGGACCTGGTTTATTCCGCCGCCTTCGGCCCGGACGGCCGGCGCGTGGTGACCGCGTCCGCGGACAGGACCGCGCGGGTTTGGGACGCAGCTACGGGCAAACAGATCGTGCAGCTCAACGGGCATCAGGGGCCGGTTTTCTCCGCGGTCTTCAGCCCGGACGGCCGGCGCGTGGTGACCGCGTCCGCGGACAGGACCGCGCGGGTGTGGGATGCAGCGACCGGTCACGTGATCGCGCAGCTCAGCGGGCATCGGGACCTGGTGAGCTCGGCGGCCTTCAGCCCGGATGGCCGGCGCGTGGTGACCGCGTCCGATGACAAGACCGCGCGGGTATGGGATGCCGCGACCGGTCACGTGATCGCGCAGCTCACAGGGCATCAGGGACCGGTTTTCTCCGCGGCCTTCAGCCCGGACGGCCGGCGCGTGGCGACTGCGTCCGATGACAAAACCGCGCGGGTGTGGGATGCGGCGACCGGCCACGCGATCACGCAGTTCAACGGACATCAGGGACCGATAAGCTCCGCCGTCTTCAGCCCGGACGGCCTGCGCGTGGTGACCGCCTCCGATGACAAGACCGCGCGGGTGTGGGATGCGGCGACCGGACAGACGATCGTGCAGCTGATCGGACACCAAGGGCCGGTAAACGTCGCCGTGTTCAGCCAGGACGGTCAGCGGGTGTTGACTGCATCGCGTGACAGGACCGCGCGCGCGTGGGACGCGGGCAAGGGGATCTTGCTGCTCAGCGGGCATCAGGAGCCGGTTGTTTTCGCCGCCTTCAGTCCGGACGGTCAGCGTGTGGTGACTGCGTCCCGTGATAGGACCGCGCGGGTGTGGGACGTCGCCACGGGCAAGCAGATTGCGCTGCTCAGCGGGCATCAGGATTGGGTAGACTCCGCTGCGTTCAGCCCTGACGGCCAGCGGATAGTGACCGCGTCCGCGGATCAGACCGCGTGGATGTGGGATGCGGCCGCGGGCAAACAGATCGCCCAGCTCAGCGGGCATCACGGGGCAGTTTTTTCCGTCGTCTTCAGCCCGGACGGCCGGCGGGTGGTGACCGCGTCCGCGGATGGGACCGCGCGGGTGTGGGACTCGGTCACGGGCAAACAGATCCTGGTGCTCAGCGGGCATCAGGAGCCGGTAGATTCCGTCGCCTATAGTCCGGACGGCCAGCGGGTGGTGACTGCCTCCTGGGATGGGACCGCGCGGGTGTGGGACGCGGCCACGGGCAAACAGATCCTGGTGCTCAGCGGGCATCGCGGGACGGTTTTTTCCGCCGTCTTCAGCCCGGACGGCCGGCGCGTGCTGACCGCTTCCGCGGATGGGACCGCGCGAGTGGGGGACGCGGCGACGGGCAAACGGATCGGCCAGTTCAGCGGGCATCAGGGGGCGGTGGGTTCCGCCGCCTTCAGCCCGGACGGCCAGCGGGTAGTGACCGCGTCCGCGGATGGGACCGCGCGAGTGTGGGACGTGGCGACTGGCCAGGTGATCGCGCAACTCACCGGGCATCACGGAGCCGTGAGCTCCGCCGCCTTCAGCCCGGATGGCGAGCGGGTGGTGACCGCGTCCGCGGATCAGACCGCGCGGGTGTGGCCGATCCCTTGGCTTATGCAAAATCGAGGGCGGAGTTTGGCGATGGCGGTGTGCAAGGAAAGGCTTGTGGGAGCAAACTTGCTCACAACCGGTGATGGAGCCGCCCTTTCTCCCGTGCGCGGGCGCCAGGGCGAAAACGTATGTGGATCCTGATTTGCCGACCGGACGACAGGAGCATCGAATGAAGCCGACACGCAACGCCGATTCCGTCCCAGGCGAGTGGTACATCGACACAGCGTGCATCAATTGCGGTGCATCGCGTCACGTCGCGCCGGGGCTGATCGTCGAACGAAACGACAAGAGTGTCTTCTTGCGGCAGCCGGTTACGCCCGAAGAGCACGTCGACGCCTGGCGCGCGGTGCTCGTGTGTCCTACGGCCTCGGTACGGAGTGAAACGAAGCAGCCTCGTCCGGGTGCCGTGATCTTTCCACAGCCGATCACGTCGGCGGTGTGGCGCTGCGGATTTAACGCGCGGTCGTCGTTTGGCGCGCACTCTTACTTTGCGAGGCGCCCGGACGGCAATCTGCTGATCGACTCACCGCGCTACGCGGCGGAACTCGTGAAATGGTTCGACGACAACGGTGGTATCGCGCATATCCTTCTGTCGCATCGTGACGACGTCGCGGACGCGGATAAATACGCCCGTCATTTCGGCGCGCGCGTCTGGATTCACCGGGAAGACATGTCGGCTGCGCCTTACGCAACGGACTTGCTCGACGATGCATCGGCGACGGATATAGCCGCCGGCGTGCGCGCGATTCCTGTGCCCGGGCACACGCGCGGGAGCGTCGTGTACCTGCTCGACGACAGTGTGTTGTTCGCGGGTGATTCGCTTGCATGGAGCCCGCGCGCGCGGGACCTCGTCGCGTTCAGGGACGCGTGCTGGTATTCATGGTCTGAGCTCACCGAATCGCTTGGCAAGCTAGCCGCGTATCGCTTCGACTGGTTGCTTCCTGGTCACGGCTGGCCCACGCACTTGCCGGCCGAGGAAATGCGCACCCGCTTGCTCGCGTTGGTTGTTCGCATGCGGAAGGATTGAGGTTGACGGGCTTTCGTGGCGAGAAGTGCCGCAACGCAGGTAGGGCTGAGAGTGTGGTCTCGCGCTCCGCGCAGACCAGCCGTGAAAAACAAAAAACCCCGTAAGACTTTGATCTTACGGGGTTTCTCGAACTACATCGGCTTACGCCGGAACAACTTGTGGTGCCCAGGAGAGGACTCGTATGTTATTTATAGATGATTGATTTAACGAGAGGTTTAGGAAAATATTTCTTGTCGGTGTACTCATTGATGTACTCATCTCGCACTGGCTTGCAAACGACGTTCGTTTGTCGCGTAAACGCAACCCTCGGAGCGGCAAATGATCTGATGCCGACGGGGAATCTGCTTTCGATGGGCGAAGCTTCGCGGTCATCCGAATCTGTGTGACAAAACGGGCGAGCACGATGAGTATGCAAGGATGCAGCGGGCCCCCTTGGTCCCGGCGGAGGTTGCCGATCGCGCTGTGCCAGGCCACTGGGAGTGGTGATCTCATTATCAGGCTGAATAGCTCGGCGATCGGTATTCTGGTTGAGCGAACGACTGGCTTCACAATGCTGCTGCACCTTCCCCCGATGCCAGGCCACGGTCCCGGCGCCGAAGCCGTTCGCAATGCCATCGCTGCGAAGATCACCGCGCTGCCTGAACATCTACGCAGATCGCTGACCTGGGATCAAGGTGCGGAGATGGCTCAACACGCGCAGCTAAAGATAGATACAGGGTTGGAAATCTACTTCTGCGACCCACAAAGTCCTTGGCAGCGTGGCACTGACGAAAACACCAACGGCCTGCTGAGACAGTACTTTCCTAAAGGAACAGACATGAGCAAGTATTCCGAGCGCGATCTCGACGCGGTCGCAAACGCGCTTAACTGCAGGCCTCGCAAAACCCTCGATTGGAAGACATCAGCCGAGGCGCTTGAAGGGTTACTATTCACAGCTTGAGTTGCGGTGTTGCGACGACCCCTTGAACCTAAGCAATACGTCAACATTCGCTACAGCGAACGGCTGGCCGGGGCCGGCATCGAGCCGTCGGTCGGCAGCCGGGGAGACAGCTACGGTAACGCACTGGCTGAAACGATCAACGGCTTGTACAAGGCTGAAGTGATTCATCGTCGTGCGCCCTGGAAAACGCGTAAGTCCGTCGAACTGGCAACGCACGAATGGGTCGCCTGGTTTAACCACCATCGGCTCATAGAACCGCTCGGCTATATCCCACCTGCTGAAGCTGAGGCAAACTACTACCGGCAACTCCGTAACGCAGCCGCAGTGCCGGCATTAACTTAAACCAACCAGCCTCCACGATTCCCAAGGCGGTTCAATCATATTAAAGTCGTTCGAGAAACACAAGGCGTTTAATCTTCGCCATCCGATCAAGGGCATGTTCATGCATAGGGTAGGCAAGCGCTATATGCGTTCATGTGGACGGCACACACAACGGCATCCAGGATGGTAAGCGCATCAACTTCCGATGGCGTCAGCGCCATCTCGGCGAATTCCTCCCAACGGTCCCGTTAGTCAATCACTTGGTTTGGATTCTCCGTAGCTCTCTGTACAATCGTTCGCCTAGGAGAGGACCATAGTTTCGTATCCACGTTTCGGCAGGGCTAGCCGCTGGTACAGCTCGATCCGCAGGCGTTGCGCGGCCTCAAGCTTGTCCATGCGCAAATTCCGACGGTTGACCAACGCCAGTATATGCGCGGTGACATGGCGGGCCACACAGGTGGCCCGCCATGTCACCGCATCGCGAAAATGGTTGGCAGTGGCTCTCAGTGGCGTACGGGCTGCAGCGACGATCGAGACGGGATCGTTGAAAATCGAAGAAGCGCGCATGCGAGTCTCCATCCGCCGCTTCGTGCCGGCGTTGCACGGGGTGATGAGTTTTTCGTCGCAGATGAATCATCTGAGCTGATCGGGGTTCGGCGCATCAGGGGGATCGAGGCAAGGCGGCAGCAGCATAACGATGCGCATTGCTGGCGCTGAGTTCATTTGGGTGCCATACGGATGGCGCCGTCAAGGCGAATCACTTCGCCGTTGAGGTAGGCGTTTTCGAGAATGTGCATCACAAGTGCCGCAAATTCTTCTGGCCGGCCAAGGCGCGGGGGAAAGGGGACCATTTTCCCAAGGGCTTCTTGTACTTCCGCAGGCATGCTTTTGAGCATCGGCGTCTCCATGATCCCCGGCGCGATGGCGAGCACGCGAATCCCGTGGCGGGCCAATTCCCGTGCAATAGGCAGCGTCATAGCCACGACCCCGCCTTTCGACGCGGCATAGCCTGCTTGCCCGATCTGACCGTCAAAGGCGGCGACCGAGGCAGTATTGATTATGACCCCTCGCTCGCCATCGTCCTCGGGCGTATTCTCGGCCATGCACGCCGCGGCGAGCCGTACCACGTTGAACGCGCCAATCAGGTTGATCTGAATCGTGCGTGCGAAGCTCTCCAATTGGTGCGGGCCTTCACGCCCGAGCACTTTCTCGGCCGGGGCCACGCCTGCGCAATTGATCAGGCCGTAGAGTGGGCCGAAGGTGTCGCGGTACGTGGCCAGCGCACCCTCGACGCTTGCTGAGTCGGATATGTCAGCTTTGACGAATAAGGCGTTGCGGCCCAATTCCGCCGCCACAGCAGTACCGCCTTCGTGGTTCAGATCTATGAGCAGCACGCGAGCGCCGCCTGCTATGAGACGACGCGCCGTGGCTGCGCCGAGTCCCGAACCGCCACCTGTGACGATGAAACCTTTTCCTCGAATCTGCAATTCTCTCTCCCGCAAGTGATCACCCTGGTGGACGAGGCACAGGGCGCGTGCTTCGCTGTAAGCACCGAATGCCGGATCCATGCATCCCGTTGGACGGTCGTGTGACGTGACCGCACGCTGCATGACCCGGCCGAACAAGCCGTGTCCGCAACGATCGACCAGCTGGTTATCGTAAGCTGCACACCGAAGTCCGCCTATGCCCGTAGACCTCTTCATGCATGCGCGTTTGGACATGTCGTGCCGGGTTGTGCCGGACGCCGGCCTTCGTTGGCCGATAGAAGCTTGCTCTCGGCCGTATGAAATTTCACTTGCGGGCTGCCGCGGTTAACATCGCTGGCATGCACTTCCGTCTGGAACCCTGGCCATGAATGATGCTCGAGACAAGGGCACAACCTCTATCGGCTTGGTACATGAAGCCATTCTCGTTGCCACGCAACGCAATCTCGATGTGCCGAGTGTTCTGCAGCGCGCGGGAATCGCGGCGGAATTGTTGAATGCGCCGAAGGCCCGGGTGCCGGCATTGGCGTTTTCCCGCCTATGGACGGCTCTGGCCGATTTGATGGACGATGAGTTCTTCGGTCTCGACAGCCACGCGATGCGGCGCGGCAGTTACGCGCTGATGTGTCAGGCCGCGCTGCATGCCGACAATCTGGAACACGCGCTGCGTCGCATGCTGAAGTTTCTGCGATCGGTTCTCGACGACATTCATGGCGAGTTGCGCTACGAAGGAGAGCATGCACTGATCATCCTGCGTGACGATGGAAGGACGCGCCGCCTCTTTGCTTACGGGACGTGGTTCATCCTCGTGCATGGGTTTGCATGCTGGCTCGCACGCCGACGGATTCCGCTAATCGAAATGAGGTTTCGTGCTGCGGCGCCGATCGATGACAGCGACTACCGTATGCGCTTTTGTGAGGCAGTGACGTTCTCGGCGGAGGAGACACTGATCAGGTTCGATCGGAAATTCCTCGACCTGAAGCTGTCCGAAACGGAAAAGACCCTGCGTGTTTTTCTGCGCAATGCGCCTTCCAATATCCTCGTCAAATATCGCAACGAAGCGAGCGCGACGGCCGTGGTGCGACGCCAACTAAGAAACCACAGCCCCGACGATTGGCCCGACCTCGAAGCGCTTGCGCGATTGCTGAATCTCTCCGCGGCTACGTTGCAACGCCGCCTGCTGGCAGAAGGCTCGAACTACCGGCAATTGAAAGACGAATTGCGTCGCGACATCGCCATCGAGTTGTTTTCCAATAGTTCTTTGACAGTCGCCGAAGTCGCTTCAAGGACAGGATTTCAGGAAACGAGCGCTTTTCATCGAGCATTCAGAAAGTGGACCGGCGCCAGCCCGGGGATGTACCGCCAGGGCAGGGCAAACCCTTAACGTGTCAACTCGCAGGGCCGTGAGCGGGACCACACGAGGCGCAACGACAAGGCAGCGTGGCTGTGCGCCTCATGCAATTTGAGGTCGGAGGACATGGATTGGTGTCGCAATCACGCTGACACTGCGAAGACCTCTATGCACGGCCCATTCCTAAGATGAAGACAGCGGACCGTCTATCTCCTTCTCCTTTCCACTCGTTGATCGACGTGAGTCGCGCTGTCGACTGGGCGCTCGTCAGCCGGCGCAGCGTCCGTGCCTTTTTGCCCACTCCCGTTGCCCGGGACGAAGTCGAATCCATCTTGGAGGTCGCTCGCTTCAGCGCAACGGGCGTCAACATGCAGCCCTGGCACGTGCATGTCGTCACAGGCACGGCTAAGTCCCGCCTATCCGCCGCCATTAACGCGATCGATGACGATCCGGCTCGAAGCTCGCACCTGGACGAGCCCTACGATTATTACCCCCGCGAATGGACCTCTCCCTATGTGGACCGCCGCCGCGAGGTCGGTTGGGCCCTGTATGGGTTGCTCGGCATCGAGAAGGGCGACAAAGAGCGGATGCATGTGCAGCACGGCCGTAACTATCGCTTCTTCGATGCGCCGGTCGGCCTGTTTTTCACGGTGGACCGAGTCATGCGCGAAGGAAGTTTGCTGGACACTGGCATGTTCCTGCAAAGCGTAATGCTTGCTGCCCGCGCACGCGGCCTCGGCACTTGCCCGCAGGCGGCTTTCAACAAATTCCATCGCGTCATCGCCGACGAACTATCGATTCCCGATAGTCAGATGCTGGTCTGCGGCATGAGTCTGGGCTATGCCGATCCCGACAGTATCGAAAATTCGCTCGTGACGGACCGAGCCGCAGTGAATGATTTCACCACTTTCTATAACGAATGAACGGAGACTGTGTCATGAGTGCCAACGCCTACTCTCGGGGGCTCGAGAAGAACCCGGCGAACCATGTTCCGTTGACGCCGTTAACGTTTCTGGATCGAACCGCCGACGTCTATCCGCACCGAACCGCGATCATTCATGGCGAATTCCGGCAGACATGGGCGGCGACCCGCGAGCGTTGTTATCGCCTCGCGTCGGCACTCGTTCAGTTGGGAATCGAGCCCGGCGATACGGTATCGATCATCGCACCGAATACGCCAGCCATGCTCGAGGCCCACTTCGGCGTCCCGCTCTCGGGGGCCGTGCTCAATGCCATCAATTGTCGGCTGGACGCCGAAGGTGTCGCGTTCATTTTGCGTCACGGCGAATGCAAGCTCCTGCTGGTGGATCGCGAGTTCTCAGCACTGGTCGAAAAGGCATTACAGTTGGTCCCCAATCCGCCGCGCCTCATCGATATCAACGATCATGAAGCGCCTGAAGGCGCTGCTATCGGCGAAATGGATTATGAGTCGTTGCTGGCGAGCGGTGACCCTGCATTTCCCGGTCGACGCCCAACCGATGAGTGGACGCCCATCGCCTTGAACTACACCTCGGGCACGACCGGCGATCCGAAAGGCGTCGTTCCTAGCCACCGCGGCACGTATCTAATGAGCCTCTTGCAGATGACGAACTGGCCTCTGCCGCGAGCGCCGATCTATTTGTGGACGCTACGCATGTTTCATGCGAACGGCTGGTGCTTCACATGGGCCATTACGGCGGCGGCGGGAACGCATGTCTGCATGCGCAAGGTCAATGCAGCCAATATCTTTTCGGCGATCGCAAAGCATGGCGTCGATCATTTTTGCGCGGCGCCCATCGTGCTCGCAGGCATCGCGAGTACGCCGCAATCGGAACGGCAGCCGCTGCCGCGTCGTGTGCGGGTCCTCACCGCCGGCTCGCCGCCGCCGGCAGCGGTTTTGGAGGCTGTCAGCACGATGGGTTTCGACGTCGATCACGTGTTCGGTATTACCGAAATCTCCGGCACGCCCATCAGCTGCGCATGGCAGGACGAATGGGATGAATTGCCGTCGGAGCAGCAGAGTAAATTGACGGCGCGCCAAGGTGTACGTGCGGCAGCGTTCGAGCAAATGTCCGTCGGCGATCTTGCGACGCTCCAACCGGTGCCGGCCGATCGCCAGGCCTGTGGTGAAGTGCTGGTCCGCGGGAATACGGTGATGATGGGCTACCTGAAAAACGCCGAGGCAACAGCGAAAGCTTTCGCAGGCGGTTGGTTCCATACGGGAGATCTTGCTGTCGTCCATCCGGACGGCTATGTCCAGATCACGGACCGCTCGAAGGACGTCATCATCTCCGGTGGAGAAAACATCTCGTCTGTCGAAGTGGAAGAAGTGGTCTATCGCATGCCGGGCGTGCTCAACGCAGCCGTGGTCGCGCAACCGGATGACAAGTGGGGCGAGACGCCTTGCGTCTTCATCGAAATGAAGCCCGATGCTGCGCCGCTAACGGAGCAGGACGTCATCACGTTTTGCCGAGAGCGACTCGCGCATTTCAAATGCCCGCGCCGCGTAATCTTTGGCGAATTACCTAAAACCGCCACAGGGAAGATACAGAAATATCTTCTGCGCGAGCGGGTGGGTAGCCGGGCTGCGATTACCCGCCTCGCCGGATGACCCAAGCGTTGCGGGCGAAGGCCGGCATCGACCACGGCGTCGATCGATGCCGGCATTGGCTGGTTCGGTTAACTGCGGGCTCGCTTCGGCGTACGCATCAGCGAAAGATGGTGTTGAACACGCTTGCGACAGCGCGAGGGCTTCCTGCGCGCGCTGCGCTCGCAGGAAGCCGCCGCCTTGGCGCAGGGCATATCGACGACGCCCGCGCCGAGCACGCTTCCCGACGAGCACTAAACGACGAAGAAGGGGATCATCACGCGCAGAGTAAGTGGCGCAGTCGGAAGCGCCGGCCCGAATTAATGGCGATGGCTCGCATAGTATTCATGCACGATTCGGGCGAAGTTCAATACCGCGGGCGCCTTTTCGTCGGGCCGGTAGACCAATGCGATGGCGGTCGATAACGGTTTGCCTCGCAGTTCGTGGTACGAAACGCCGGCAACCTGCACTTGGCGCATCGAGGACGGTACGAGCGCCACGCCAAACCCGGCGGAAACGAGATTCGCGGCCGATGATATCTGAGGCGACTCCATGCGGATGGAAGGTGCGAATCCCGCCGTTTGACACGCCCCAAGAATGGAATCGTAGAGATTAGGCCCGATCGATCTCGGGAAGAGGACGAACATGTCGTGAGCGAGATCGGCCAGCTTGATCTGCTTTCGCTGGCCCTTGGGGTGCTCTGATGGCAGCACTGCAAGCATCTCTTCCTTGACGAGCGGTTCGACGATGAGCTCGCCACAGTGCAGAGGCAAGCGTACCAGCGCGGCATCGAGTTGCCCCAACGCCACCTTGTCGAGCAGCGCGATGCTGTTGCTCTCCTCGCAATTGATCGTTACGCGCGGATAGGCGCGTCTGAATTGTTGCATCGTCAAGGCCATGGCGGGATGAAAAACCGTTGACCCCGCGAAGCCGAGAGACAGACGCCCCATATGTCCCCGGCCGGCATTTTGAGCGTCTGCCAGAGCCTGCTCCGCATCGCTGACGATTTTCCGCGCTCGCTCGCGGAACAGATGACCTGCTTCGGTCAGTTCGACGCAACGCGCGTGCCGGATGAAGAGCGCCGTCCCTATCTCGCGCTCGAGTTTCAATATCTGCTGGCTGAGCGGCGGCTGAGCGATGCCAAGATGAAACGCCGCTTCGGTGAAGTGGAGATGCTCGGCCACCGCGAGGAAGTAGCGTAGCTGTCGGAATTCCATATGTTTTTCGTCTTCAAGTCGGCCAATCAAGATATTGGACTAATAGCAGCCTGCATTCTAAGCTCCCGGCACTCGACGCATGCAACCGAATGTCGAATGCACGAATGGGAGGGAGCGATGGAACGTATGAGGGAAGTAGCAGCAGAAGCGGAAGCAGCGGGCCGCGAACCAGGCGAGGACCGACAGGCGTTGCTGTCTTCATTGCGCCATATCGTTGGCGGCAAACACGTTTTGACGGGCGACTACGCTACGCGTGCCTACCGAAAGGGCTTCCGTTTCGGAAATGGGCGCGCGCTGGCGGTGATCCGGCCAGGAACGCTCGTCGAGCAATGGAAGGTGCTAGAGGCTTGTGTTGCTGCAAACATCGTCGTGATCGTGCAGGCATCGAACACCGGCCTGACTGGCGGCTCGACGCCCGACGGCGACGATTATGATCGCGACGTCATCATTGTCAGCACCACCCGGCTAAAGAAGATCTACGTCATCGACGAGGGCAGGCAAGTGATCTGCCTGCCGGGGGCGACGCTCGACCAACTCGAAAAGATTCTGAAACCGCTCGGACGGGAGCCGCATTCGGTCATCGGTTCTAGTTGTATCGGAGCATCGGTTCTCGGGGGAGTGTGCAACAACTCGGGTGGGGCGCTAGTGCGCCGAGGGCCGGCGTACACGGAACTGGCGCTTTTCGGCAGAGTGGAGGCCGATGGCGAACTGCAGCTCGTGAATCATTTGGGGATCTCGCTGGGCACACGCGCACTCGAGATCCTGGAGCGCCTCGATCGCGAGGCGTTCACGGATGCGGACCTGCGGGATGACACCGGTAGGGCGTCCGATCACCGCTACGCCGAACATGTGAGAGACGTCGATGCGGATACGCCCGCGCGCTTCAATGCAGACCCACAGCGGCTGTACGAGGCGTCCGGTTCGGCGGGAAAGCTCATGGTGTTTGCCGTGAGACTGGACACCTTCCCGATCGAGGTCGATACCAAGGTGTTCTATATCGGAACGAACGAGCCAGACGAACTCACCGAGATTCGCCGACACATCCTTCGCGAGTTCGAACCGCTGCCGATCTCCGGCGAATACCTGCACCGGGACGCATTCGATATCGCACAGACGTATGGGAAAGATACGTTCATCGCTATTGATCGGCTCGGTACGCCACGCGTCCCTGCCTTTTTTGCGTTCAAGAGCCGTCTCGACGGGCTAATGGATCGCCTGCGCATATTTCCGTCGAACACGACGGACCGGCTCTTGCAATTGGCGAGCCGGCTGCTCCCCAGCCCGGTGCCGCATCGCATTAAGCAGTTTCGCGACGCTTACGAACACCACTTGATGTTGAAGGTCAGCGCGCAAAGCGTCGACGAAACGCGCACGTTTCTCGAGAACTACTTGTCGGCCGCTAGCGGAGCCTTCTTCGAATGTACCGCCGACGAGGGCCGAAAAGCGTTTCTGCTTCGCTTCGCCGCGGCTGGCGCGGCCGTGCGATATCGGGCCGTCCATGCGCGGGAAGTCGAGGATATCGTCGCGCTCGATGTTGCATTGCGTCGTAATGAGCGGGAGTGGGTCGAGCGGCTCCCGCCCGAATTGGACCGGCAGATATCCATCAAGCTTTACTACGGCCACTTCCTTTGCCATGTGTTTCATCAGGATTACATCGTGAAGAAGGGGAGCAACTGCATCGATGTCGAGCACAAGCTATGGAAGCTGCTCGACGATCGGAAGGCGGAATACCCGGCCGAGCACAACGTCGGGCATCTGTATCTTGCGAAACCCGCCCTCGCTAACTTTTACCGGGAGCTCGATCCTTGCAACTGCTTGAACGCGGGTGTCGGGAAGATGTCGAAGTTCGCGCACTATCGAGATCCGCCCGGAGATCCCGCCGATTGCGGTGTCTAGTTCGACGCGGCAGCGCAACGCAACGACGCTTCGCCGCCGCAACCTCACCAAAAAAGTTGACGCCGCCCGGATTTCGTTCATACTGACTGGTCAGTGAGAAATTTAGGTCTATTGGTATGGTCACGGTGGGAATTCCTCTGCTTCGAAAGAGGGGCTACATCAGAACCGGCCTGCCACTCGACTCGTCTAGCGATCAATGTTTTGTCTGAGGATGTCGTGGTTCGCCTCTGGGTTACGCTTGCATCAGCGGGTGGTTCCGGGGTCGATAGCCAGCTTATCGGCCTTGTAGGCCTTGTATCTGCATGAAAATTGTCAACGAACTGAACGGTGTCGAATTCGAAGCGCGCGGCGATGTGGACATCGTAAGTGCGTCGATTCAAGCGCACCATGTCCTGAGCCATTCTTGCCGTCGCGGTATTTGCGGGCAGTGTGCTGGGCTAGTGCGCGACGGCGCGTTCTCGAACGGTATCGACGGCGAGACCCAAATCGTTTCGCGGGACGGTAAGCCTGTCAGCGTGCTGATGTGCCAAACGTTCGCGCGCTCCGATTTGTCGGTGGAATGCAATGATTACGGGACCGCGCCCCCAACCCGGGCCGTGCAGGTGCGTTCCATCGCATTCCCCACGTCGGAGGTCGCTATCGTCGATCTCGACTTCATGGACGGGCAAGCGTTCGAATTTCAGGCAGGTCAATTCGTGTGGATTCGCTGGACCGGCGACCGCCAGAAGTATTTTTCGATTGCGAGCAAGGAACGCAGCTCCAACGGCATCCAACTACATATCAGACGACAGGCTCAGGGAGAGTTCACTGGTTGGTTGTTCGAGGCAGCGAGAGCGGGCGATGTCTTCGGGCTCGAAGGCCCTTTGGGTAAGTTCACATGGACGACGCCCGACGAGCGCCCCGTCGTCTTGATGGCCACGGGCACGGGGTTCTCCCCGATTCAGTCGATGGTCGAAACACACGAATTGTGGCGCCGCAGATCCCCGGTCTATCTGTATTGGGGAGGGCAAACGGAGCATGACGTCTATCGCCCGGACCTTGCTCGTCAATGGTCGGAGATGGGAGAAAATTTTCACTTCGTTCCGGTCGCCGCGGCGCCGATAGGCGAGTGGTCGGGAAGAATCGGCTATCTGCAGGATTGCGTCGCACAAGACCATCCGAGTCTCGCAAGCTTCGATGTTTACGCTTGTGGCTCGCCGATCATGATCGCGCATGCACAGCAAAAGTTGATTCGCGACCTTGGCCTCCCGAGCGAGCGCTTCTTCACCGATTCGTTTAACGTGAAGCCGCCTCAAACGGACGGCGCCCCGAAGCTCGTCGATTTCGTCGTGAAATTCAAGGGCGTCAAAGAAGGGCGTCTGCATGCCGAAAGCGGATGTACGCTCCTTCAGGCGCTGATGCGCGCGGGCCTGAACCTCGATCACTATTGTGGCGGCGGTGCGGTGTGCGGCACTTGCAGAGTCAGGGTCGAGCCTGCGCTCCTTGGCGGAATGAACGAAGACGAGAAGGATCTTCTCGAATGCTTGCCTTCCCCGTGCGACGAGCATCGGCTCGCCTGCCAGTTCGAGTTGACCCGAGACGTCGAGTCACGAACCGTTTATCTGCCGGGTACGCCCGGACGAGTTTCCGCTTTGAAGGATTGAGATGAGCAACGGACCCATTCAAAGCGAGCACGTCGGCAAAGCCTTCAAGCATGAGGGCATGCTCGAGGCGCGCGAGAGAACGTGGCTTGCCGTCGACGACATCGCGGCCGCGATCGAGCCCGGCATGACTGAACCTCAGGCCACCCAGCTCGCGCGCAAGACGCTCAAGAAGCATGGGCTGTTGCAGGGATGGCACGCTATCTGCATCCGGTTCGGCTGCAACACCATGCTCGAGTACGGCGCACCATCGAAGCCGGATGTCGTACTCGGAGAGAACGACATCTTCACGCTCGATATCGGTCCTTTGTGGGACGGGTACGAAGCGGATTCCGGCGATACGTTCGTGGTGGGAAACGATGCGGAAATGTTGCGCGCAAAGACGGACGTGAAGGTGTTATGGAACCGCGTGCAGGACGTGTGGCGAGAGCGGGAATTGACGGGCGTCGAGCTCTACGACTTTGCTGCGGCAGAGGCGGACAAGCTCGGCTGGATCTTCGATTCGGTCATGTCAGGCCACAGGGTAGGCGATTTCCCGCACCAGTATCATGGAACGCTCCGGTCGATGGACGGCGTGCCGACTCGCAACATCTGGATCTTGGAAACGCTCATCCGACATAAGACGCGACCGTTCGGCGCGTATTTCGAGGACTTGTTGACCTAGCGCCGGCGCAGGTCGTACAGCGGCATGCGGGGCAGCGCAGCGCCGGACGAACTGGTTGACTGATGGGTCAAAAAAAAAGACAATACATCGAGCTCGATGGGCGAGCGCGATGCGTCGGCGTATCCGTCAAGGAGACCAATGGCAATCCCAACGTTCAATGGCGTTGTCTATCCATCGCAAACGGATGCGATGGGGCATATGACCGTCCAGTACTACATCGCGGCGTTTGATCAAGCGATGTGGCATCTCGTGTCGCGCCTCGGGTATGACCCTGAGTGGCGAAATGCTAGAGACGAGGGTTGGGCCGACGTTCGCTATGAGATCGACTTTCGCTCGGAACTTCGAGTGGGCGATCTTTACACAGTAGAGAGCGAAGTCGTCGATCTCGGCAGGACCTCGCTCAAGTCCAAGCACCGACTGCTGGCAAGAAGCGGCGAATTGGCCGCCGAAATCCTGATGACTTCGGTCTACTTTCATCTGAAAGAGAGAAAGAGCATAGCGATACCTGATTCCGTTCGGTCGGGGGTTCGCGCGCTGACCGTATCGTCCGACGCAACGAATGTTTCCGCGTGACGCGAAGCACCGAACTAGAACTTAATGCTGATTCTGGGAAAACATTATGAAAATCGATCGTAGAGAACAGCTGAAGGCGAAGAAGCAGGCTTACGTACAGGACGAAATTATTGCTTCCGCCGTCGTTTTGTTCGCGGAGAGAGGTTTCCGCGCCGTCACGATCGATGATGTGGCAGCGAATCTCGGCTATACGAAATCGGTGGTTTATTACTATTTCAAAAGCAAGAACGAAATCCTGTGGCAGATTTTCAATCGTATCTACGATAGCTACTTCGAGATGATTTCATCGGTGGTGGCGAAGAACTTGCCTCCCGATCTCGCCCTGAGAGAGCTTTTGAAAGGCCACGCTCTGTTGGTCATGGAGCGCCGAGATTGGACCGCGATCTACAACCGCGAAGAGAGCGAGCTTGACGAGAAGCAGCTCAAGCTGCACGTTCAGCGTCGGCGCGAGTACGACGCCGTCATCAATGGCGTCTACAAGGACGGCGTGAAGAAAGGGGTGTTCCGCGACATCCCGCCCAGTGTCGCCGTCGCGGGATTTTTGGGGATGTGCAATTCTTTGTATCGCTGGTACAAGGAGCAAGGTCCTATTTCGGCGCCGGAGATCGCCGACTACTACGTGGATATCTTGACGAGCGGTTACATGGTCCCTGAAGCCGCTAAGCCGGCCGCAAACAAGGCGACAACCGCGCGCAAAACCACGACGAAGGTCGCGAGGGCTGCTACCACTGCGTAACTCCCTCGGTTGACGAGTAGGAGCACGTTCGAAGCTATCGTGCTCACGCTGAGGCCGAGCGCAATGAGCGCAGCTCGGCCTCGTTCTTGCAAGCTCAGTCGCCTACCGCCCGCTTCAGCGCCGAGATCGAATCGCGAACATAGGCTTGGGCGACTTGAGCGGTATCGACCAGATCGAACGCGTGCGGGGCGCCCGGATAGATGTGAAGCTCGGTGGGCACGCCCGCTAGCATCAGCCGGCGTGCGTACTCCATGTTCTCCAGTAGAAAAAGATCGATCGCCCCGCAGGCGATGAAGGTGGGCGGAAGTCCCTCGACATTGTCTGCGCGCGCCGCCGCGGCGTAGGCCGACACATCCGCGCCACCCGGCGGCCCGCCTAGCAGCGACGTCCATCCGAAGAAGTTGTTCGCTTGCGTCCAAACGAACTGGCCCAGATAGGGCGACGGTTCAAGGCACACGGCCGTTCGATCATCGAGCATCGGGTAGAGCAGATGCTGGAAAGCGACGGGGATTTCACCTCGGTCGCGGGCAAGGAGTACCAACGCCGCCGCAAGGCCGCCACCGGCGCTCTCGCCCGTAACCACGATCCGACGCGCGTCGGCGCCTAACGATTCTGCCTCGGCGTTGAGCCAGCGCAGCGCGGCGTAGCAATCCTCCACCGGTCCGGGATGCGGGGTCTCGGGTGCTAACCGATAGCTCACGGATACGACAGTCGCGCCTAATTCGAGCGCATATGCCGCGTCGGTGGCAAGGTTGATCTCCGGCAAGCCCATGACGTAGCCGCCACCGTGGATGTGAAGAAAAGCCGGGCCAACGCTACGGCCCCCTTTTGCCCGTGTGATGATCACACGCACATCCGGCGCACCGGCCGGCCCAGGGATCATGCGCTCGACGATTTCCACCGCATCCGGCGGCGGGGGAAACCACACGCCGATGCTTTCCGCCATCACGGCCCGCGACTGCGGCAGCGTGCCGAGATCCACCGGGGACGAAGCCTCTTCCCCAATTAGCGCACTCAGTTCCGGATCCACGAGATGTCTTGACGGCACGACCGGCCTCCTTTTGATATGGCGTTTAGCCGATGCGAGTCTTGCTGGGGACGACCGCAATGCCATCGACCTCGATTCGTGCTCGCGAATCGAAGAGCTTAGCAACGGGGATGAACGTGCTCGCCGGCGGATTTTGACCGGTGATGAACTCCGCGCGGACCCGCTTGAAGACCGGAAGCAGACGCTCTTCGAAATCCGGCACGTAGTACGTGAAGCGGGCGACGGCTTCAAAGCCCACGCCCGCGGCTCGCAACGTTCGCTCGAGCGCCCTAAACGTGTTTCGCACCTGCGTTTCGAAGTCACCATCGACAAAGTTGTCTTTTTCGTCCGACGAAACGTGGCCGCCCAACACCAGGACATCGCCGGAACCCTGAATCGCTTGAGAAATGCCGGGATAGGAGATCCCGGGCTGATTGATTGCCGTAAGCATTGCTTGCCCCTACGTTGATGAGAGAAGTCTTGGCGTGCCGCGCAGCCGATTATAGACCACGTGGACAAAAATTTGTCCAGGCAGTATATTTTAATCCTAGACAGTCTATTTGCCGGGATCGCTTAGAACCATGGCACATAGAATCGGCCAATCAAACTGAGGGATGGGATAGAGGATGACAAGTTCTGCAAAGCCGGCGTGGGAATCGTCGGTCAGCCACGTTGAAGAATCGAGCGTTTTCATTCGTGGCTACGATTTGGGGGAGCTGATCGGGCGACTGTCCTTTGCGTCGGCCTCCTATTTGCTGATCCGCGGCAGGCTGCCGACACCGGGCGAGTCGAAGATGATGGACGCGATTCTTTGCTCGGTGCTCGACTATTCGCTGAAGAAGCCCGGCACCGTGGCCGCGCGCTATTGCGTTTCCGGCAATCCGTCGATGGTGGCGGGGCTGGCGACGGCGGTGCTGTCGGCTGGCGAATACACGCTCGCGCCTGACGCCACCGGCGAGTTCATCTTGTCTACGTTCGCCTCATACAAACGGCAAGACGGCTCGATGGCGGATGCGGCTGACGTCATCGTCGCGGAGCTTCGGGCGAAGCAGCAGCGAGTCCCCGGCTTCGGGCATCCCAACTTCCGCTACGCGGATCCGCGAGCGCAAAAGCTGAAAGCCATTGCGCGGGAGAACGGTGTCTGGGGCGAGCTGTGCGATTGGTACGAAGCCATCCATGCGTCGTTTATCAAGCAGGCAAACAAGCCTGATCTCGTGATCAACGAGGTGGGGTTGATGGCGGCAATCTTGGCGCAGATGCAGTTCACGCCCGCTGAAATGACGGGGTTGGCGTTGGTGTCGACGATGCCTGGCCTCATTGCTCATATCTCCGAGGAGCTCAGGTCGAAGATCCGCATTCGCGGCGTGGCGGATGGCGACGCGTCGTATGCCCAGGAACGGAAGAACCTCAAGGAAGATCTGCTGGGCGCGGGCTGGCGAGCCGTTTAACCCCTGCTTGATGTGCGGGCCCGACATCTCGAGGAGGTGTCGGGCCCGTATCGCGTTTGCGTCGTCACATATTGGGGTAGTTGGGCCCGCCGCCGCCTTCAGGGGTCACCCAGACGATGTTCTGGGTCGGGTCCTTGATGTCGCATGTCTTGCAGTGCAGGCAGTTCTGCGCGTTGATCACGAGCCGTTCGCCGCCGTCGTCGTTTTTCGCGAACTCGTATACCCCGGCCGGGCAGTAACGGCTTTCCGGGCCTGCATACGTCGCGAGGTTCACGCTAATCGGTACCGTCGGATCCTTGAGCGTGAGGTGAGCAGGCTGATTCTCTTCATGGTTCGTGTTCGAGATGAAGACGGAAGAGAGGCGGTCGAACGTCAGCTTGCCGTCCGGCTTCGGATACTCGATCGGATCGCACTCGGACGCCGGCTTGAGCATCTCGTGATCGTGATGTCGATGACGCAGCGTCCACGGCACATTGCCGCCGAGCAGCTTCTGCTCGATGCCGACCATGAGCGTGCCCAGGTACAAGCCCTTGCTCATCCACTGCTTGAAGTTGCGTGCCTTGTAGAGCTCGGTGTGAAGCCACGAGTTTTCGAACGACTCCGGGTAGGCCGAGAGCTCGTCGTGTTCGCGCCCGGCCTGCACGGCGTCGAATGCCGCGTCTGCCGCCAGCATGCCGGTCTTGATCGCGGCATGCGAGCCCTTGATGCGCGAGGCGTTCAGGAAGCCCGCATCATCGCCGACGATGGCGCCGCCCGGGAACGTCAGCTTCGGCAGCGACAGCAACCCACCCGCGGTGATCGCGCGCGCGCCGTAGGAGAGCCGCTTGCCGCCTTCGAGGAATTTGCGGATTTCCGGGTGCGTCTTGTAGCGCTGGAATTCGTCGAACGGAGAGAAGAACGGATTCGAATAGCCGAGGCCGACGACGAAGCCCACCATCACTTGGTGGTTGTCGATGTGATAGAGGAACGAGCCGCCATAGGTTTGGGTATCGAGCGGCCAGCCGGCGGTATGAATGACGAGCCCAGGCTTGTGTTTCGCCGGATCGATTTCCCACAGTTCCTTGATGCCGATGCCGTACACCTGCGGATCGGCGGCATCGCGCAGCCGGAACTTGTCCTGGAGTCGACGGCCCAGATGGCCGCGCGCGCCCTCGCAGAACAGCGTGTACTTCGCGTGCAGTTCCATCCCCAACTGGAAGTTTTCCGTCGGCTCCCCGTTCTTGCCGATCCCCATGTTTCCCGTTGCGACGCCTCTCACTGAGCCGTCGTCGTTGTACAGCACTTCCGCTGCGGGAAAACCCGGGAAGATTTCGACGCCGAGCGCTTCCGCTTGTTGGCCGAGCCAGCGCGTGACATTCGCCAGGCTGATCACATAGTTGCCGTGATTCTTGAAGTTGCCAGGCAATGCCCAGTTCGGCACGGCCTTCGCGCCGGTTTCCGACAAAAACAGAAAGCGATCTTCGGTGACCTCGACGCTCAAAGGCGCGCCTTTTTCTTTCCAATCGGGGATCAACTCGTTCAGTGCGCGCGGATCCATCACGGCGCCCGAAAGAATATGCGCGCCGACTTCGGAACCCTTTTCGAGGACGCACACGCTGATCTCGGTGTCGAGTTCAGCGGCACGTTGCTTGAGACGAATCGCAGCTGACAACCCAGCCGGGCCGCCACCCACAATCACAACATCGTATTGCATCGACTCTCGTTCCTGAGCCTGGATGGCGGCTTCAACTGCCATGATTGAACAACTCCGTCGGTGAATGAGATTAGTAGGGGGCGGGGGTCTCCCCGCGTGAGATCGGTCGCACGCCGATGGCCGCCCCAGTTTGACGCTTTCGCTTTTCGCTTAATGCAATGCTTTCGCCAGTTCCGGCACCAGTGCGAACAGATCGCCGACGAGCCCGTAATCGGCAACACTGAAGATCGGTGCGTCGGCGTCCTTATTGATCGCAACGATGACGTGCGAGTCTTTCATGCCGGCCAAGTGCTGGATGGCGCCCGAGATGCCCACTGCGATATAGAGGCGAGGCGCCACGATCTTGCCCGTCTGCCCGACTTGATAGATGTTCGATGCGAAGCCGGCATCGACGGCGGCGCGCGATGCGCCGACCGCGGCGTTCAGCGCGTCCGCCAGCGGCGTCAGCACCGACTCGAAGTTTTCCTTGTTGCCAAGGCCGCGCCCGCCTGACACCACCACGCTCGCGGTCGTCAGTTCGGGGCGTTCCAGCTTGGCGATTTCGCGCGAAACGAACTTTGCACGGTCCGTCGCCGGGGCCGGCGTAATGGGCTCGATTGCGGCGTTGCCGCCCTCGCTTGCCGCCGCCTCGAACGCAGTGGAACGAACCGTGACGACCTTGATCGGATCGTGCGACTGCACGGTGGCGATCGCATTGCCGGCGTAAATGGGGCGTTGGAACGTATCGGGGGCATCGACGGCGATGATGTCGCTGATCTGCGCGACGTCGAGCTTTGCCGCAATCCGGGGCAGGACGTTCTTGCCGTACGCTGTCGCGGGTGCGAGCAGGTGAGTGTAGTTCTGTGCAATGCCAAGGACCGTCGCCTCGACGTTTTCGGCGATGCCCTCCGCCAAGTGCGGGGCATCCGCCAGCAACACCTTTGTCACGCCGGCGATTTTCGCGGCGGCGCTGGCCGCGGCTTGCGCATTGTGACCGGCGATCAACACGTGCAGATCGCCACCGATCTTCTGCGCGGCGGTGATGGCGTTCAACGTGGCGGGATTCAACGTTGCGTTGTCGTGTTCAGCGATAACCAGGATGGTCATGTCATTAATCTCCGCGTTGTCTCAGATGACCTTGGCTTCGGTCTTGAGTTTGTCCACCAGCGTTGCAACGTCCGCCACCTTTTGCCCTACCGCGCGCTTGGCCGGCTCGGCAACGCGCAGCGTCTTGAGACGCGGTTTGACGTCGACGTGCAGTTCCTCCGGTGTCGTGACCGCCAGAGGCTTCTTTTTCGCCTTCATGATGTTCGGCAGCGTCACGTAGCGCGGCTCATTCAAACGAAGATCCGTCGTCACCAACGCGGGCAGCGTGAGCTTCAGCGTCTCGGCGCCGCCGTCCACCTCGCGAGATACGGTCGCTTTGCCGTCTGCAATGGTGATTTTCGCTGCGAAGGTCGCTTGAGGGATTCCCGCAAGCGCTGCGAGCATCTGACCGGTCTGATTGGAGTCGTCGTCGATGGCTTGCTTGCCCACGATGATGAGGTCGGGTTTTTCTTCTTCGACGAGCGCATAGAGGAGCTTCGCGACGGCGAGCGGTTGGAGTTCTGTCTGCGTTTCCACGAGAATGGCGCGATCGGCGCCGATGGCAAGCGCGGTGCGCAATGTCTCCTGACATTGAGCCACGCCGCACGATACGGCAACGACCTCGATCGCGACGCCCGCCTCTCTCAAGCGCACGGCCTCTTCAACCGCAATTTCGTCGAAGGGATTCATCGACATCTTCACGGCGGCGATATCGACGCCCGTATTGTCCGATTTGACGCGAACCGAGACGTTGAAGTCGACAACCCGCTTCACTGCTACTAGTACCTTCATCCTGACCTCCAATGCACCGATGATGGGGTGGCTCGATGTCTTTATTTCGTTATCAGCGACAGGCGTATTGCTCGCCTGTGAAGCGGTGCGCTTTGATGCTCCTTAGCGCCTTGCCGATCGCTAGAGCGTGCGTCCGTTGACGACGTTTTAAAAACTGCTGATAATAAAAAACTGACCGCCTAGTATATCCCGCGGAAATTGCGATGCGCAAGGAGGGACGATGGCCTGGCGTACGCGACGAAGGTCGCCGTGAAGCGTCGCCGTCCTACGTACAACGTCCCACCCCCATGTGCCAATGTGAACGCCGGGCCGAGGGAAGAAAGTTTTTTGACTTTGCGGCCCGTTGGTGCATACTGACCGAAGGGTCGAATTATTCTATCTTTCGGTCGTATTTTGAGTGCGAGGGGCTCTCTCGTACCACGGCAACCGCAGGTTGTCGGTCCAGAGCAATCGGGGGTTCTTCGGGGGAATGCTGGACGGGCGGCTGGTTGAGATAGCTTGGCGGGGCGACTTATTCGGATGGAGAGACAAATGCATATCGTAGTAACCCTGAAGCAGGTCCATGACCCCAATACGCCACCGGAGCGCTTGGTCCTCGGTGCAGACGGAAAATCGCTGACCAATCCGGCCGGTGTGAGCGACGTGGCGAACGGGTACGACGTCAACGCCGTCGAAGAGGCGCTCAAGATACGTGAAGCGCTGGGCGGATCGGTTACCGTTCTGGGTGTGGGCGGCGAGGCGCTGAAGGGGCATCTTCGCCGTGCGATCGCCATGGGCGCGGATAAGGCGATCCACATCGAGGGCGCCGGCGGGATCGATTCCGATCCGGCCCCCGTTGCGACGCTGCTCGCGGCCGCGATTCGTACACTCCCGGCCGTGGACCTCGTTTTATGCGGCAGGCAATCGTCCGACACCGATAACGGGCAAGTGCTGTTTCGGCTCGCGGAGCAACTCGGGTTGAGCGCGGTATCGCCGTTAAAACGCATGGTCGAAGTCGCGGCGGATTCCGTTCAGGTCGAGCGTCTGACAGACGATGGCGTCCAGCGCGTTCGGTCGGCGTTGCCCGTGTTGCTGGGTATTTCGAACGAGGCGAACAAGCCGCGTTCTCCTTCGCTCAAGGGTGTCATGGGTTCGAAGAAGGCCGAGATACCAACGTTGAGGGCGGCTGATCTGGGCGTTGATCTGCCCGCCCCGAGTATGGTGCTTCGGCGAGTCTACTTCCCCGAGGTCAGCACGGCGCGCGCGGAAATCGTTTCTGCTGCGGACGGCGCGGCGGCAGGCAGAGCCCTGGCCGATCGGTTGCATGAAGAAGGAGTGATCTGATGGCGGGCGTCTTGTTTTTCGGTTGCGCGGCGAACGGCGTGTTGCTGCCCGGCGCTCGAGAGGTCGCTGCTGCGGCGCGGCAGCTCGCACAGGCGCTCGGTACGTCGGTGGCCGGAGCCATTTTGGGCACGGGCGTCGAGAAAGCGGCGTCCGAATTGGGCCAAGTCTCGGGTTCGGACGTTTATTTTGTCGATGATGAGCGCCTGAAGTCGTATCTTGGCGATGCATACGTCGCTTCCGTGAGCGCGATCGTCGACGCGGCGGCGCCGGAATTCGCGCTGTTTCCGCAAACCTCGGAAACGAATGAGTGGGTGCCACGGCTGGCCGCGCGATTGGATGCGGCACTGGTTACGTCGTGCAGCGGTCTTGTCGTCAGCGACGGCGAAGTCATCGCCACGAAGCCGGTCAGCGGTGGCGCTGCGAAGGCGGAGTACACCTTCAATCGTCCGTTGAGGATGGCGATTGTCGCGCCCGGTAGCTATGAGCCCATCGTGGAGGATGTGGTTGCGGGTCGGCTCCACCGAGTCACTGCGCCGGAAATCAACACGCGGGTTCAAGTCCTGGACGACATTGCAGACCCGGTTGGCGCCGGCCCGCAGTTGAAGAGTGCGCGAGTCGTGATCTCGGGCGGGCTTGGCATCGGCAGCAAGGAAAACTGGAAGCTGATCGACGACGCGGCGGCAGCCTTGGGCGCCGGCGTGGGAGGGAGCCGAGCCGTGGTCGAACTCGGCTGGATACCGCCTTCCAAACAGGTCGGCTTCAGTGGTGTGAAGATTCGGCCGGATGTGTACCTTGCCGTCGGAATCTCTGGAGCGGTTCATCACCTGGCCGGTATTTCGGGCGCAAAGACCGTGGTCGCGATCAACAACGATCCGGACGCGAACATTTACCGAATAGCGCGTTTCGGGGTAGTGGGCGACGCGAAGGATGTCCTGCCCGCATTCGTTGCGCGGGTGAAGGAACTGCGCGCTCAGAACGGATAAGTGTGGGTATGGAAACGAATAAGCACGTGATAGTGGTGGGCGCGGGCGCCGCGGGTTGTGCAGCCGCTCTTGAAGCCGCCAATGCGGGGTTGCGGGTGACGATCATCGACGAGCACCCTCAAGAGGTATCGGCGATGAGCCTCGACGCGCCTTATTTTTATGGCGCTCGGCTCCCTTCGGTCCTATCGGATCCGGGCCTCATCGCAGAGCGGGTTTTGGGCTCGAATGAGCCCCTGATGGCGTGTCTCGAAGCAGGCGTCGATGTGGTGACGGGCACCGCCGTTTGGGGCAGCTTCCGCCCGAGCAAAAACAACACGCATCAGAAGACGTATCAGATCGGGGTGGCGGATGCCGAACGCAGCTCGCTACTCGATTACGACTATCTGATCGTCGCGCCGGGGTCGCGCGATCTCGTGTTGTCTTTTCCCGGCTGGAATTTGCCGGGCGTTCTGGGCGCCAATGGCGCGAGCGCGCTGCTGTCGCGCTATGAAGCGCTTGGTGGTACGAAGATCGTCGTGCTCGGCAGCGGCAACCTCAGCCTGCGCACGGCTCAGCTGGCGCTTTCCAAGGGCATCGCTGTCGCCGCCATCGTTGAGGTCGCGGCCGAGATCAAAGGCGATCGGGAGTTGGCGCGGGAGCTCGAGAGCGCCGGTGTAGCCTTCCATCTCTCGACGGCAGTCCTGCGCGCGACCGGCGATACCGAAGTCAAAGGAATCGAACTCGTTGCCTTGGACGAGTCGGGGCAAGCTGTGGCGGGCGGCGCCGTCGAAGTGCCGTGCGACACCATTTGCATGGCGTTTGGCGCGGTGCCGAATATCGAGCTGGCGTCGATCACGGGCTGCAAAACCGAGTTCCATCGCGAACTCAACGGATGGGTGCCCGCCGTTAGCGCCAACATGCAAACGAGCCTGCCGAACGTTTTCGTCGTTGGAGATGGCGCGGGTGTGACGGACCGAATGGTGCTCGATCCGAGCGAAGCGGAAGCGCAAGGTCGCCGGGCCGCACAGTACATCGCGACACACGCCGATAGCGATTCGCTGCCGATCGATTCGCAGCCGCGAGCGCTGCCGTCGGAAGCGGCTGCCGACTACCCTGCCGACGCATGGCTCGACGCGTTCGTTCGCGTGCAGGGGCTCGATGTGACCGTGTGCCAGTGCGAAGAAGTGTCGCGCCAGGAATTGCTCGATGTCAGCCCCCCGGGCTACTTGAAAGCCGAAAACCGGGCGCCGTGCGGCGGCCTCAAAGGGTTGTCGGAAGTCGGACAGGCTAGCCAAGATCTCGTAAAACGACTGACGCGCGTCGGTATGGGCCACTGCCAAGGAAAGCGTTGTCGCGACCAGTCTTCGATGCTGCTCGCGAAGGCGGCGGGCAAGCCGCTCGAAACCATTACGCCCGGGTCCTATCGCTGCCCGGTTCGCCCCATTCCCTTGCAAGTCATTGCGGAATACGAAGAGACGCAGGAGATGCGCGCCGGCTGGCTGTACTGGCCCGCTCCGCCGGTCGACCACGAATGACGTGAGTCGAATCCGACTGATCGGCGCAGTAAAGAACGGTGCGAATGGATTAGCAAGAGGAGTTTCATGGAAACCGCTGACGTAGCTGTTGTGGGTGCTGGGGTCGTTGGCTTGTCGACCGCATACTGGCTGGCAAAGGCCGGGGCGAAGGTCGTCGTATTGGACAAAGGCAGGACTGCTTGGGAGGCCTCCGGCCGGGCGAGCGGGTACTTGAGCCTGCGCGGCGAGACGCCCATCGAAGCACGTGTCGCCGCGGAAGCGGAACGGATCTGGAATACGCTGGACGATGAACTCGGATACGTAACCGAGTGGTGCCCCAAGGGCCGTCTATGGGCCGCATTTCCCTACGAATGGGAAGAGATGCAGGCCACGTTTGAAGCGTTCAAGAAGACCGATTTCGAGTTCCGGCTGATCGACGGCAAAGAGGCGCGGGAGTTGTTGCCTTATTTGAGTGAATCCGTCGTCGGCGGCATTCACACGACACGCGCGGGGCATGCCAACCCGCAGCGAACCGCGCAGGCGTTTGCTTGGGCCGGCAACGATCGCGGCGTGAAAATTCTGGAGAATTCGCCGGTGTTATCGATCACGACCTCAGGCGGCGCGATAACGGGACTCAAAACCCCCAATGGCGAAATCTCCGCGCCGAAAATCGTGAACTGCGCCGGCCCTCAGGCGGGCATGATCGCCGACATGATCGGCGGTTATGTGCCGGTCGCCGCGGCCAGGCTCGAGGCGATGGTCACGGCGCCGCTGCCGCCGATGTTTACGTTCGCGATGATCGGGAACGGGGTATCTGTGCGACAGACGCATCGCGGCAACCTGCATTTCAACGGCGGCCCGCACGAGTGGATCGACGTCGATTTGACTTCGGAGCCCGACAAGCCCACTACACCGATCATCCGCAACGCCGCGCGTCGCGTCTCGGAACTGCTGCCGTCGGCCGCAAGCATTCCGCTGTTGCGATGCTGGGGTGGTGTGATCGATCTGACGCCCGATCACTCGCTGATCCTGGACAAGGTCCCGGGGCCTGAGGGCATGTACGTCGCGGTCACGTCGGGTCATGGCTTCGGCTTATCGCCTGCGATCGGCAAGGCCATGGCGGAATTGACGCTGACGGGAGAGAGCAGCATCCCCATCAAAGAGCTCGGCCTGTCGAGATTCGCGAAGCTTCCGAAGGACTGGCGCAAGCAATACAAATGGGATGCAGGCAATTACAACACCTGATCCTCGAAATATGAACGGCCAAGCATCATGTCTTGGCCGTTTTATTCTCTCGAACGAGAGCGAAATGCGGGCATGATGCCCGCATATTTCTTACTGGATCGTCCAACCGCCGTCGATCATGAGCGAGTGGCCGTTCATGTAGTTCGAGTACGGCGACGCGGCGAACAGGATCGCATTGGCGATATCGTTGGGCACGCCCTTTTTGCCGGCAGGGACGCGCTTCAGTGCATCGGGGTTGACGCCGACGCCGCGCATCGGCGGGGCATCGTCGGCCAGAATGCGCGTGGAATGCTTGCGCATGTCGGTTTGAATCATACCGGGGCACACGGCGTTGACTTTGATGCCCTTGGCGGTCAAATCGCACGCCATCTGACGCGTGAGACCGATCACGCCGAACTTCGACGAGGTATAAGCTAGGCCATCGGCGCCGCCGATGACGCCGCCGACGGAAGCGACATTGACGATGGCGCCTTCGCCACGCGGCATCATGTACTTCAAGACGGTGCGGCTCATCAAGAACGTTCCGCGCAGATTGGTGTTGATGACTTTGTCCCACAGGGCCGTAGTCGTTTCATTGATGCCGGCGAATCCATCGAAAATCGAGGCGTTGTTCACCAGAACATCGATTCGACCATACTTGGCGATGACCTTACCCGTAACGTCTTCGATCATTTCCTCGTTCTGAACGTCGGTCTTCATGAACTCGGCCTTGAGGTTTTCTTTCGCAAGCGAGGAGACCACATCGTCGCCCTCGTCTTCGAGAAAGCCCGCGATGACCACGGTACCGCCTGCGCGAGCAAACGATTCGACGGTGGCGCGGCCAATCCCGGTTTCTCCACCCGTCACTACGATAATCTTGTCTTTGAAGTCGAACATCATTCGCACCTTTGAGTTGAGAGCGGCTCGTGACATCGTGCCGCGGCCGCTCGTAGACATGTTTGCCCGCGATCAGCCGTGGCCGACCACCGATTTCACTTCGAGGTATTCCGTCAAGCCATACGCGCCGGCTTCGCGGCCATTGCCGGAGCGTTTGTAGCCCCCGAACGGCGCGCGCACATCGAAGTCCGGGCTGTTGACGAAGATGGAACCGGCACGCAGGCGCCGGGCGACACGTCGAGCGCGCTCGAGGTCGCCTGAAGAGACGTACCCGGCGAGCCCGTATTCCGTGTCGTTGGCGATCTCGACGGCCTCGTCTTCACTGTCGTAGGGAATCAAAACCAGCACGGGGCCGAAGATCTCTTCGCGTGCAATAGCCATGTCGGGCGAAACGTCGGCAAAGATCGTCGGCCGGATATAGAAGCCGCGGTCGAGACCTTCCGGACGTCCGGGGCCGCCCGCCGCTACCCGCCCGCCTGTGGCCACGCCATTCGAAATCAGGCGCTGAATCTTTTCAAACTGAACGCGATTGGCGACCGGCCCCACCATCGTTTTCGGATCGGTCGGGTCGCCCACCGTATGCTTGCGCGCTTCGTCCGCAGCAATTTCAACGGCTTTCTCGTACTGATGGCGCGCGATGAGCAATCGAGTCGGTGCGTCGCAGGTTTGCCCGCTGTTGGCGCAGATGGCTCGCACGCACGATCGAACCGCGGCATCCAGATCGGCATCGTCGAAAACGATGTTCGCGGATTTGCCGCCCAGCTCTTGCGTCACGCGTTTCACCGAGTCGGCTGCCGCCTTGGCGACGAGAACGCCCGCACGGGTCGAGCCGGTGAAGGACACCATGTCGATGTCGGGGTGACGCGAAATGGCTTCGCCGACCGTCGGGCCGTCGCCATTGACGAGATTGAACACACCGGCAGGAAGACCGGCTTCCTCGAGAATCTCCGCAAAGATCGTCGCATCGAGGGGCGCGATCTCACTGGGCTTCAACACGATCGTGCAACCGGCCGCGAGTGCGTAAAGCACCTTGCAGACGACCTGGTTCAGCGGCCAATTCCACGGCGTGATGAGACCGACGACGCCGATGGGTTCCTTGATGATTCGGGTGCTGCCGACCTGCTCTTCGAACGCGTACGACTTCAAGATGTCGATGACCGTTTCGGTATGCGCGATACAGGACGTGACCTGTGCTTCGTTGGCGAAGGTGATGGGGCAACCCATCTCTTGCGAGATCAACGAGGCGATCTCTCCATGGCGCCGCTTGAGGATCGGGAGCACGCGCTCGAAGAAGGCGACCTTATCCGCCGTCGATGTTTGCGCATAGCTCGGGAAGGCCGAGCGAGCGGCCCGGACCGCACGGTCGACATCGGCCTGCGATCCCATCGAGATATAGGCAGCCGGTTCCTCCGTCGCCGGATTGATGACGGCCGCCTTGCGCGGTTCGACGGGGTCGACCCACTGACCGGCGATGTAAAACTTCAAGAATTTATCCATGGTTGTCTCGTTAGCAATCGGAACTGGACAAGGAAGCCCGCGCTTCCCCGAGCAACGGAGCGCAAAGCGAATCTCGAGAGCAGGCTGTCGATACGACGCGGGCCGCAGGCATGGTGTTGGCGTCCATCATCTGGACGCCAACTTGGACAGCAATGGGACGGGTTTACCCGTGCCATGCGCCATGCGTGGGCGACTCGCTCCTGCCCCGCTCATAATATACCGCATAGTCAGATTTACGTCCTAGTCATTCAAATTTAAAGGAATGCAGGCGAGCGGCCCGTTTCCTCGGAATTGATGCGTTGCACCGAACGATCTAGGGAAATCCCTAGCACCCACGGCCTCTATATATGGAGCAAGGCTGCAAGCCCTGTTCGCTAACCCTCGAAAAAATTATACTAGGTAGTCATTTTTACAGTACCATCAGTCTAAACACCATCCGCGTTGTTGCTGCCATGAACATCAAAGACTTCAAATTGCCCGACCAGACTTTCGACTACATCGTCGTCGGCGCTGGATCCGCCGGATGCGTGATCGCGTCACGGCTGTCCGAGGATCGTTCGATCACCGTCCTTCTCGTTGAAGCCGGACCGGAAGACAAAAGCTGGACCATCGACATGCCCCTTGCTGTCGAAAGCCTAGTTTCCGGCAGTGAGTTCAACTGGCAGTACGTCAGCGATCCCGAAAAGTATTTGTCCGGGCGGCAGGTCGACCATCCGCGAGGGAAGGTGCTTGGCGGGTCGTCCTCGATCAACGGGATGGTGTATACCCGAGGCAACGCGCTCGATTACGACGGCTGGGAACAAACCTACGGTTGTACCGGCTGGAGCTACGCGGATGTTCTGCCGTACTTCAAGCGATCCGAGACGTTTTGCGGAGACGGCAACGATTATCGAGGCCGCCACGGCCCGTTGCGAGTCAGCCGCCCGGACGTGGCGAAGGACCCGCTCCAGGCGGCTTTCATGGAAGCCGGGAAACAAGCCGGCTACCCGACGACCGATGATTCCAACGCGTATCAGCATGAGGGTTTTCACCCCAGCGAATGCACGATTTACGGTGGGCGCCGCTGGAGTGCGGCCCGCGCATATCTTTCGCCGGACGTGCGCCGCCGCGCCAACCTCACCATCAGCACGAATACGCTCGCCGAGCAGATCGTTTTCGCGGGCAAGCGGGCGACGGGCGTCCGGCTTCGGAAGAACGGCGAAAGTCGGGTGGCGACTGCCCGCAGAGAAGTGATTCTCTGTTCGGGTTCGATCGGCTCGGCGCAACTCCTGCAGCTCTCGGGTGTGGGGCCGGGCGACGTGCTGCGCGCCGCCAACGTCGAGGCGGTTCATGAGCTACGCGGTGTCGGTGCGAACCTTCAGGACCATCCGGATATCACGCTGCAAGTCGAATGCCGGCAGCCGTTCGGGCTGGCTGCTTTCACGAAGTTTCCTCGCAAGCACCTTGCCGGCGCGCAATGGTTCCTGACGAAGACGGGCGTTGCGGCGAGCAACCAGTTCGAGGCTGCAGCGTACATACGGACGAAGGCGGGCGTGCGCTACCCCGATTTGAAGCTCGAGTTCTTGGGCTTGGCGTTTCAGCCGGAGACCTTTGCGCCCTACCCCGGATACAGCTTCCAAATTCATATGACGTTGATGCGGGCGCAGAGCCGGGGAAGTCTTGCCATCAAAACCAATCGCGCGACCGACCAGCCCTACCTCAAATTCAACTATCTCGAGTCCGAGGCCGATCGCGAAAGCTTCAGGAATTCGTTGCGTTTGACGCGCGAAATCGTCGCGCAAAAAGCATTCGATCCCTATCGCGGAAAAGAATTGGCTCCGGGGGATGACGTCCAAACCGACGAACAAATCGATGCTTGGGTCGCCTCTCGCGTCGCGACTGCTTATCACCCGTCGGGGACTTGCCGCATGGGCGCTGCAACCGACGACGATGCGGTGGTCGCACCCAATTTAAAGGTACGGGGCTTGGAAAACCTTAGAGTAGCCGACGCGTCGATCATGCCCCTCGTGGTCGCGGCAAATACGAATGCGCCTTGCATCATGATCGGTGAGATGGCTTCGGATCTTATCCGGGGCCGGAAGCTGGCGTCGGAACGGCGGCCGCATTACGTCGCAGAAAATTGGATGACGTCGCAGCGGTAGTAAGCCAGCGACGCCAGCATGAGCTCGGGAGACGCTTTTATATCGTCCCGAGCGTAATCAACACTAGGAAGACGGAACAATGAATTCTGCGGTTTCTGAATCGGCAATTCCTGACGCGATGCGCGCCGTGTTGCTTACCGGCTATGGCGGCATCGATAAGCTGCAATATCGAGAGGATGTCCCGGTGCCGCGTCCCAAGAAGGGCGAAGTGCTGATCAAGGTGGGCGCATGCGGCATCAACAATACCGACATCAACCTTCGCACGCAGTGGTACAACCGCGCCGCGGGCGCAACCCTGACCGAGGAAGTCGGTCTCCGCGGGGTTCAGGGCATCGCGGATAAGCAAGAAGAAGCGGCCGCTACATGGAAGCAGGAAGCGAACGTATTCCCTCGCATTCAGGGCGCCGCAATCGCAGGGCGGATCGTGGCCGTGGGCGATGCGGCGAATGCCGCGCGCGTCGGCGAGCGCGTGATTGTCGATCCGCAGGTGCGCGATTTGTCTTTGCCCGAGCGAGCCCAGCTCGTCGAATACATCGGCGGCGAGCGCGACGGTGGATTCGCCGAATATGTGGCGGTACCCGCAGAGAACGCATATGCGGTGACGTCATCGCTTAGCGACGCCGAACTGGCTACGTTTCCGACTTCGTATGACACCGCGGAAGAGATGCTGGAGCGGGCGCGTCTTTCGGAAGGCGAAACGGTCGTCGTCACCGGCGCATCGGGTGGGGTGGGCACGGCGCTCGTGCAACTCGCGTTGATCCGGAAGGCGCGGGTCATCGCGATTGCGGGCGAGTCCAAGGAAGATCGAGTTCGAGCGCTCGGCGTGCATGCCTTCATTCCGCGCGAATCCGAGAGCATCAAGGCCGCCGTCGAAAGAATCGTTGGCGCCAACAGCGTCGATGTGGTCGCGGACGTCGTCGGCGGGCAGGCATTTGGCGATTTTCTGAAGGTGCTTCGCCGCGGTGGTCGGTACACGACCGGTGGCGCGATCGGCGGCCCTATTCAACCGATGGATCTTCGAGACCTGATCTATAAGGACCTCGAAATGTATGGGATCACTTGCCCGACGCCGGCGACGTTCGCGCGCGTAATCGCGCATGTATCGTCGGGGAAACTGCGCCCGTTGCTCGATAAAGCATACCCGCTCGACCAACTTGCTCAGGCGCAGACGGATTTCGTCAAGCGTACGCACGTCGGCAAATTTGTTATCGAACCCACTACGCGGTAGCGACTTCGCACAAGCGGAGCGAATCTGCGTTCGCTTCGCGGCTTTCGCGGCTTTCGCGGACGTCGGCACGCGCTCGCATTCGGTGTTGTACTGCGGCAATCCGGCACGGGTCATCTTGCTTGTTGACCTGCAATACTGATAAGTATAGTTTACGTACTGAGTGGTCAGCGACCGACGATGCCGCGCTCCATGCAAGCATTGCATGTTCGAGACTGCGCAGCCGCGGACGATGGTCTCCGGGATACAACTGAAGATAGGATGCTTCGATGAAGACTGAACTTGGGTCCCAATTCGGGATCGATCTGCCGATCTACGCTTTCTCTCACTGCCGAGATGTCGTTGCGGCGGTCACGAAGGCGGGCGGTTTGGGCGTGCTGGGCGCGGCGTGGATGACGCCCGACGAACTCGCAATGTCCATTGACTGGATTGAAAAGCAAGTAGACGGCAAGCCGTTCGGCGTCGACCTCGTTTTCCCCGGCACGGGCGGCGATGAAAAATCGCCCGAGGAATATCTGAAGCAAATTCCCGAAAGCCATCTGTCGTTCGTCAAGAACGTCCTGGACGAAGCGGGTGTCGCCGACATGTCTGAAGCGGACCGCAACGCATACATGGCCGAGTATGCGACGAAGATGTCGATGACGAACAAGAAGAGCCAGGAACAACTCGATGTGGTGCTCAGTAAGCCCGTGAGTTGTGTCGTCGGCGCGCTGGGCGTCACGCCGGATTGGGTGGTGAAGCAAGCCCATGCTCGCGGGATCAAGGTGGGGGCGCTCGTGGGAAGCGGTCGCCACGCTAGCAAGCAAAAAGCCGCCGGCGTCGATTTCTTGGTGGCTCAGGGGACGGAGGCTGGCGGCAGTGTCGGCTCCATCGCATCGATGGTTTTGTGGCCGCAGGTGGTCGAAGCCGCAGCGGGCCTTCCCGTTCTCGCAGCTGGCGGCGTCACGCGCGGCTCGCACATCCTTGCGGCGCTGGCGCTCGGATGCCAGGGCGTTTGGATCGGCTCGTTGTGGCTCGGCACCGCCGAGAGCGATCTGAACATGGAAATGCGCGAAAAGCTGTTCCAGTCGGAATCGGAAGACGCCAAGTTGAGCTTTGCTATGACCGGAAAGCAGTGCCGTATTTTGAACACCGACTACATGAAGGCGTGGGCTGAGCCTGGCGCGCCCAAACCGCTGAAGTGGCCGATGCAGTCGATCCTTGGTGGCTACCCGTTCAAGCGGGCGGAGCGTGCGCACAACATGGACTATTGGAGCTACTCGGTCGGCCAAGCCATCGGCGACATGAAGGGGCACACCACGGTCAAGGGTGAGTTCGAACGGCTGTTGAACGAATATTTGGAGGCGCTCGAAGCGCTCAATGCAAAGACGTCTTACGAGTAAGTAAGAGATGAATCACAACCGCACGGCCTGCCACGAAGACAGCCAAGATCTAAGGCGGTTTGAGATGCTTGAATGGCTTCTCGACGAACGGCGGTCGTGCAGAGCGTTTAGATCGGACCCCGTCGCACACGATACGATCTTGCGCATCTTGTCCGCGGCGCAGAAGACTGCATCTGACTGCAACACACAACCGTGGAGAACGAGGATCATCAGTGGTAAGGCGCTCGATAGGCTTCGACATGCGATGTACGAGCGAGCATTGAGCGGAGTGGCGCCGGTATCGGACATACCGCCGATCGGAAGTTACTTCGGTATGTATCGCGAGCGTAGGCGCGACTGCGGTTGGCAACTGTATGGAGCACTTGGTATCGCGCGCGGCGATCGTGCCGCATCAGGCAAGCAGGCGCTCGAAAACTTTCGCTTTTTCGGCGCGCCGCATCTGGCGCTGATTACCACTCCGGCCTCGTTTGGCTCACGCGGCATATTGGATTGCGGCGGATATCTGACCACGTTCGTACTCGCCGCATGCGCGCTCGGTGTCGGCACCGTCCCTCAGGCGTCGATCGCCTATCGAGTGGACGCGATCCGCGAGCAGCTCGCGATCCCCAATGACGAGCATGTTGTGTATGGCGTGTCGTTCGGATGTCCGAACGAGTCGCACCCAGTGAACAGCTATCGAACTTCCCGCGCGCCCCTCGAACAGGTGGTCGATTTCATTGACTGTTGAGCGATCACTCGACTAGTGAAAGGAGGAGATGCCGGTACGGTTTGTCGCGCCGCACCAAGACGTGCCGCACGAGCAGCTGACGTTGTCTTCCGCCTATTAATTTGCAGGCCGGCTAGCCGCGAGTACGCCGGTTTCATGGGGCAGAAATGAAATTATCAGAGTACATGCAACACGACGCGCTCGGCCTGGCCGCGCTGCTCAAAGAAAAATCTGTTTCGCCCGAAGAGTTGATGAATTGCGCGATCGAGCTTGCAATCAAGATCGATCCCAAGATTCATGCGCTTTGTTATCCGGACTTCGACGGCGCGCGGGCGCGCGCGACAACGGCGGCGGTCAAGGGCGTATTCGGCGCCGTGCCGTTCTTGCTCAAGGATTCTGCTCTGGCGTCGAAGCAATTCCCGACGAGTATCGGGTCGAATCTGTTCCGTGATATCCCGTTCAAGTACGACGCCACGCTCGTGGAGCGCTTCAATGACGCGGGGCTGCTTTCGTTTGCTCGCACGACGGTGCCTGAACTATGCATGGCGCCGACAACGGAAGCCACTGCGAACGGGAACCCTACGAAGAATCCTTGGGATCTGAGCCGTTCGTCGGGCGGATCGAGCGGCGGTGCGGCAGCTGCAGTGGCCGCCGGAATCGTTCCAATCGCGCACGGCAGCGACGGCGGCGGATCCATTCGGATTCCCGCGTCGTGTTGCGGGGTATTCGGATTGAAGCCGTCGCGTGGACGGATTCCGATGGGGCCGTCTCGTGGCGAAGGCTGGGGCGGACTTGCCGTCGAGGGCGTGCTGTCGAAAAGCGTACGTGACACCGCGGCGGCGTTGGATGCGGTCGGAGGCGACGAGGCGGGAGCTCCTTACGCCTCGCCTTGCGCGCCCGCATCCCATATGGACCTTCTCGGCCGCGATGTCGAAAAGCCGCTACGTATTGCGAAATGGACGTCCGCCTTCAACGATATTCCGGTGGCTCAGGAGTGTCTCGACGCCGTCGAGTTTGCGGCGGCGCTGCTAAAGCGCGCAGGCCACGAGGTGGTGGATGCACCGCTACCGTCAGTCGACTACGACGAATTGGTTCATGCCCACGTCACGGTATTGATGGCGAATGCCTATGCATCGATCGCGGGCATGGTCAAGGGTCGGGACGAGGCTAGCTGGAAGTCTAGCGTCGAGCCCGCCATTTTCGACGCCTACAAACTAGGCAGCGAGTTGAGCGCCGCGCAGTACATCGCAGCGATCAATACGTTCCACAGCGTTGGCCGCCGCATGGCCAGGGGCATGAAGGATTTCGACCTTGCCTTGACGCCCACGCTCACGCAGCTTCCCGCGCCTTTGGGGCAGTTCTCGATGACCACGGATTTCTGGTCGTTTCGTCGGGCGGTTTCGAAGTACACCGCGTTCTTGACGATCATCAACGCATCCGGGCAGCCCTCGGCTAGCGTTCCGTCTTATTGGACGGCGGCGGGATTGCCGGTCGGGGTCCAGCTCATCGGGCACTTCGGAAGGGAAGATCAAATCCTCGCGGCGGCAGCGCAAGTCGAGAAACTCGCGCCATGGTCCGGGCGAATGCCTGATCTATAAAAGCGCGCCAGCACGCCGTTCTTCTACGCTGTTCAGGTTTTCCCCAACGATGTCATTCCGGCTTTCGCTAGCGGAGCGTTATCCGAATTTTGACTTGTCGGTCTAATTTTTGTGTTGTAGAGTACATAAACATTAGCCGGACTGGAAGGTCCGAGCTTGGCGCGGGATGTCTCTTGCGGGCGATAGCATCGATGAGGTGTCGACCGCGTTCTGATTAGGATTTAGACCAATGACGACTGTTTGCTTGACGTTCGATTTCGACGCACTCTCGATCTGGTTCAGCACGTTCAAGCAGACCACCCCGACGGCGCTGTCTCGGGGCGAGTACGGTGTTCGCGCGGGACTGCCGCGTATTCTGGCCATGCTCGCGCGCCAAGGGCTGCAGGCGACGTTTTTCACGCCTGCGCATACGGCACGGAATTTTCCCGCCGCGCTCGAGGCGATCGTCAGCGGCGGCCATGAAGTTGCTGCGCACGGTCTTCTCCACGAGAGCCCGGTGGGCCTCCCGCTCGACGAAGAACGCGATCTGCTGCATCGCAGCCTGGACGAGCTGAAGGCAATGACGGGCAAGCGCCCGCGCGGATATCGCTCGCCCGCGTGGGACCTGAGCGACAACAGCATCGTGCTGCTCCAGGAAGCGGGCCTTCAATACGACAGCAGCATGATGGCCAACGACTTCCAGCCGTATTTCGCGCGGCGGGGCGACGTGATGTCGGACGACAAGGTGACGTTTGGCGTCGACAGTTCGATCGTCGAGCTCCCGGTGGCATGGGAGCTCGATGATTACCCCTATTTTCATTGGTCGGCTCGCCCGTACAACGCCGGGTTGCGTGCGACAGACGACGTTTTTGAGGCGTGGAAGGGCGAGTTCGATACGGCGCACGCCGAAGGCGGCTTTTTCACGCTGACGTGCCACCCTGAAATCATCGGCAGAGGCCCCCGGGTAGCGATGCTCGAACGCCTGATCGGGCACATGCGGGCCCGATCAGGCGTGAATTTTGTGACGATGGAAGAAGCGGCGAAGCAGTTCAAGGCAGCGGCGTTATCCAAGAACGTCAAGTAAAGCAAATCAAACGAAGTGAGGAATTAAATATGTCTACGATTGAGGCCCCGGTCGCCGATCAGCTTGGCCCGAATGCAAAGTACTACGAGGATTTGGAAGTGGGACGCGAGTGGGTGACGCCGCGCCGCACGATTACAGAGGCCGACATCGTGCTGTTTACGGCGGTAACCGGCGACCAAAATCCCGTTCACACCGACGAAGAATTTGCCAAGAATAGTGTCTTCGGTGCGCGCCTGTTGCACGGCCCGGCCGTGTTTGCGATTGCAACGGGGCTCGAATTCCGCCTCGGCCTGAAGGAAGGCACCGCAATCGCTTTCCTGGGCATGACCTGGGATATGAAGGGGCCTGTGAAGGCTGGGGATACGCTGCACGTGCGTCAGCGCGTCACGTCCAAGCGCGAGACCAAAAAGCCCACGGCCGGTATCGTCTTCTTCCACGTTGCGGTGGAGAATCAACGCGGGGAAGTGGTGCAGGAAGGCGAGTGGAAGGTCATGATGAAACGCAAGCCCGGTTTCGCCTCTTAAAAATACGCCAGACGGTCATGCAGGCATGAATAGCAACCTGATAACAGCGGAAATCGAAGCGCACGCCAAGCGCGATAGTCAACGCGTCGCGCTGCGGAGCGCGGATGCGGTGTTGACCTATGGGCAACTCACGAAGCAGGTGGGCACCCTGGCTGACCGCCTCGAGAGCATCGGCGTCGGGCCTGGCAACACCGTTGCAGCGCTTTGCGAGAATCGCCTCGAAGTCATCTTGCTTTATTACGCGATGGGCAAGATTGGCGCGACCTTCGTTTCGGTGAATCCGAGCTTGACGGCGCATGAGGTCGAATACATCCTCGACCACGCCGGTGTCGCGCTCTTGTTGCATGACGAGAAAATGCGCGACGTTGCGCAATCGGCTGCCGGGCGTGTGCCTGCTACGCGCTTGGCGTCTTTCGATGATCTTGGCAAGCTCGGCGCCATCGGCGAATCGCAACCCCGCCACGCGCAAACTGACATTTTTCAGATTGCGTACACGTCGGGTTCCACCGGGCGTCCGAAAGCGGTGGCGTTCGATCAGGCCGCGGAGGTTGACGGCAATCAATCGCTGATCGAGTTGTGGGCGATGACACCGGCGGACGTGACGGTCGTCGCATTACCGCTCGGGTTTCTCTACGGTCTTTCGACGGCCTCTTCCATGACGCTGCAGGCTGGCGCGGAAGTCGTGCTGATGCGGCGATTCCACCCGCGCGGAGTCCTGGAAGCGTTTTCGGTCCATCAAGCGACCGTGTTCCACGGCGTGCCGACGATGTTTGCCATGATGCTCGAGTACGCCGAACAGAACGACTTGCGCATCGATTTGTCGTTCATGCGCTTGTTGGTGTCGGCCGGCGCCCCGTTGTCGCGCGAGCTACGCAATCGCTTCGAAGCCAGGTTCAACAAACGGATCGATGACTACTACGGGCTGACGGAAGTGCGGCCCGTTTTCGGTCGTTTCGCCAATGATCCCGCGCCGGTGCCCGAGAGCGCAATCGGGAAGGCTGCGCCAGGCGTCATCATCAAGATCGTCGACGCCGACGGCAACGAAGTGAAGCCGGGGGAAGTGGGCGAGTTGCTGGTGCGCGCGCCCTCGACTACTTGCGGTTACTACAAGAACCCCGAATTGACCGCGGCTACCTTCGAGCACGGCTTGATGAGAACCGGCGATCTCGGCTATCGAGACGCTGAGGGGTTCTACTACCTCACGGGCCGAATCAAGGACATCATCATTCGTGGCGGTGCGAACATCGCGCCCGCGGAAGTCGAAGAAACCATTGCATCGCATCCCGAGGTTCAATCCGTCTCGGTGATCGGCGTGCCGGATGAGAAGTTCGGCCAGGTCGTCGCCGCTTACGTGGTTTCCCGCGATGCCGAGCACGTCTCGGCCGAGGCGTTGATCGAATTTTGCAAATCGAGACTCGCCGATTTCAAGGTTCCCAGCCAGATCTTTTGGGCCGACGAACTGCCGCTAGGCATCACCGGCAAGGTCGATAAGAAGGCGCTCCTCGCGCGTTGGACCGAGGAGCACGCGCAGGCGTAACGCTGGGTCGCGGAAGGAAGCGTATGCACGGTTCGGACATGCGAGCGCGCAGTCGGGATCAGCGTGAAATTGGGCCTGATGCATGAGGCCGTTTTGATAGACAGTAACCATGACGACGCACAAGATCGCGGTAATCGCAGGCGATGGGATCGGCAAGGAAGTGATGCCCGAGGGCCTGCGCGTGCTGAAAGCCGCCGCAGAGAAGCATGACATTCACCTCGAGTTCGAGACGTTCGATTGGGCGAACTGCGATTACTATGCCCAGCACGGCGACATGATGCCCGCCGACTGGTTCGAGCAACTGCGCGGTTTCGAGGCAATTTACTTCGGTGCGGTCGGCTGGCCTGAAATCGTTCCGGACCATATCTCGCTGTGGGGCTCGCTGCTGAAGTTTCGGCGCGAGTTCGACCAGTATGTCAACCTGCGTCCCGTGCGCCTCATGCCGGGCGTGCCGTGCCCGCTCGCGGGAAAGAAGCCGAGCGATATCGACTTCTACGTCGTGCGGGAGAACACGGAAGGCGAGTACTCCTCGGTTGGCGGGCACATCTTTGCCGGTACAGATCGCGAGGTCGTCCTCCAAGAGGCTGTGTTCTCGCGCCATGGCGTCGACCGAATCGTCAAGTTCGCCTATGAGCTCGCGAACAGTCGCCCGAAAAAGCATCTCACGTCCGCGACCAAGTCGAACGGTATCTCGATCTCCATGCCGTTCTGGGACGAGCGCGTTGCCGCGATCAGCGCGGCGTATCCCGAGGTGCGGACGGACAAATATCACATCGATATTCTCTGCGCGCGTTTCGTTCTCTCGCCGGAGCGTTTCGATGTCGTCGTCGCGTCGAATTTGTTCGGCGATATCCTTTCGGATCTCGGGCCCGCATGCGCCGGCACGATCGGCATCGCGCCCTCGGCGAACCTAAATCCGGAACGAACGTTTCCGTCGCTGTTCGAGCCCGTGCATGGCTCGGCGCCCGACATTTACGGCAAGAACATCGCCAATCCGCTCGGCATGATCTGGACCGGCGCGATGATGCTCGATTTTCTCGGGCGCGGGCAGGGCAAATATCGCGTTGCCCACGACGCCATTTTGCGGGCCATCGAGGAAGGCATTGCGCAGGGGCCGCGCACGCCGGATTTGGGCGGAACCGCCAATACGACACAGGTGGGTATTGATGTGAGCGAGCGCGTAACGCAAGCGTAATCACAGGCGAAGGGGACTCCGAGGCATCAGGCGGCGACATAGGGTAACTCCTATGTCGCCGCTTCGCTTTGATGGGCCTGGCTTCCGCAGCCGCCTAGCGGTGGCCGGGCACAAAGTCCTTGTTTCAAAATACTCGACGTACTAAAGTTTCGACATACCAGTCGTTCTTCTAATTTGACCGAACAGTATAAGCGGCGGCGGTGCGGTAACCCTGGCGATACGAACCTGATGCAAAGGACGGAAGCATACTGTATCGCGGTGAGTAGAGCGCGCTTCCCGCCACGAACCATCGAGGAGTGGGTGGAAGTATGGAAACGTTGAGTAACGGTGCGAATGGCATGGCGGCGAGTTCCGAACCTGAAAGCATGACGGACGGGCCGCGGCCCGTGACCCTATCAGGGCATCTGGGGACGTTCGACATTGTGTTTACGGTGCTCGCCTATAACGCGCCGCTCACGGTCGTTACTGGCTTTATCGGCCTGATGCTGTCGTTAGGGAATGGCTTGGGCGCACCTGCGACGTTTTTGATCGCCGGCAGCCTGATGTTGTTGTTCTCGATCGGCTTTACAACGATGTCGAAGCACGTACGCAACGCTGGAGCGTTTTACGCGTATATCACGGCAGGCCTAGGCCGGCCTATCGGATTCGGCGCCGCGTTGATGGCGATGCTCGCCTATGGCTTCATGATGGTCGGCATTTATCTGTATGCCGGGGTCGCCTACACCTCATTGTTCAAGCATCTTTTCAACAGCTCCCCGCTCGTCTGGTGGGGGTATTCGCTGATTTTGCTCGGCGTCGTCGCCGTCTTCGGCTACCTGCGTATCACTTTCTCCGCAAGGGTGCTCACGCTCGCACTGATTTGCGAGGTCGTGCTCGTGTTCATCTGGGAGATAGCGGTTGCGTTGGTTAAGGGGCCGCACGGAATCTCGCCGGTTTGGGTGACGCCGGGTGCGGTGACATCGGGCTCCCTTGGGCTCGGTCTTCTTTTTGCCGTGACCAGTTTCGCCGGGTTCGAGGCGACGGCCGTTTTCCGTGAGGAGGCGCGAAACCCCGACGTCACCGTTCCCCGCGCCACCTACGCGGCCGTGATCGTTTTGGCGGTGTTGTTCGCCTCGGCGTCTTATTTCCTGATCTGCAGCTACGGGCCCGCCGCGGCACTTGCCAAGGCGAGCGCGGATCCATCGACCGTAGCCCTTGACAGCATTGGCACGTATTTGGGCAAGGCCGGTCTGGAGGCTGTCAATGCGCTCTTGTGCTCGAGTATCTTCGCGTGTCTGTTGGCGCTGCACAACATTCTGTCGCGATACATCTACTGCCTCGGCATTGACGGCACGGCCCCGCGCGCATGCGCAGCGGTGCATGCGCGTCACGGATCGCCGTACCGCGCGTCGATGATGGTGAGTGTCCTCATGCTCGCGATAATGGGGATCGAGATCAAGCGCGGTGTCGAGCCGTACGCCGAGTACGGCGCACTCACTGGAGTTGGAGGTTATGCGCTTCTTATGCTCTTGATTCTGACTTCGCTTTCCGTATTGATGTTTTTCGTGCGCAAGCCAAGCGGCGCGAACGTTCTCAAAAGCAAGGTGGCGCCGTTCATCAGCTTCGTTTTGTTGTCGGTGGTCGGCTATTTGGCGACGGTCAATATGAATGTGCTGACGGGCGACATGAAGACTGCTGAGACATTGCTGGCGCTCATCTTCGGCACGCTGATCGCCGGGTGCCTGTACGCGCGCCGTTTGAAAACGACGAAGCCGGAAGTATACGCCGCGATCGGCCGCCAAAAGATATGAGTCGACCGACTGGTCTGCAGTGCCTGAATCAAAAATAACGTTGCGGGCTAGCTTGCATCGTTGCGAGCTAGTCGGAACTCTGACGTGCCGATCGATTCGTGATGGCTGTCGGAGATGCTTGATAGATGTACGTGACACCTGGTGACAATGATGGACGCCGAACGGAAATCCTTACGTTCACTGGTCGACAAATGGCTCGCGCCGACAGCCGCGAGGCCGGCGCGGCTAACGGGATTCGGGCGTACCGCACAGGGTTGGCGTTTCGTCCGACTGGAGGCGCCGCAGTTGGCCAATCCGCTGACGATATTCTTCTTCTATCACGGAGACGGCGGGTGGGGCGTGTTTCCACCGGAAAGGAACCCGCTTGCAATGGCTTACACCAGCCTGAGGTCAATGCCCGCTCTACAAGATAAAGAAAGCCCTTGCCATACGTAATCGACACAACAAAAAAGCGGAACGCTAAAAGGTGAGCAAGATCGTGACATCGGGGAAGGATGAGATTTTTGCGAATCGCAGTGCGACGGCGTTCGTCAGTCCGTCGTCGTGGAGCCTGCGGACGCGGTTATTGGCGGTCACGGTTGTGACCGTCTTGATGGGTTTCGTGATCAGCATCTCGTTGCTGACATGGCAGTCCACGGAAGCGCAACAGGCTTCAGCGCTGATGTACACCGAGCAATTGGCTGACTCGACCGCGGCAAGTATCGAAGCGCAGTTGAACGGCGCAAGCAGCACGGCCCATCAACTCGCGGAGTTTCTCGCCGCCGATCGCGCTCAAGGCGGGGCCAGCCGGCAATTGGCGGTGGACTTCATGCGGCGTATCGCGGAAGCGAATCCCGATTATCTGGCGGTGTGGACGATTTGGGAGCCCAACGCCTTCGACGGCCGCGATAGTGAGTTCGTGAGAAAGACGGCGGCCGATGACAAGGCCGGCCGCTTCGTTCCGACGTGGGGCCGATACACGGGGAAACTTGCGCTCGAGCCAGCGCTCAACTATGACCTCGACACAGCGGATGGTGAGTATTACCGCCTGCCCCAGCGCACGGGGCACGATATTGTCATGGAGCCGAGCATGTACAAGACGGGGGGGCTCGATGTCCTGCTGTCGTTCATCGAGGTTCCGATGTTCGAGAACGGAAAGTTTCTCGGCGTGACGGGCGTTGATCTCTACTTCCCGAAGCTGCAGGCGGAACTCGAGCGCATCCGCCCCTTCGGCGCCGGATTCATCAGCTTGGTATCGCAGACAGGCAAGGAGATCGCCGATGGACGAGGCGCGGGCAAGCTCTCCGTGAGCGAAAGCTTCGACCCCGAACAACGTGCGGCCGCTCGTGAAGGGAGGCGGCTCGTGACCGACACCACGTTCGACGGCGAGAACGTGCTGAGAATGATGATTCCGGTTCCGATCGGCAAAACTGGCACGTTTTGGTCGCTTGTCGTCACGGTCCCCGAGCGGGCGGTGCTAGCGGGCGTGGCGAAGCAACGCGCGTGGGCTGCGGCGATGTGCGTGCTCAGCATACTGGCTGTCTCGATGTTGCTGGCGCTTAGCATCGATCGCTCCGTCCTACGGCCGATGGGCGGGGAGCCCGAGGCCGCTCAACGCATTGCGTCGCGCGTATCGGCAGGTGATTTGACAGGAAGCGTTTCCTTGGCGCAAGGGGATACATCGAGCGTGATGGCGGCGATGGCGACCATGCAGCAGAGCTTGCGGCGCATCGTGTCGACGGTTCGCCACAACGCGGAGAGCATCGCTGTTTCATCGACGCAAATTGCCGAGAGCAACGAGGATCTGAGCGGACGGACGTCTCAGCAGGCTGCCGCGGTAGAGGAGGCCAGCGCATCGATGGAAGAGTTCGCGGCAACGATTCAGGAGAACTCGTCGAACGCATTCGAGGCGAATGCACTAGCGTCCGACGCCGCCGTCGCCGCAGCGAAAGGGGGCGACGCAGTGGGGCAAGTGGTGACGACCATGCGCCGCATCCGCGAGAGTTCGAAGGAGATTACCGACATCGTCGGCTTGATCGAATCCATTGCCTTTCAGACGAACATTTTGGCGCTTAACGCAGCGGTAGAGGCCGCGCGTGCGGGCGAGAACGGTCGTGGATTCGCTGTCGTTGCCGCGGAAGTGCGTAATCTGGCGCAGCGATCCGCGTCGGCCTCGAAAGAAATCAGAGAACTCGTTGCAACCAATCAAGACTTGGTGACCCACGGAACCGGTCTGGCCGACGAGGCTGGTACGACGATGAACGATATCGTCGAGAAGATCCAACGGGCCGCTGCAATCGTTGGGGAGATCTCGGCTGCGAGTGCGGAGCAAGAGAAGGCGGTGACGCAGCTCGATGCGGTCGTACGAGGTATCGACGACAACACGCAACGCAATGCCGCCCTCGTGGAACAGAGTGCGGCGGCGACGCAAGGCCTGAGGGACCAAGCGCAAGATCTCGTCAAGTTGGTGTCGGTGTTCAGGATGCCGGCGCATGAGACCTGAACCTGCTGACGATCAGACGACGTTTGGGAGAAGAGAATGCTGCAATTGTCGGCGGCGCGTCTCGGAGGTATCGACGAACTGGCGTTTGAGGAGGTGGGCGTTCCGAAACCGCACGAGGACGATGTCGTCATCAAGGTGGAGGCCACCGCGCTGGGATTTGTTGACGGGCTTATCTTGGCTGGTCGATATCAGATCAAGCCTACCGTGCCGTATGTCCCCGGTGGGGAGATTGCCGGCGTGATCGAGGCGGTGGGCGATCGCGTAACGACGTTTCGGCCTGGAGACCGCGTTTCGACTTGGCAGTTGGGTGGGGGCTTGGCTGAATTTGTACGAGCGCCGGCTCGCGACGTGCAGCCCATCCCCACACAACTGAGCGCCGTGACGGCTGCCGCCATGCTGGTCGATTATCAGACAGCGCATTATGCATTGGTCGAACGGGGCAAGTTGATGGCCGGCGAGCGCGTCCTCGTCCTCGGCGCCGCGGGTGGAGTCGGAGCGGCCGCTGTCGAGATCGCCGCAAGTCTCGGCGGTAAAGTCATTGCCGCCACGTCTTCGGCCGAGAAGGCCGGCCGCGCAATCGCACTTGGCGCAAGCGATGTCATTTCGTCCAGCTGCTCCGGTTCGGAGATGCGGGATCAGCTCAAGAGCAAGGGCCCAGCGGGCGTTATCGATGTCATCGTCGACCCCGTGGGGGGAGAACAGTTCGAGTCGATGTTTCGCGCGTTGGCAAAAGGCGGCCGCCATTTGGTGATCGGCTTTGCAGCTGGTGCGATACCCGCGCTTCCCGTGAATCTCGCGCTTTTAAAGAGCGCAAGTTTGATAGGCGTAGACATCAGACATTTCGTTGCCGCATCGCCCGATCATGCTGCGCGCAACCTTCGCGAGCTGTTTGACGCCGTTGTCAGCGGGGATCTCATCGGGCCGGCGGTAAGGCGATACACGCTGGCGCAAGCAAAAGAGGCGATGATCGCGCTCTCCGATAGGAACAGAGTGGGCAAGGTAGTCGTGACACCGCAGTAGGACTTGCCCGGCGATCGACGTGCTAATCGGCCTCGCTAGATAGAGGATCGAGCGTCACTAGGGCAAGTACTAGCAGCGTGCGCGCCCTTTGCCAGAGCCGGTCTGCAGACGCATGACGGGCGAGTGAAAAAAAAGCTTGTATCAAAATATTCGTTGTCGTAGATTTTGAGTAAGGGGCGATGGGTACGTACGCTACAGTCGCGCCGTAAGCTGGAGCATCGGAGGCGCGAGGTTTGTGGGTCAGGCACGAAGTGTCGAGCCGGTGGTGAGGGCACTAAGGACAGCCAAAACGTTGCGCTGTTTTTTTTGGTCGATTTACATACTCACCAGTCAGTCTAAATGCATACCAGTCAGAATAAACGGCGTGATCGGATTGTCGGCGAGGCAGCGGTGATGGTGCTTGCGGGCGCCGCGATCGACGTGGGCCAGTCTGATGATGGGATTAGGGTTCTTAAAGAGGAGAGAAGGCCATGAAGATCAGGAAGTCGGTGTTTGCGCTCACAGCGCTGGCGCTTTTTTCGATCAGTGCGGTGCCGGTCACGGCGGCTGACGTCGCGCAACCCGGGCAAGATTTGACTGTCACTGGCGCCGAGAAGGCGGGAAGCAAGGACGGGCAGATCCCGGCTTTCGAAGGGCAGTCCAAGCCGGTGGGGAACTGGAGCTACGGGAAAAACCGTGAAGACTTTTGGAAATACAAGGACGAAAAGCCGCTGTTCGTAATCGACTCGTCCAACGTCGATAAGTATGCAGACAAATTGACGCCCGGCCAGATCGAGCTGCTCAAGAAAGTGCCTGGCTACACGATGCCCGTTTATCAGACGCATCGCGATTGCGGCGTGCCTGACAACGTGGCGGAGAACACGAAGGAAGGGGCGTCAAAGTCGGCAATCGCCAGTGACGGGTGGTCGCTGAAAACGGCGGTATTGCCGGGCGTGCCGTTTCCGCAGCCTCAGAACGGCATCCAAGCCATGTGGAACTTCTTGACGCATTACCAGGGCGCCGGCACCGTCTACCCCGACATTTTCACGTATCTCTCTCCGCGCGCCGGATCTGACCAGTCGATCGACTTTCATTCGGAAGCGGTCGGCTACTTCCCGTGGGGAGATGTCGGAAAGCACAGCCCTAGCGACAGCGGCGGGTTCCAGTACGGCGCGTACTACGTCTACAGCACGCCGGCCGCTCTCGCGGGGCAGGGAACGATCCAGCGCTATTACTTCGGTAAGGACACGGATACGTTCTATTACTTCACAGGTCAGCGACGGGTGCGACGCCTTCCTGCCTACGCATACGATGCTCCGATGATTGGGTACGAGAACGAGTACACGATCGATTCGCCGGGCATCTTCGGCGGCAACCCCGATCGCTTCGATTGGAAGTTGGTGGGCAAGAAGGAGATCTACATCCCCTACAACGTCTTTGCCATGCAGAACGTGCGGGCCAAGTTCTCCGACGTCGCCAAGCCCCATTTCGTCAGCCCTGAGTTCCGCCGCTACGAACTCCATCGCGTGTGGGAGGTTGTCGGGACGGTCAAGAGCGGCATGCGGCATTCGACGCCGAAGAAGGTCATCTATATCGACGAGGACAGCTGGATGGCAGCCGTCGGCGACGACTACGACGCGCAAGGCAAGGTGTGGAAGGCCAAGGAGAACGACATTACGCCGCAGTGGGATCTTGGCGCTTGCAATCTGAACGGGTTCGTACAGAACGACTTGGTCAACGGGCGGTACGTTATCGATATGACGGTTGTGGGCACCGGCAAGGACTTCAAGAACATCAGGGACGCGAAAGAAGATCGTCGCCTCACCGACAGTTTCTTTACTGGGGAAAACTTGCAGGCCGTCAGCGCGCAGTGAATCGATAAATGCAAAGAAACCCAAGGAGGCGGCCAGTTCTAGCTTCCTTGGGGAAAATGTCTGCAGTGCAGAGATGTCTTGCCTTAGATGAATGCGTGAGTGATGAATCAGGGTGAAGCAAGGCGGAGACGGGCGCGAATGGGTATGTGTTGAGCGTATAAACTCAGAGTGCCGCTCAGCAAATAGACAGCACTCGGGTATCTAGAAAATTCGCAACAAAACAACTGGCAGGGGAGAAACGTGAAACGGAAGGTATTAAGCTTAGGCATGCTGATTGTATTTTCTGCCTTAGGTAGCAGGCAGGCATCTGCGTATTCATTTAGTACAGGGTTTGGCGATCTGACTGGTCAGTGGAATACGAACGCGACCGGGGGCATTTCGGTGCGGACCAAAAATCCTAGCTGCTCACTGACGGGAGACCCCAACTCCGCTAATTGTGCTGGTGCGGCAAACACTGCTCAATGGTCGAATGGTGACGACGGCGACCTCAACTACCGAAAGTACCAGCCGACGAGTGCCTACCTGAGTCTCACGTCCGAGCTGCTTTTGACGATGCCGTCAGAAGGATACAAATTCATGATTCGCGGTACCGGCACGTATGATTTCGCGGCCGCACATACGGAACGGACCGAGCTATCTCCCGGTGCATATAACCAACTCGTCCGCGACGTGCGACTGCTTGATCTGTGGGGGCAAAAGGACTTTCACCTTGGAGATCAGCGAGCGCACGTCCGTGTCGGTAACCAGGTCATCAACTGGGGCGAGAGCTATTTCGCCTCTGGCGGCATTAATGCGACAAACGGGTTGGACATACAAAAACTGCTTGTTCCAGGCACGCAGCTGAAGCAGGCGCTGTTACCCGCCCCGATGGTTAGCTTTGCGAGCAGCCTACCTGCGGGATTCTCGACCGAAGCCTATTACCAGTGGCAGTGGGTTGGGAACCGGTATCCGCCCGTTGGCGGTTTTTGGTCCGCTTCCGATGTGTTTGGTCGTGGGGCGCAGCCAGCATCGATCAGCGGTAGCAATTTCAATGTGGGCGCTATTGACGCCGCGACGATTGCGGGCGGCAACCACGTTAGCAACGGCACCCTGGATGCGACCAATGCAAACCTTGTTAATGGCGCGTATACGAATCTCCCGACTAACCCGATTGGGGTTCCTTTTACCAACAATCTGCCAAGCAGTAAGCCACAGTTCGGCGTGAAGGTGGGATACCGACCGAGCTTCATCGACGCGACGTTCGCGTTCTATTACGAGAACTACACGGACAAAACGCCGGTTCTCACCAATCTGGCAAATGGCACGGCACAATTCTCCTATTTGCGGAATCGTCAGCTCTTCGGGGTAAGCACGAATTTCTCGCTGGGCGACTGGGCGATCGGCAGCGAGCTTTCCTATCGTCCGCGTGATGCTGTCGCGCTCACTGGCTGCTACGGGGTGGGTGGTCCGGCCGATGCGAACACAAACGGGGTCGCGGGAACGTGCAACGCGTACACCGACATGAAGAAATTCCAGTTTGACATCAACGGCCAATTGAACCTGACGAAATCGTCGTATCCGTTCCTTCGGTATCTGGGCGCGGACATGGCCGTCTTTACTGCCGAATTCACCGCAATCGACTATCCGGGCCTTAGTCCGGATTCGAAATTCTACCGCACGGTGAACGGCGTTCCGGCATACCAGCTTCCCGCTGCTGGGTATGGGACATGGCTGACAAGTTCGAACCTGGGCTACCCTATCGCGACCGGCAAGGGGACCGCGCTTTCGACGGGGGTGACGCTTGATTTCAACTGGACGTATGACGGCACTTTGATTCATGGTTGGCAAGTCACGCCAGGTGTGACCTTCTCTGCTGCCCTAACAGGGAATACGCCAAGTTTGTCCGCAAACTATGAGCAAGGAGCTAAATCTGTGAATCTATACGTGCTTTTTAACCAGAATCCGACAGTCTGGCAGGCTGGCCTGAACTATACGATGTTTTTTGGTGGGAACGCGATCAGTCAGCCTTACGCAGACCGAAACTTTGTCGGCCTGTTCGTGACGCGGAACTGGTAAGCGCTGGAAGGGCACGACGGGCCCGCGTTCGTTGGGCCCGTCTTAGGAGAGCATAGTGTTAAGTCGACGTATCAAACGAATCGAAAATTGGCTGTTTCGGCGCCGCGGGCTTGTCTTGGGCGTGTTTCTGCTTTTTACAGCCGTCATGGCGTTCTTTGCGACTCAGCTAAGAATGGACGCCGGTTTCGAAAAGCAGATACCAGTGGGTCACGAGTACGTGAAGACCCTAAATAAATATCGCGCGAATCTTTTCTCCGCGAATCGTCTAACCGTCGTGCTGCGCGCGCGTAACGGCACGTTTTGGACGAAGGAGGGGCTCTCCCAGTTAGCGGCTATCACGCAAGCAGTGGTGTATCTGCCGAACGTCGACCGGCTTGGCGTCCAGTCGCTCTGGACGCCGAATAGCTTCGTCAACGAAATCACGGAAGAGGGTTTTCGCTCGCAGCCGTTGATCCCGGGAACGATCACGCCGGATGGGCTGACGCCGGAAATGATCTCGCAGATCCATCGTTCGACGGTCGAGGGTGGATTTGTCGGTTCGCTGGTATCCCGTGACGGCAAGGCGGCGATGATTACGGCCGAGCTCGCGGAGATCGGGCGGGACGGGAAGAAGCTGGACTACATCGCGTTCAATCATCTTCTGGAACGCGACATTCGCAAACCGTTCGAGAACGCGAACTACGAGGTCCAGATCATCGGCTTCGCGAAGCAGATCGGCGACATCGCCGATGGCGCCAAATCGGTGCTGGTTTTTTGCGCGATCGCCCTGCTGCTGACGGGTCTTGCCGTCTACTGGTATTGTCATTCGATTCGCTTCACCATTTTGCCGATTGCCTGTTCGCTGAGCTCGCTGGTGTGGCAATTCGGCTCGTTGAGGCTATTGGGTTTCGGGCTTGACCCATTGGGCGTGCTGGTCCCATTCCTGGTCTTCGCCATCGGCGTGTCGCACGGCGTTCAGCAGATCAACTACATCACCCGCGAACTCGCGCATGGAAAGACCTCCATGCAGGCTGCACGAACGAGCTTCAGCGGTCTGCTTATCCCGGGCACGTTGGCGCTGGTCACGGCGTTTGTCTCGTTCGTCACGCTGTTGCTGATCCCGATTCCGATGATTCGTGAATTGGCCATCACGGCGGCGCTGGGCGTGGGATACAAAATCCTGACCAACCTTGTCATGTTGCCGCTGGCGGCTTCGTACTTCGACTTCGATCAGAACTACGCCGACTCGATGATGAAGCGGCGCGAGCAGCGCTCGAATTGGTTGCGAGTCCTTTCCCGCGTCGCGGAGCCGCGCAACGCAATCTGCACGCTGCTGATCCTCGCGGGGGTGTTCTCGGCTGCAGTTTGGGAAAGCCGTGATCGGGTCGTCGGGACGCTTCAGCCCGGTGCGCCTGAGCTGCGGCCCGATTCGCGGTTCAATCGCGATGCGGTGTCGATTGCCAACAACTTCGACATGGGTCTCGATTGGCTTTCTGTCGTAGTCGAGGCGCCGGAGAATTCGTGTGAAACTCCGGGCGTCGGCATGTTCGACGATAAGCTGACCTACGCGCTGCAAACGGTGCCCGGTGTCGTTTCGATCGCCTCTTATCCTGGCATGTTGCGGTCCTATAGCCAGGGGTACAACGAGGGTAATCCGAAAATGAGCGTGATTCCGATCGATGCTGGCAACTACGCCAGCCTCAGTTCGGAAATCGGGCGGGTGCGGGGATACCTCAACCAGGATTGCAGCATGACGGCAATCCATCTCTATCTCTCCGATCACAAAGCCGCAACGATCAATCGTGTGATCGACGCAGTGAAGCAATTCCGTGACGCACATGCGACGCCGGGCGTGCGGATTCGCCTAGCAGCGGGCAACGCGGGCGTACTGGCTGCGATCGACGACGAAGTCGCCAAGAGCGAGCTGCCGATGATGCTTTATGTGTACGCCGCGATCATCCTTCTCGTCTTCTTCGTGTATCGGGATCTGCGGGCGGTGGTGGCGTGCTGCCTGCCGCTCACCGTCGGTACGTTCATCGGCTATTGGTTCATGAAGGAGTTTCAGATCGGCCTGACGGTGGCGACATTGCCGGTGATGGTGCTGGCCGTGGGGATTGGCGTCGATTACGCGTTCTACATCTACAACCGCCTTCAGTCGCACCTGGCGGAGGGAGAAAACATCGTCGATGCGCTCGAGCACGCGATCCTCGAAGTGGGGATGGCGACGATCTTCACCGCCATCACGCTCGCAATCGGTGTGGCCACCTGGAGTTTCTCGAGCCTCAAATTCCAGGCGGATATGGGCAAACTACTGGCGTTCATGTTCATTGTTAACCTCATTATGGCGATGACCGCGCTGCCCGCACTGGCCGTGGTTCTCGAACGGATTTTCCCGCGTCGCAAGCCGGTCCGTGCCCCTAGTGTCGTCGGCCACTGACGAGAGGCGAAAAATGTTTAGTGAATTGAAAATTAAGACGGTTGCGGTAGGCTTTTTCGCTCTCATGGCCAGCGGCTTCGCATTGGCAGCCCAGGATGACTTGCCCCCCATCAAGGGCAAGGCGGAAATTCAAATCCATGCTGCCGAGCCTAGCCCCTCACTTCAGACGACGCAAATGCTCGGTTCAGCCCGGACATCGTCGGGGCGCATCGTCGCCGTCGGCGATCACGGCGTTGTCGCGCTGTCGGACGACAACGGCGCCACGTTCCGGCAGGCCCGGGCCGTGCCCGTCGACACTACCCTGACGGCCGTGTCGTTCGTCGATCGCGACAATGGCTGGGCAGTCGGCCACGGGGGCGTGATCATTCACACCACCGACGGCGGCGAGCACTGGGCGCTTCAGCGAAAGGATCTCTCCGTTGATCAGCCTCTTTTCAGCGTGTATTTCAAGGACCGTCAAAACGGGTGGGCGGTGGGCCTATGGTCGTTGATGCTTCAAACGATGGACGGCGGCTCGAGTTGGGAAGTGATCAAGGCTCCGATACCGCCCGGCGCCAAGAAGGCCGATCGCAATTTCTTCTCCGTCTTCGGAGACGACAAGGAGCGGATCTACGTGTCCTGCGAACAGGGGCTGATTCTTCGATCCACCGACGGCGGCGCAACGTGGTCGTATGTCCAGACAGGCTATGAGGGCTCACTGTGGGCCGGCCTAGTCCTGCCGGACGGCGCCGTCCTCGTTGGAGGACTGCGGGGAAATATTTATCGAAGCGATGACGGCGCGAGTACGTGGACCCATTCGACGGTCGATTTCAAAAGTTCGGTCACAGATCTTTCCACCGGGCCTAACGGCACTGTTTTCGCCTCTGCTTTGGATGGCGTCGTGCTGGAGAGTCATGACGATGGCAAAACCTTTCATGGAGCTCAGCGTACCGCGCGCGAGCCGCTTACCGCTGTGAGCGTGACGAGCGGCGGAAAGCCGGTGCTTTTCTCGCAGGCGGGCATTCTCAAATGACGTGGCGCTCCGTTCCGTGCTGACGACCAGGCGGGGCGGAGGCCGGAGTGTCGCAGGCCGCTTTCAATGCGATGGCTCAATCGTTTTCTCATGAAAGTGAGCGGCGCAAAAACATAGAAAAAGGACAACGCAATGACAGACCCGCATCGGAAGAATGCCGAGGATGCTCGCCGGGGCGGCGCGCTTACCCGCCGCGAGTTTTTGCAGGTGGGTGGGGCGATCGCGGCGGCCGGTGTCGCGATGGCAGTACCCGGCTTCAGCGTAGCGGCAACCCACTCGGAGTTCCGTACCGTTACGACCGCGAATGGGAAGATTCGGGGCCGAGTGAGCCGCGGTGTCGCCGAGTTCAAAGGCGTCCACTATGGCGCCTCGACCGCCGGAGCTAACCGATTCCTGCCGCCCCAGCCTGTCGTTCCGTGGACGGGTGTGCGCGACGCGCTGGCGCTGGGTAACAAGTGCCCGCAAGTCAACCTGGACTATCCGGCATGGCTCGATAGCAGCCCATCGAGCGAGGACTGCCTGGCGCTTAACGTGTTCGCCCCCGAAGGGGCAAACGCGCAATCGCGCCTGCCGGTGATGGTGTGGATTCATGGTGGGGCCTATATTTTCGGGTCCGCATCGTCGCCCCTCTATAAATGCGAGAACCTCGCTCGATTGGGGAACGTGGTGACCGTGGGGATTAACCACCGGCTCAACCTCTTCGGCTACACGTTCCTTGGCGATGACGCCGGCCATGAGTTTGCGACCTCGGGAAACGCCGGCCACTTGGATATTGTTGCTGCGCTGAAGTGGGTCCAGCAAAACATCGCCGCGTTCGGGGGAGATCCGGACAACGTAACGCTCTTTGGCGAATCGGGTGGCGGCGGCAAGATCACCGCGTTGCTCGGCATGCCGGCGGCCAAAGGGTTGTTTCACAAAGCGATCATTCAGAGCGGTTCGCTACTCCGCCAGAAGGATCCGAGCGAGGCAACGGAAGTCACTGACAAGATGTATTCGGCGCTAGCCATACGGCGTGGCGACGTGCGGGCGTTGCAACGTTTGAGCACCAACGCGCTGCTCGATTGGTACAAGCAGTTCTTGACGAGTGCCGAGCTCCCCGACGGACTGCTGATGCACGGACCCGTTGCGGATGGAATCGTGATCCCGCCGCACCTGTGGGATGGTCATGCACCGGCGTTGTCGAAGGACATTCCCATCATCGTGGGAACGAACACTCACGAATCAGTCCTGTTCATTGATCAGGAGCTGTCCAAGCCAATCCCCGATGACGGTGTGTTGGCCACGAGAATCGCGAAGTTTCCGGTGCTAGGGAAGGCGGACGAGCAGCAGGTACGTCCGCTCATTCCCCTCTACCGCGAAAAGATGCCTGGCCTTAACGACCGGGAATTGCTGGTCAGAATTTCGACGGATATCGGCTTCTGGAAGCATGCGGTGCTGCAAGCGGAGATGCTCGCCCGTGCGGGCGGCGCGCCTGTCTACATGTACGAATGCACATGGGAGACTCCGTGTTACGGGGGGAAATGGGCGCCGCATGCAATTGACATCCCATTCGTATTCGGCGTGCAGCACTACCCCACAGCCTGGGACGGGAAAGACACCGATGCCGTTAGATCCGCGGCGGATCCTGAGCATCGTTGGAGCGTAGTGAGCAAGCAGATGATCGGAGCGTGGACTGCCTTTGCTCGAACGGGAAATCCTTCGGCTCAAGGGCTCGAGTGGTCACCGTACGACCTGACCAAGCGCGCGACCATGATGTTCGGCGAACGTTCTGGTATAGCCGATGATCCGCGATCGAGTGTTCGCGAAGCGGTGCTCGCCATCTGACAGGGCGATGGCCTATGCGAAAGTGACAGAGGCGGTCGGTTCCGCCGCCTGCATAGGTAACGCGCGGCGCGGTGAGTGCGCCCGGGAGCGGCCGCGCATATCCGGCCGCTCCACTTGCATTGGCGGAGCGCTGTCAGGCTATCGAGCTTTCATGCTAGGGCCTGTTCACACTAATCGTACTTGATCGTATACTTCGGTGATGGAAATCACCGAAGCCCAATATCAGCGGATTGAGCATTGCCTGCCGCGACAGCGCGGCAATGTCAGCCTGACAAACCTGCAGGTGCTCAATGCGATTCTTTATGTGGCCGAGCATGGCTGCAAATGGCGCGGACTGCCCAAGCGCTTTGGCCGATGGCACACGATCTACACGCGAATGAATCGCTGGTCCCGCAACGGCGTGCTGGATCGTGTGTTCACTGAATTGCAGCGTGAGCAGATCGTTCGCATCAGGATCGAGGCGGTCTCGCTGGATAGCACGATGGTAAAGGTTCATCCTGATGGCACCGGTGCATTAAAAAAAACGGACCTCAAGCAATCGGAAAATCCCGGGGTGGATGGACCACCAAGATTCATATGGTTGCCGCGGATGCTCGAACAGCCATAACGTTCGCCCTGTCTGCTGGCCAGGCAGGTGATGCGCCAGAGGGGCGAGCCCTGTTGCAAAGCCTTGGCTCGCCCAATCGGCCACTGCATCTGCTGATGGACAAGGCGTACGAAGGCGACGAGACGCGACAACTCGCACTCGACCTGGGGTTCATTCCGGTGGTTCCGCCGAAAAGCAATCGGCTTGAACCGTGGGAATACGATCGCGAAATGTACAAGCGCAGAAACGAAGTGGAACGCCTGTTTCGCCGCCTCAAAGGCTTTCGCCGCATCTTTTCCCGCTTCGACAAATTGGACGTGATGTTCCTCGCGTTCATCAATTTCGCCCTCATTGTCGACGGGCTCAAATAGTGTGAACAGGCCCTAGTTTGCCGGCGTAGCTCTCCAAGACACTCCAGGCAGGAGCGCCAAGCTTATCCTTCCACGCACGGTAGAAACCTGCCTTCGCGAGTCGCGCGCGAAACGGCGCCGGATCGGGGCTCGTGAACTTCAGGCCGAGCGCGGCCAGGTCTTGCTGCAGGGTCTTATTGGACAGCGCGACATCTTCCCGCTGCTGCACGGCTGCCGCGTTGATATGAGTGGCAATCACATTGCGCAGGTTTTCCGGCAGCCGCTCCCATGCGGCCTTATTCGCCAAAAACCAAAAGCCGCTCCACATGTGATTGGTCAGTGCGCAGTACGATTGCACCTCGTAGAGCTTGGCAGCTTTGATCAACACCAACGCATTGAGCTGGCCGTCGACCAGGCCGGTTTGGAGTGCGGTATAGAGCTCGTTGAAACTCAAACTCGTGGGAGAGGCGCCGAGGGCCGTACACATCTGGACCTGCAGCGCGCTAGGGCCCGTGCGAATCTTCAAGCCGGGCATATCGTCGGGCGTATGGATCGGCTTCGATCGCGTGGTGATCTGGTGAAAGCCGTTGTCCCACTGCCGTTCCATCGCGATCAGATTGAACTTCGCGATTTCCGATCGAACGGTCTGGCCGAGCTTGCCGTCAACCGCTCGCCAGACGGCCGGATAATCGGGAAAGGCATAGGGGATGCCGTCGATGTTCGCAATCGGCACAAGGGACGCGAGCAGAAGGCCGCCCATCAAGAAGAACTCCACGCCTCCCGTGCGAACTTGGCTCAATACGTCCGGGTCGGTTCCGAGCGCCGAATTGGCGAAGATTTTGATGTCGACACGTCCCCCGGTCTCCTCGCGAATTTTGTCCGCGGCTTGTTTGGCGCGGATATTGACGGGGTGATTGAGAGGAAGGTTATTCGCGAATTTGTAGGTGAATTCGGCAGCGTTCGCGAAACGCGGCAGAAGAATGCTCGAGGCCACGGCCCCGGCGGCGCCTGCAATCCATGCACGACGAGTGAGTGCCATTGGATGTCTCCTTTGTAATTGGAATCCCCTGTCACGGATCGGCGTAATCGAGCCGGGGATGATCGGCGTAATGAGGCCACCTGGAATGGCCCCGAAACGCGATTTCGAAGGGACTCAAGAATGCGTTTTTTTGCCTGATTTTGCAACCACGTTTTCGCCGTTTTCGGGCATCGGTTTCGGCTTGCGGAAGCTCTCACCCTCAATGACGACACGGTAGGCGCCGTGCCGTAGCCGATCGAGCGTGGCAGCACCGAGGATGCGGTTGTCGGGGAATGCGTCGCCCCATTCGCTGAAGTCGAGATTCGACGTCAGGATAGTTGCCGCGCGCTCATACCTGGCGGCGATCAGGTCGTGGAAGCCTTCGTCGTGGGGCGCACGCAGGGGTTTGAGTGCAAAGTCATCGACGATCAGCACCGGAACGCGCACGAACTGCTGCAACTTGCGTTCATAGAGCTCAGTCGCCCGTGCTGCATGCAGCTTCTTGAGCAATTCGGTTTGCGTGATGAACAGGACATCGCGGCCCTGGCGTGCGGCGCAGTGGCCCAGGGCCTGCGCGAGATGCGACTTGCCGACGCCGGTTTGGCCGACCATCAGCACGCAGACCTTCTCGTCGATATAGCGGCCGGCGGCGAGATCATAGATGTGAGCGCGGTTGAGTTTGGGCACGCGGTCGAAGTCGAAGTTCTCGAGCGTCTTGCCTAGGGAGAAGCCAGCGCGGGCGAGCCGCACCCCGAGCTTCTTCTGCTCTCGCCGCGCGACCTCGTCGTGCAGAAGCGTGGCGAGGAACTCCGTGTAGGCAAGTTGCCCGTCGATGGCTTGACGGTTGCGTTGCTCGAGCGAGTCGAGGATGCCCGAGAGGCGCAACTGCTTGAGGATCGTGTTCAGTTCTGGACTGGGATGCATAGGCGTTCAATGGATCAGAAGGGAATGGAGGTCACGGCCGAAGCGGCCGCCGTTCAGATAGGTGTCGGCAGGCGCCGGCGTCGGCGCTGGTGCTGCGGTGGGCTGGCTGTCCAGCCCCTTGTCGAGGATCGCCTTGACAGTGCGGTACTTGGGGCTGGCGAACACGAGCGCACGCTCGCACGCAGCCTCCAGCCGTTGATCGCCGACCTTCTCGCGAAGCCTCAAGACGCCCTGCGCGCCGCGCAGGTTGACGAGCACCTTGTCGTTGAACATCGCGAGAACGAGCGCGTGGCAGGCTGGCCCGATATCCTTTGCCCGCGCCAGGCACCACTGTGGATCGTGCTCGAGCCACGCTTGCGCTTCAGGCGGCTGGTGGTCACGCACCGTGTGGCGATCGCCGGGCTTGCGCAGGCGCGGATGGGTCGCGACGAGCTCATGGCGGTGGAACACCTGCACGACCGTGTCGGTCGCCTTCAGCCACAGCTGCTTGCCAACGAGCGTGAACGGCACCGAATACAGTGCCTTCTTGTAGACGACG